>REEE01000127.1 GCA_007695245.1 Candidatus Competibacteraceae bacterium | reverse complement strand
CCGAACCGCGATCCAACCCCCGTATCGGGCGGTTGGATCGCGGTTGGCAGCGGCGATGAGGGAAGAGAACCGGGGTCAGACGTGCAGCGCTTTCTGCCCGCGGGCGATGCCGGTGGCTCCGGAGCGCACCACTTCGAGGATGGCGTCCCGTTCGACGGCGCTCAGGAAATGGTCCAGCTTCCCGCCGCTGCCGGTCAATTCGATGGTGTAGGTCGAATCGGTGACATCGAGGATCCGTCCCTCGAAGATTTCCGCCAACCGCTTCATCTCAGCCCGTTGCTCGCCCAGCGCCTTGGTCTTGACCAGCATCAGCTCCCGCTCGATGGCGTCGGTCTCGCTGAGATCGACCAGCTTGACCACGTCGATCAGCTTGTTGAGTTGCTTGACGATCTGCTCGATGATCTGTTCGTTGCCACAGGTGACCAGGGTCAACCGCGACAGCGTCGGATCGTCGGTGGGCGCCACCGTCAGGCTCTCGATGTTGTAGCCGCGCGCCGAGAACAGATTGGCGACCCGCGACAGGGCACCCGACTCGTTCTCCATGAGGATCGAAATCAAATGACGATTGTTGTTGTTCACACCAGCACCATCCCTTCTTCATGAGTGGACGTCATCTCGTCGCGTTCGGCCAGCAACATCTCGTTTTGGCCGCCGCCGGCGGGAATCATCGGGAACACATTTTCCATCTGATCGGTGATGAAATCGAGGAACACCGTGCGGTCCTTCAGCGCAAAGGCCTCGCGCAGCGCCCCTTCCACGTCGCTCGGCTTCTCGATCAGCATCCCGACGTGACCATAAGCCTCGGCCAGCATCACGAAGTTCGGTAGGGCGTCCATGTAGGACATGCTGTAACGCTTCTGGTAGAAGAATTCCTGCCACTGCCGCACCATGCCCAAGTAACGGTTGTTCAGGTTCACGATCTTGACCGGCGTCTGGTATTGCTTCATGGTCGAGAGTTCTTGCAGCATCATCTGGATGCTGCCCTCGCCGGTGACGCAGGCCACGTCCTGATCGGGCAGGGCCAACTTGACGCCCATCGCCGCCGGCAGGCCAAAACCCATGGTGCCCAGCCCGCCGGAGTTGATCCACTGCCGCGGCCGGTCGAAGTGATAGTACTGCGCCGCCCACATCTGATGCTGGCCTACGTCGGAGGTGATGATCGCCTTGCCTTCCGTGACTTGGTAGAGCTTCTCGATCACGTACTGCGGCTTGATCACCTCGTCGCTTTGTTGGTAGCGCAGCGATTCGACGGCCCGCCACTCATCGATTTGCCGCCACCAGCGGGCCAGCGCTTCGGCATCGGGCTTGAGCTTCTCGTCGCGGATGACGTTGATCATCGCGCGCAGCACGTTGGGCACCGAACCGACGATCGGGATATCCACCTTGACGTTCTTGGAAATCGAGGACGGATCGATATCGACGTGAACGATTTTGGCGGTCGGACAGAATTTTTCGAGTTTGCCGGTGACCCGGTCGTCGAAACGGGCACCGATGGCGATCAGCACGTCGCAACCATGCATCGCCATGTTGGCCTCATAGGTCCCATGCATGCCGAGCATGCCGATGAACTGCCGGTCGGTGGCCGGGTAGGCACCCAGTCCCATCAGGGTATTGGTGATCGGGTAGCCGAGCAGTTGAGTCAGTTCGGTCAGTTCCGCCGCGCCATCGCTGAGAATCACCCCGCCGCCGGTATAGACCATCGGCCGCTTGGCGGACAGGATCAGATCCACCGCCTTGCGGATCTGGCCGGCGTGTCCCTTGACCGTCGGGTTGTAGGACCGCATCTTGATTTTTTTGGGATAGTGAAAGTCGGTCTTGGTGATGGTGATGTCCTTCGGCAGATCCACGAGCACCGGGCCGGGGCGGCCGGTGGTGGCGATATAGAAGGCTTTCTTGATGGTTTCCGCCAGCTGGGTGACATCCTTGACCAGGAAGTTGTGCTTGACGCAGGGTCGGGTGATGCCGACCGAGTCCACTTCCTGGAACGCGTCGTTGCCGATCAAGGCGGTGGGCACCTGGCCGGAAAAGATCACGATCGGGATGGAATCCATGTGGGCGGTGGCGATACCGGTCACGGCATTGGTGAGGCCGGGGCCGGAAGTGACCAGCGCCACGCCGGGTTTGCCGCTGGCGCGGGAGTAACCGTCGGCGGCGTGGATGGCGGCCTGCTCGTGCCGAACCAGAATATGCTGGACTTCTTCCTGGGCGTACAATGCGTCGTAAATATGCAGGACGGCGCCGCCCGGATAGCCGAAGATATGCTTGATGCCTTCTTCTTGCAGGCAGCGGACCAGAATTTCAGCGCCCGTGATGGGTTCCATGGGATTGATACCTCGTGGTGAAGCGGGGTTGGGGAAGCCGTGCAACAGCAAGATAAACTCTCGTCCGGTATGGGCGCATCATGGACGGGTCCGGAAAGTGGCTGGGCCGGGGCCGCGTTTGGGCGGGATCACCGCCGCGCGGAGGGGGTAACGCCCGGCGGGCGCGACCTGTCATGATAGCCGCCGATACGCGCTGGGCGCGAGTCTTGCGGGGTCGCTATACTACACAACTTTATTTCCCAGCGAAATCCCGCCGTGAGGCGGAGCCTGGCCCGTCGTTCATCCGCCCGGGCGGAGCGCGGCTCGCGAGTTCCGCATCCGGGGTAACAGGAGGTGGAGTATGTTGAAACGAATACTATGTTTCCTGCTGATAGCGGTCTTCTGGGGGGGGATGGCGACGGCTCAAGCCCAGCAGTTCATTTACAAATGGACTGATGAATACGGCCAGTTGAAATACTCCGAGTTGCCGCCGCCCCCCGGCACGCCTTACGAAACCGTGCGCAGACCGGCCGGAACCGCCGGGGGTGCTGAGGCCGCCGCGCGCGATTTGGCCCGGGAACAGGAGGAACTGGCCCAAACCCTGGCCGAGGAAGAGGCCAGGCGGCAAGCCCAGGAAGAGCAGGTCCAGCAGCAGGCCGAGGAGGTGCGCGCCAGGAATTGCGAGATCGCCAGAAAGAATGTCGAGATTTTGCAGAGCGACCGACCGGTGATCAAAACCGACGAGCAGGGCAACCGGGTCGCCATCGACGCCGAGCAACGCGCGGCGGAATTGCAAAGAGCCATCAAGGATCAGGAATACTTCTGCGAGCCCTGATCCACCGCCGCTTCACCGTTTTCGCCAGAGCCCATCTCATGCGCATCTCCCACTTTCCGCTGTTCACCGTCAAGGAGACCCCGGCCGACGCCGAGGTCGCCAGCCATCAACTCATGTTGCGGGCGGGCCTGATCCGCAAGCTCGCGGCGGGCCTCTATACCTGGCTGCCGCTGGGCCTGCGCGTGCTGCGCAAGGTCGAGGCGGTGGTGCGGGAGGAAATGGACCGCGCCGGCGTTCTGGAAGTGTTGATGCCGGCCGTGCAACCGGCCGAGTTGTGGGAGGAGTCCGGCCGCTGGCGGCAATATGGTCCGGAGCTGTTGCGGATCAGGGATCGGCACCAGCGCGATTTCTGTTTCGGCCCCACGCACGAGGAGGTGATCACCGACCTGTTCCGCCGCGAGATCAAGAGCTACCGGCAACTACCGATCGGTTTTTATCAAATCCAGACCAAGTTCCGCGACGAGATCCGCCCGCGCTTCGGGGTGATGCGGGCGCGGGAATTCCTGATGAAGGACGCTTATTCCTTCCATCTCGACCCGGCGTCCCTGCAGGAGACCTACGATGCGATGTATGCGGCTTACGCGCGCATCTTCACCCGACTGGGGCTGAAATTCCGCGCGGTGCTGGCCGATACCGGTAGCATCGGCGGTAGCGGCTCGCACGAATTCCACGTCCTGGCTGAGTCCGGTGAGGACGCCATCGCGTTTTCCACCGCGAGCGACTACGCCGCCAACGTCGAACTGGCCGAGGCGCTGGCACCCGCCGGCGAACGGCCCGCGCCGGCGGAGGCGTTGGCGCGGGTTCACACGCCGGGCGTCAAGACCATTGGCGATCTGGGCGCGTTCTTGAACCTTCCCATCGAGCGCACGGTGAAGGCGGTGGTGGTCGAGGGTGCCGACGAGCGGCCGGTGCTGCTGCTGGTGCGCGGCGATCACGAGGTCAATCCGATCAAGGCGGGGAAACTCCCCCAAGTGAAAACGCCGCTGGCCTTCGCCGGTCCCGAAGCCATCCGCGCCGCGTTCGGGGCCGGTCCCGGGTCGCTGGGCGCGGTCGGCTTCGCCGGGGTGGTGATCGCCGACCGCACCGTGGCGAAAATGGCCGATCTGGTGACCGGCGCCAACCAGGATGACTGGCATCTGACCGGCGTCAACTTCGGTCGCGACTGTCCGGAGCCCGAAGTCGCCGACCTGCGCGGCGTGGTCGAGGGCGATCCCAGTCCGGATGGTCGGGGAACGCTGGCCATCGCGCGGGGCATTGAGGTCGGTCACATATTCCAGCTCGGTCAGAAGTACAGCGCCGCCCTGAACGCGGCGGTGCTCGGCGAAGATGGCCAGATGGTCACGGTGACCATGGGTTGTTACGGCATCGGCGTATCGCGGGTGGTGGCCGCCGCCGTCGAGCAGAATCACGACGAGCGCGGCATTATTTGGCCGGCGGCGATGGCGCCGTTCCAGGTGGCGGTGTTGCCGATTGGCGCCGGCCGCTCCGCTGCGGTGCGCGAAGCCGCCGAGGCGCTGTATCGGGAGCTGCGGGCCGCGGGCATCGACGCTTTGTTGGATGATCGCGAGGTCCGGCCCGGCGTGATGTTCGCGGATCTGGAACTGGTCGGCATCCCGCACCGGGTCGTGATCAGCGAGCGCCATCTGGCGGCCGGACAGGTGGAGTATCGCGGCCGGCGCGATCCGGACAGCACCCTGTTGGCGCGGGATCGCTGGTTGGACGACGTATGGAAACGACTGGCCGCGGCGCAACCCGCCCCGGACTGATCGGCTTCGTCCGACAGTTATCCACAGAACCTGTGGATAACTCTGTGGATAACTTTTGCTCGCCGCACCTAACTAGGCGTCGCCATTGAAAGAATGACGATTTGATGACTTTTTAACCATTGTGTTTTTTTGATATTTATCAATATGCTGCGTTTAACACTCGGAATCTGGCTGAAATTTTGAATGAGGGTCGGGCGCGGAAACGCTTCCGCACCGCTCATGCGCAAGCCTGTGGATAAATCAAGTCTCCGCGCCAATTTTTTCAGGAAATCAGGGGCGGAAACCGCCTTCAGTCAATTTTAAAGCCGTGAATTTCCCGATCGGGCAGAGTTTCGCAATGCACGTCGTTGACGTGGGCCAGTTGCGGGCCCTGCCACAACCAGTTCCGCAACGCGCCGACCGCCTTCTCTTCGCCGCGGACCAGCACTTCCACCCGTCGGTCCGGCAGGTTGCGGACATACCCTTGAACGCCGAGTCCCAAGGCTTTTTCGGCGGTGGCGTAGCGGAAACCGACCCCTTGCACGCGGCCGGTGACATAACAGCGCAGGCACAGCGTTTTCAAGCAACCTCCTCGTCATCGGGTATACGGCCTTGGCTCAGCGCGCCGCCGCGGCTTCCAACTCATCGAGACGTTCCACCAACATGGCGGCGTTCACCAGACCGAGATGGGTATCGGTCAGTTCGCCGGTGGGGGAAATCAGAAACGTGGTGGGCAGCCCTCGCAAATCGAAGCCGGGCACGGGTTGACCACCGCTCAGCACGATCGGAAACGTGATCGCCAATTCGTCCACGAAGGCGCGGATTTTATCCGGGGTCCGGCTCTCGAAGTTGACGCCGATGACCGCGGCGCGGTCGCGTTGCTCGTCGTGGAAAGCTTGCAGCTCGGGCATTTCCTCCACACAGGGCGCGCACCAGGTTGCCCAGAAGTTGACGACGACCCACCGCCCATGGAAGTCGGTCAACCGTACCGGTTGCTCCTGGAGATCGGGCAGCGTGAACTGTAGGGCCGGAGCGCCGGCCACGGCGGTCGCCGACAACAGGACCAACGCCCAAACGGTGCGCACCCAGGGCTGGCATGGCGGTAATCGATTGAGAATTAACATGATGATCGGCGCCTCGACCGGTTGGGGTTCCGCGCGAACAGCGGTCTAGGGAGGGGGCGACAGCGGGCTTTTCGATGGGCTTTTCGTCGCGCGCTCGCGGGCTTGAATCGCCGCGGCGCGCGCGTCCAGCGCGTGGCGGCGGGCGTTATGATAAGCGCCGGCTTCCAGTTGCGTTTGTGCTTCTTGAAGCAGACGCCGAGCCGCCAAAAAGGGCTCGGGCGACCGCTGCGCCGCGCCGACCGCCTCGGCCGCGCGAAGGGCTTGTCGGGCGTCGCTCATCTCCTGAACCGGAGGGGTCGTCGCGCACGCCGCTAAAGCCAGCATCGCGACAACCAGTCGCGTGATTTTAGTGCTCAAGGCTTCACAGGGATGCGGCAAGGCCGCTGTATCAGCTTATATCAACAGGGACGGAAGACTTTGGAGAACTCTTCGCTCAAGCTAGCACCGGTTATCGAACCCGTCAAGATAACCGCTGATCCGCCAGCGGATGCCGCGCGTAACAATCCGCGAATCTCGCGGTCAGAAGGTGACGGATAATTGGGTGGGGACGACACGGCGATGGCGGATATTCTGGTGCTGTACTACAGCCGTACTGGTGGAACCGCGGAAATGGCGCGGCAAGTGGCCCGCGGCGTGGAAGAAGTCGAGAGCATGACCGCGCGAGTGCGCACCGTGCCGCCGATTTCGACGGTCTGTGAAGCGGTCGAGGACGAAATTCCCGATACCGGCCCGCCCTATGTCAATCTGGACGATCTGAGCGCCTGCGCCGGTTTGGCTCTGGGCAGCCCCACCCGTTTCGGCAACATGGCCGCGCCGCTCAAATACTTCCTGGATTCCACCGGCGGGCTCTGGTTGGCCGGCGCGCTGTCCGGGAAGCCGGCGGGGGTGTTCGCTTCGGTTTCGACCCTGCACGGCGGCCACGAATCCACCTTGCTCAGCATGATGGTGCCGTTGCTGCATCACGGAATGCTGTTGGTCGGAGTGCCCTATACCGAGGCGGCCTTGAGCGAGACCCGGAGCGGCGGCACGCCCTATGGTCCGAGCCACTGGTCGGGACCGGAGTCCCAGGCGGCGCTCAGCGCCGAGGAAAAACAGATCTGCCGGGCGCTGGGTCGCCGACTGGCCGAGACCGCGCGGCGGTTGGGGGCGGGATGAGCCGGCTCCGGCGTGCGTTGTGCCAAAGGCTTGCAATGCCTTCGTAATGAATGTTATATTACCCTTCTCAGATGCGGGGTGGAGCAGTCCGGTAGCTCGTCGGGCTCATAACCCGAAGGTCGTAGGTTCAAATCCTGCCCCCGCTACCAAATTCAAGGAAGCCCTGCCAGGGCTTTTTTTATGGATAGGCAAATGAGTGGGCCGCAGGCCCATTTTTTATTTCCGGTGAGCGAAATGCGCCAGAACCTTCCAGCGCTCAGACAGACTTTGGCGACCGTGGTGGAGAGCATGGGCTACGAACTGGTGGGAGTGGAATATCATCCCAATCCCGCCAATGCCCTGCTGCGAATTTATATTGATTGCGAGAACGGAGTTAGCCTGGACGACTGCCAGCGCGTCAGCCATCAGGTCGGCGGGGTGCTGGACGTTGAAGATCCGATCGCCGAACGGTACACCCTTGAGGTTTCCTCGCCCGGGCTGGACCGCCCGTTGTTCGAGGCCGAACACTTTATCCGCTTCGCGGGCTCCGAGGCGTGCCTCGAACTCGACGCCTTGCTGGAAGGACGGCGGAAGCTGTCCGGACGCCTGCACGGGATGGATGGCGACATGGTGCTGCTCGTCGATGGTGGAGGACGGGAATGGCGGGTGCCGCTCGCGCAGATTGCCAGAGCCCGGCTCGCGCCCGAACTCTGAAGCGCCTCGACCCAAACCGGACAGGTTTGAAAACTACGCTCTCGTCAACGGCAAACGACGGCGACGATCGACAGGACACCGAAACCCATGGGAGTCCATGGTCCTGGAACATCAGCCAAGGCGATCACCAAACCGGATGGCCGTACCGGCTTCACGGAATCACTGGCGTACGGACCCGGCTGGGAGGCAGAACGACATGCGCGGTAGAGACAGCAAAGAAGGCAGTAAAGAGATTCTGCTGGTGGTGGAAGCCGTCTCCAACGAAAAAGGGGTCAATAAGGAAGTCATTTTCGGCGCCTTGGAAGTGGCGCTGGCCTCGGCGGCCAAGAAACGGTACGAAGGCGATCCCGACGTGCGGGTCACCATCAACCGGCGCACCGGCAATTATGAAACCTACCGGCGCTGGCTGGTGGTGACCGACGCCGCGCGGATTGAAAGCCCGGAGCGGCAGATGACGCTGGCTGAAGCCCGCGGCCTCCAGGCGGATATCCAGGTTGACGGCATTCTCGAAATTCCGCAGGAGAACGCCGACTTCGGCGGCCGGATCGCCGCCCAAACCGCCAAGCAGGTGATTGTCCAGAAGGTGCGGGACGCCGAGCGCGCCCGGATCGTGGACGCCTATTTGCATCGCAAGGGCGAATTGATCGGCGGAGTGGTCAAACGGTTGGAACGCGGCGAGGTCATCGTCGACGTCGGCGGCAATGTGGAAGCCAAGATCGCCCGCGAGGACCTGATTCCCCGTGAATCGTTCCGGATCGGCGAGCGGGTGCGCGGCTACCTGAAGGACGTCCGCGCCGAAAGCCGCGGCCCGCAATTATTCATCAGCCGGGTGGCGCCGGAATTCCTGAGCGCCCTGTTCACCCTGGAGGTGCCCGAGATCAACCAGGGCCTCATCGAGATCAAGGGCGCGGCCCGTGATCCCGGTTCGCGGGCCAAGATCGCGGTCAAGAGCAAGGATGCGCGCATCGACCCGATCGGCGCCTGCGTGGGCATGCGCGGTGCGCGGGTCCAGAGCGTGACCAACGAACTGGCGGGCGAACGGGTGGATATCGTGCAGTGGGACGATGATTCGATTCGCCTGGTCATGAACGCCATGTCGCCGGCGGAGGTCGAGTCCATCATCGTCGATGAAGACAATCATTGCATGGACATCATCGTCGGCGAGGAACGGCAACTGGCGCAGGCGATCGGGAAAGGCGGCCAGAACGTGCAACTGGCGAGTCGGCTGACCGGCTGGACGCTCAATGTCATGACCCGGGATCAGGCGCAAGCCAGGTTGGGCCAGGAAGACGAAGCCGTGCAGCGGATGTTCGTCGAACAATTGGAAGTCGACGAGGAAATCGCGGCGATTCTGGTGCGGGAAGGGTTCGCCACTCTGGAAGAGGTCGCCTATGTTCCCGCCCAGGAAATGCGGGAAATCGCCGAATTCGATGAAGAAATCGTCGAGAGTTTGCGCCTGCGCGCGCGCGACGTGTTGCTGACCCGCGCCATCGCCGCCGAGGAACGGTTGGGCGATGCCCGCCCGGCCGACGATCTGGTGGGGATGGAAGGAATGGATGAGGACTTGGCGTTCACGCTGGCGGGTCGAGGGATTTTGACCATGGAGGATCTGGCCGAGCTGTCGGTAGATGACTTGAATGAAATTACCGGTTTGGATGATGAGCGTGCCGCGAAATTGATCATGACGGCGCGAGCGCCTTGGTTTTCGCAGTGATGGGCGGTGTGACTGAGCCGTCCTGGGGGTGGACAATGACGGATGTAACGGTCAAGCAATTTGCGACGGTCGTCGGCATACCGGTGGATCGCTTGTTGGAGCAGTTCGCCGAGGCCGGCATCACGGTCGCTGGCGTGGAAGCGACGATCACGGAAAAACAGAAGGTGGATTTGTTGACGCACTTGCGCAAGAGTCATGGTGGCCGACTGGCCCAGAATGCGACCGAACCCAGAAAAATCACCCTCAAGCGCAAGACGCACAGCGAAATCCGGATGGTCGGTGCCTCGGCCGGGCAGGTGAAAACCGTCAGTATTGAGGTCCGCAAAAAGCGGACCTACGTCAAACGCAGCCTCATGGGAGAAGAGACCGCCCGCTCCACGGAAGTCGAAATCCGCGCCGAGACGCCGGTGCCCGTCCCCCAGGAGATCGAGGAGCCACGGCGGGATAAGGCCGCCGAGGAGGAAGCCCGCCGCCAGGCCGCCGAGGAGGAAGCCCGCCGCCAGCCAGCGGAAAGCCTGGTTGGCTCCGGATCCGTCGACCCCGCGACTCGCGCGCCCGCCGACCAGACTCCGACCGCCGCGCAACGGCGGGATGGAACCACCGACGCGGACCTCAGGGCCAAGAGGTCGCCGCCGCCGGCGGCGACGACGACGGACGCCAAGGCGACCAAGAAGCGTCCGGAAGCGCCCGGTCGCGGTGCCGGCAAGGCCCGCGGTCCCGGCAAGACCGAGAGCGCCGGCCCGCGCCGGGATGGTGCCTCCGGCGATGCGCGACCGTCGCGCCCGGGGCGCGGCGATGCGCCGGACACCTCGGGCCGGAGCGATCGCCGCCGATCCAGAAAAACCAAGAGCGCCAAACCCGCCGCGTCGGCAGCGTTGCAACGACATGGTTTCGCCAAGCCCACCGCGCCGATGGTGCGCGACGTGATGCTGCCCGAAACGATCAGCGTCACCGATCTGGCGCAGAAGATGTCGGTCAAGGCGACCGAGGTCATCAAGACGTTTCTCAAGATGGGTTTGATGGTCACCATCAATCAAGTGATCGATCAGGACACCGCCGCGCTGGCCGTCGAAGAGATGGGCCACACCTACAAGCTGCTCAAGGAAAACGCCCTGGAGGAAGCGCTGGCCGCTGAAAGCGGCGGCGAAGCCTTGCCGCGTCCGCCGGTGGTGACCATCATGGGCCACGTGGACCATGGCAAGACCTCCCTGCTCGACCATATCCGCCGGACCCGGGTCGCGGCGGGCGAAGCGGGGGGCATCACCCAGCATATCGGCGCCTACCACGTCCGCACCCCGAAGGGGGTGGTCACCTTTCTCGATACGCCGGGCCACGCCGCGTTCACCGCCATGCGCTCGCGCGGTGCCAAAGCCACCGACGTGGTGGTGTTGGTGGTGGCGGCCGACGACGGGGTGATGCCGCAGACCCTGGAAGCGATCCAGCACGCCCGCGCCGCGAACGTGCCGATCGTGGTGGCGGTCAACAAGATGGACAAGACCGCCGCCGATCCGGAGCGGGTCAAGAGCGAGTTGTCCGTGCAGGGCGTCATCTCCGAGGAGTGGGGGGGCGATACCCTGATCTCCTATGTATCCGCCAAGAGCGGCACGGGCATCGATCAACTGCTGGACCAGATTCTGGTGCAATCCGAGGTGCTGGAACTGCGGGCGCCGGTGGACGGTCCCGCCAAGGGCGTGGTGATCGAATCGCGCCTGGACAAGGGCCGCGGTCCGGTGGCGACCATCCTGGTGCAGAGCGGAACCCTGCGCAAGGGCGACATGATTCTGAGCGGCACCGAATACGGTCGGGTCCGCGCCATGCTCAATGAAGCGGGTCAGGGGGTGAGCGAAGCCGGCCCGTCGATCCCGGTGGAAATCGTCGGCTTGTCGGGCACGCCCAAGGCGGGCGATGAAATGATCGCGGTCGCCGACGAACGCAAGGCCCGCGAAATCGCCCTGTTCCGCCAAGGCAAGCAGCGCGAGGCGCAATCCACCAAGCAGGCGGTCAATCTGGAAGACGTCTTCGGCCAGTTCGAGGCCGGACAGACCAACGTCCTGAACGTGGTGCTCAAGGCCGACGTGCAGGGTTCGGCCGAGGCGATCGTCGATGCCCTGAACCGACTGTCCACCGACGAGGTGCGGGTCAAGATCGTCGCCAGCGGCGTCGGGGGCATCAACGAATCCGACGTCAATCTGGCCAAAACCTCGAATGCGACCCTGATCGGCTTTAACGTGCGCGCCGACAGCGTGGCCAAGAAACTGGCCGACGAGGAAGGCTTGAAGCTGCGCTACTACAGCGTCATCTACGAGCTGATCGACGACATAAAGCACGCCATGGTCGGCATGCTCAAGCCGGAGTTCAAGGAACAGATCATCGGCTTGGCCGAAGTGCGCGGCGTGTTCCGCTCGCCCAAGTTCGGGGTGGCGGCCGGCTGCATGGTCGTGGATGGCGTGGTGCGGCGCAGCAGCCCGATCCGGGTGCTGCGCGACAATGTGGTGGTTTTCGAGGGCGCCCTGGATTCGCTGCGCCGCTTTAAGGACGATGTGAGCGAAGTGCGCGCCGGCACCGAGTGCGGCATGGGCGTGCGCAACTACAACGACATCCGCGAAGGCGACCACATTGAGGTCTACGAACGGGTGCAGGTGACGCGGACTCTGTAGTGACGAAACCGCTTGCGGCGTAAAGACGAACCATGGCTCGATCGGCACCTCCATCCTCCCCACGCGCCCGGCGGGTCGGCGAGCAAATTCGCCGCGACCTGGCGGAGCTGATCCGCGGCGAGTTGCGCGACCCCCGATTGACGCTGGTGTCGCTGACCGGCGTCGAGGTCAGCCGCGACCTGGCGTATGCCCGCATCTACGTCACCCTGCTGGGCGATCCGGCCGAACGGTCCGCGCGGGTGGCCGAACTCAACCGCGCCGCGCCGTTGCTGCGGCGCGAGTTGGGCCGGCGCATGCATATCCGCACCGTGCCGAAACTGGAGTTCCGCTACGACGATGTGGTGGAATACGGCGCGCGGTTGTCGGCCCTGATCGACGCCGCGGTGGCCACCGACGCCAGCCGGCGTCCCGACGACCCGGAGAGTGCGGATACGGAGGATCCCGGTTGAAGGCGCGCGACCGTCGGGCGATCAGCGGCGTGCTGTTGCTGGACAAACCGGTGGGTTGGACCTCGAACGCGGCGTTGCAGGCGGTCAAACGGCTGTATCGAGCGAACAAGGCCGGCCATACCGGCAGTCTCGATCCGTTGGCCAGCGGGCTGCTGCCCCTCTGTTTGGGCGGTGCCACCAAGCTGGCCGGACTGCTGTTGAACGCCGACAAGACTTATCGGTTTACCTGCCGGCTGGGCGAAACCACCACGACCGGCGACGCGGACGGCGAGATCGTTCTGACCCGACCGGTCAGTGGCGTGGACCGCGCGCGGGTCGAGGATGCGCTCCAGAATTTCCGGGGCGTGATCCAGCAGGTGCCGCCGATGTATTCCGCGTTGAAGCGCGGAGGCCAGCCGCTGTACAAGCTGGCCCGCCAGGGCTTGGAGGTCGAGCGGGAGCCCCGCGAGGTGACCGTTCACGAACTGCGCCTGCTGCGCCTGGACGACGCTGAACTGGAGTGCGAGCTGCGCTGTTCCAAGGGCACCTACGTGCGCGCGCTGGCCGCCGATCTCGGCGAGGCGCTGGGCTGCGGCGCGCATGTCGCGGCCTTGCGCCGCACGGCGGTGGAACCCTACGACGCGGCGCGAATGGTGACCCTGGAGACGCTGCGCGAGCGGGCGACCGAGGACTGCGCGGCGTTGGATGTCTTGTTGCTGCCTCCGGACAGCGCCGTGGCGCAGTGGCCGGCGGTGCGGGTGAGCGGAGACGTCGCCTTTTACCTGCGCCAGGGCCAGCCGGTGCTGGTGCCGCGCGCGCCGACCCAGGGCTGGGTTCGTCTGTATCAGGACGACGAGCGGTTCATGGGCCTCGGGGAAATCCTCGACGATGGCCGGGTCGCGCCCCGCCGACTGTTGTTCTAGCCCGGGGTTTCCGGGACCTGCTGGTTGATTGTTTCGGCCAAGGTGAGTATTTTCATTCAAGTTTAACGGCTTCATCGAATTCGAACTGGAGTTTTACATGCCGCTCAACACCGAACAAAAATCCCGGATCGTGCAGGATTTTCAGCGCGATCCCGTCGATACCGGCTCGCCGGAAGTGCAGGTCGCGCTGCTGACGAATCGCATCAATGGCTTGCAGCCGCACTTCGGCGCGCACAAGAAGGACCACCATTCCCGGCGCGGCCTGCTGAAGATGGTCAACCAGCGCCGCAAGCTGCTGGACTATCTGAAAAGGAAAGATCTGCAACGCTATCAAAGTCTGATCAGCCGCCTCGGCCTGCGCCGGTGAGGCCTTCCCTCGGTTTTTCGCACAGGATGCTTCCGTGACCCCCATCAAGAAAACCTTTCAGTACGGCCAGCACTCCGTCACCCTGGAGACCGGCGAGATCGCCCGGCAAGCCAGCGGCGCGGTCTTGGTCAACATGGCCGACACCGTGGTGCTGGTCACCGTGGTCGCCGCCAAGGAAACCCAGGAAGGCCGGGATTTTCTGCCGCTGCGGGTGGATTATCAGGAGCGCACCTATGCGGCAGGCCGCATTCCCGGTGGTTTCTTCCGGCGCGAGGGTCGCCCGTCCGAGAGTGAAACATTGACCGCCCGGCTGCTGGATCGCCCGCTGCGGCCGCTGTTTCCGGATGGGTTCACCCACGAAGTGCAGATCGTCGCCACCGTGTTGTCCCTGAACTTGCAGGTGGACCCGGATATCCCCTCGCTCATCGGGGCCTCGGCGGCGTTGGCGCTGTCCGGCGTCCCGTTCGAAGGCCCGATCGGCGCGGCCCGCGTGGGCTATCGCGACGGCCAATACCTGCTCAATCCGTCCCGCGCCGACATCAAGACCTCGCAACTGGATTTGGTGGTGGCCGGCACCGAGCGGGCGGTATTGATGGTGGAATCCGAAGCCGCGGAGCTGTCCGAAGAGGTCATGCTGGGCGCGGTGATGTTCGGCCACGAGCAGATGCAGGCCGCGATCCACGCCATCAACGATCTGGTGGCGACGGCGGGCGCGCCGCGCTGGAACTGGCGGCCGCCGGCCGGTGACGAGATGCTGGCCCAGGCGACCCGCGCCGCCGCCGAAACGGCGCTGATCGAAGCCTATCAGATGCCCGAAAAACTGGCCCGCCAGCAGCGGGTGCGGGAGATTCACGATCGACTGATCGCGCAACTGACCGCCCAGGAATCGGAGCGCTGGACCGCGCAGGCCATTGAAAGCGCCTTTTCGACTCTGGAAAAACAGGTCGTGCGCGGAGGTATCCTGTCCGGTCAGCCGCGCATCGACGGCCGCGATACCCGCACGGTGCGACCGATCACCATTCGGGTCGGCGTTCTGCCGCGCACCCACGGCTCGGCGTTGTTCACCCGCGGCGAGACCCAGGCGCTGGTGGTGACCACCCTCGGCACCGACCGCGACGCCCAGATCATCGACGCCATTGAGGGCGAATATCGCCAGCCGTTTCTGCTGCACTACAATTTCCCGCCCTATTCGGTCGGCGAGATCGGCATGGTCGGCAGCCCCAAGCGTCGCGAAGTCGGCCACGGCCGGCTGGCCAAACGCGGCGTGCAGGCGGTGATGCCCCCACCGGAGCAGTTTCCGTACACGGTGCGAGTGGTGTCGGAAATCACCGAATCCAACGGCTCCAGTTCGATGGCCTCGGTGTGCGGTGCCAGCCTGGCGCTGATGGATGCCGGGGTGCCGATCAAGGCCCCGGTGGCCGGTATCGCCATGGGTCTGATCAAGGACAGCGACCGCTTTGCGGTGCTGACCGACATCATCGGCGACGAGGACCATCTGGGCGACATGGATTTCAAGGTGGCCGGCACCGCCGCGGGGATCACCGCCCTGCAGATGGACATTAAGATCGACGGCATCACCCGTCAGATCATGGAACAGGCGCTGGCGCAGGCCCGCGACGGGCGGCTGCACATTCTCGACCAGATGGGCGCGGTCATCACCCATCCCAGTCAGGAATTGTCCGCCTACGCGCCGCGCTACACCACGCTGCGCATCAACCCGGAGAAGATCCGCGACGTGATCGGCAAGGGCGGCGTCACCATCCGCGCCATCACCGAGGAAACCGGGGCGACGATTGATATCACCGACGACGGCGTGGTGAAGATCGCCGCGGTGGACAAGGCCGCCGGCGACGAGGCCCGCCGCCGGATCGAGCAGATCACCGCCGATGTGGAAGTCGGCCAGATCTACGAGGGTAAGGTGGTTCGGATTATGGACTTCGGCGCCTTCGTCACTATTCTGCCCGGCCGCGACGGCATGGTGCATATCTCGCAGATCTGCGAGGAGCGGGTGCAGAACGTGAGCGACAAGCTGGCGATCGGCGATACGATCAAGGTCAAGGTGTTGGAAATCGACCGCCAGGGCCGCATCCGCTTGAGCATGAAGGGGCTGTAGGGGTTATGGCAAGGCGTCGAGTCGAGACAGCTGGTCCGGCTTGGCGGTTGCCATTATCGCCAGAACTTTCGCCGATCGACGGGGTGTCGTCATACCCGTGAAAACGAGTATTCCGTCTTTTCAGTCGGTGACTGGATTCCCGCTGGCGCGGGAATGACGGAAAGCGAAAGTCCTGATAGTATTCGATTCGGAATTGAGCTTTTCGGAGAGATGGCCGAGCGGTCGAAGGCGCAGCACTGGAAATGCTGTTTAGGGGTGACTCTAACGAGGGTTCGAATCCCTCTCTCTCCGCCATACCCCCATCCGTCCGCGTCCATGCCGGACGCCCAAACCCGCCGCGCGCGGGTTTTTTCAGGCGTTTTTCCGCTGACCCGTCGCCGGCGTCAATTCAGAACAGCCGCCTTTAACACGCCCGGTTCGACTTGCAGCGGCACGATGTCGACGCTGTCCAACCGGGCGCAGTAATCCAGATCCTCCTCGCAGCCCAGCGCCGCCAGACCGCGCCCGTGATGGGCGTAACGCAGCACCTGCGGCAGCCGGGTTTGCCACTGCTCGAACAGGGCCATGGCGGCGATGGCTTCATCGTCCCCCGCGCAGTCGCTGCCGCGCTCGACCTCGAGCGCGCAGGCGATGGCCCCGGCGCACAGGGTGTCCTCCAGCGAGAACCCGCCCCGCCAGCCGGCCGCCACGATCCAGACGGTGTGGGGCTGCTCCTCCAGCAGATAGCGTACTACCGCCGCGCGATTGGTCAGCGCCGCCGTCAGCAGGATGGGGACCATGCGCACCCGTTCCAACGCCCGCGTGCCGTTGGTGGTGCTCATGAACAGGCGTTTGCCGCCGACCCGCTCCGGCGTGCATTCGGTGGGTGAATTGCCGAGGTCGAAATCCTCCAGCTTCTCGCCGCCGCGTTCGCCGGCCAGCAACCGCCGTTCCGCCGGCCAGCGCTTGCTGATCCGAAACAGGTCGTCGAGATCGTCGAAAACCTGAATGGCCTCCGCCCCGGATTGCAAGGCCGTCGCCATCGTCGTGGTGGCGCGCAATACGTCGATGACGATGGCGCAGGCCGGCAGGTCGAGCTGGAGGCCACCCTTGCGCGCGGTTCTACCGGTGTCAGGGACTTGATCGGGCGTGTGATAGACGAAGATTTCCATGGCGGCGGTTCCTCTGGATCGGGCGATGCGCTTTCCCGCACCGGCGGTTATTGTAATAGAAGTTCGATCCTCCGCTGCTCCCCGGCGATCAGTTCCCGGCGGGCGAAATCCCGCACGACGCAGGTCAAGGGACGGTATTGGAGCGCCAGCGCGCGCTCGGCCGTCCGCCGCGCTTCGACGAGTTCGCCGCTCCCCAGCAGGCGGACGGCCCGTCGCTCCAGCGCGGCGGCTTCCACTTCGATATCCAGCAAGACGCCGAGGTCCGCGCCGCAGCGGTGGCAGGTCGGGTCGCCCTTGCAACGGGCGCGGCAGACCGGACAACGTTCCATCACGACTCCAGATAGAAGAGAAGGTCGGACAGTTCGGCCATCGGTTCGCGCAGAGCGGTGAAATTTTCTCCAGCCAGCGCGTCCTTGATCTGTTCGATCAGATTGATGAGATCCTCGCGATCGTCGTCGCTGGCTTGGTCCAGCAACCGTTCGGCTTTTTCCACCAGCGCCCGGGCTTGGGCGGTGAGTTGGTGGTCGGTGGCGCCCGCGGGTCCGACCCGTCTGGCCGCATCGCCCGCTTCGACGTCGGCGAACAAGGCGTCGACCCGCTCCCGGGCGGTCTGCAGCTCGCCTTCCGCGAACCGCGCCAGCACGTTGTCGATGCGGATGGATTTTTCCAGCCCGGTGTTCTTCTCCCGCGCCGACACTTGCATGATGCCGTTCAGATCCAGGGCAAACTGGAGGATGATCGGATTTCCGGACGGGACCTTGCTCAGATTTTCCACCGTGAACTGACCGAGCTCGATGTTGTTCAAGGCATCCTGGTCCTCGCCCTGATAGACATGCACGTTCACCGCTTTCTGGTTGTCGTGCATGGTATAGAACACCTCGCTCTTAGTCACTGGAATCGGGGTGTTTTTATGGATGAGCGGCACGTAGTAAAACGGGTAGGGCATCCCGTTCAATTCATGCACGGCGCTGGTGCCGAACGTGTAGGGCGTGATATCCACCAGCACCGCCGAAACCGATTCCCCGGCCAGCATCCCCGCCTGAATGGCGGCACCGGTGGCGACGCACAGGTCGGGATTGACCTCGGCGCGCACTTCCAAATCCAAATCGTTCTCCAGCCGCTCGGTGATGATCGGCGTCCGGGTGGCACCACCCACCAGCAGCACCTCATCGAGGTCCGAAACCGTGAGTTCGGCACCCTTCAAGGCGATGTGGACCGCTTCCAGGGTCTCGTCGATGTAGCCGGCGATCATCTCCTCGTAGTCGTGCCGGGCCAGTTCCAGCACCAGGTTGACCGGCGTCCCGTCCCGCTCCAGCAGGTATTCTTCCTCGATTCGGACATAGGGTTGATCGGACAGAGCGATCTTGGCGGTTTCCGCCGCCCGGTTGATACGGGCCATGGCCCGGCGCGAGGCCGTCGGGTCCGCGCCTTGCGCTTGCAGGTGCGCGACCAGGTGGTCGACGATCTTGGCGTCGAAATCGTCGCCGCCCAGATGATTGTTACCGTGGCTGGCCAGTACTTCGACCACGTTGTCCTCGATGCCGACCACCGACACATCGAAGGTGCCGCCGCCCAGGTCGTACACCAAAACCTTCTTGTGGCCCTGATGGTTGGCCTCGTAGGACAGCGCGGCGGCGGTGGGTTCGTTGATGATCCGCGCCACCTCCAGCCCGGCGATTTCACCGGCTTCCCGGGTCGCCTGCCGCTGGGCGTCGGAGAAATAGGCCGGCACGGTGATCACCGCTTTATGCACCGGTTCGCCCAGATGCGCCTCGGCGATGGCTTTCAGCCGGCGCAGGATGATCGCGGAGATTTCCTGGGGCGTGTAGCTTTGGTCGCCGAGTTCGACCCGGTCGGCGCTGCCCATCCGCCGCTTGATGGATTTGACGGTGCGTTCCGGGTAGAGAACATACTGGTTCTTGGCCGGCTCGCCGACCAGGATCGAACCGTCGTCGGCCAAGCCGACGAAAGAGGGCAGGATGGGGTGACCGGGCGTGATGTCGATGACGGTGACTTGGCCGTTTTCCACCACCGCGACTTCGGAGTTGGTGGTGCCCAGGTCGATACCGATGATTTTTTCAGCCATGTTCGCGATTCGCGTCCGTTTCGGTGGAGGATGGTGGGAGTTCGATGGGGGGCTCCGGTTGGCGATTGACCTTGACTTCGGCCAGACGCAGCAGTTCGTCTTGCCAGAGATACCCCTTGCGCAATTCTTCGGTGACGACGCCGTTGGCGATCTCGGCGCGGTGCTCGACCTCGGCGGCGCGCATGGTGTGCGGGTCGAGCGGTTGGCCCAGCGCGGCCAGAGCGACGACCTGCTGGGCGCTCAGAATCTGCTCCAGCCGGCGCAGGCTGATGTCCTGCCCTTGGGTAACGGCCCGGATGAGCGCCAGTTCGCGCCCGCCCAGCCGGCCCAGCAGGGACGGCCGGTGGTTTTGCAGGGCTTGCAAGCCGGCTTCCAGGCGGTCGCGTAGTTCCAGCAATTCCAACAGCACGGGCCGCAACCCGGCCTTGCGCTGTTCCGGCAGCGCCGCGCGGGTGCGATCCAGTTCGCCGGTGAGCTGGTTTTGACTGGCGTGCAGGGTTGAAAACACCGACTTGAATTCGTCGAGCGCGGTCTTCACCTGGCGCGATTCCAGTCGGACTTCGTTTTTCAGCGCCGCCAGTTCGGCGAACAGCGAGTACAGATCGGTGCGCCGCTCCGCCGCCGCGCCCGCCTCGTCATTTGAATCGGGTTCGGGTGCATCGTCCAGGTAGGCGCGGAAGCGGTCCAGCAGGCGTTCGGTGGTTTCGTTATCCATGAGACATCTTTATTTGGAGCCGGTCAAACGATGAGTCAGCATCTGTCGCAATTGGGAGTCGGACGGGCGGTGGCGCGGGCCGGGTTGCAGGGCGGCCGCCGCCAGTCCGGCCAGATCCGGCGGTTCCTGCTGAAAGAGCCGATGGCGCAGGCGGCCCCGCCGGGTCTTGACCGATTCATACGCGGCGCGGATGACCTGGAAGCGTTCGGGATCCCGTTCGGGAGGATGCTCGCGCACCCGTTGTAAATAGGCTTTCTTGATGGTGTCGTCGGCGGCGGTTTCCTCGACGCCCAACACGGCGAATGGGTTCGACATGATCAGCTCCGGCGTTTGTGGCGTCCGCCCCGGCCGCGCGGAGGTGGGGGGAAGTCCGGCATTCCATCCAGAATATCGCCGAGACCCTCACCGCCGAGCAACATGAGCTTCATCAGCGCGCGCTGAATTTCCGGTGGGAAGTCATCGTCGGGCGGCAGGTCGTCGAGGATGGCGTCCAGCATCTGGCCGCGCAGCGCCGGCGGTAGTTGCTGCAATTGCTCGCGGATTTCTTCCATCTCGCGCTGCATTTTCCGCGGCATCGGCGGCGGGCCGCCCAACCGGGCGAAGGGCGAGCCGAACCCCCCCTGACTGAAAAACTGGTTGATGGCGGTCACGGCGCGGTGGTCCTTAACAGCCTTGGCCTGTTCCAGCGCCCTTTCCAGGCGATCGTAATCGCGGTCCTTGACATCGTCGATATCGCCTTCGGCACGGCCGTAAATCAGGTAATAAACGAACAGCGGTTGGCCCGGGTGGAGTTCGAGCGCCCGGGCGGCGGCCGTCTCCAGCAGTTCGTGGCAGGGTACCTCGTGCAGGCACTCGCAGACCAGCGCGAGATCGTCTTCCTGGTCCAACCGCTGGATCGCATGTTTCAGCGGTCGTTCCAAGTCGCGCAGAATCGAGCCCAGATCGTCGAAGCCTTCCTCGCGATAGGCGTTGACCGCGCGGGTCAACGCCAGCACATCGGCGCGGTCGGCGGCCAGCTTGCGCGGGTTGCCGAGTTCCAGGTCGCGCTGGAAAGCCGACGGGTCCAGGTCCAGGCGTTCCGCTTCCACCGCCAGGCGCAGCCAGGCCAGAACGGGGCTGCCGGCCAGACGAACGCCTTCGCGCAGCTGCTGGCGGGCGCGCTCGGGCTGGCGCTGCCGGGACGCCAGCAGCCCCCGGTTGAGTTCGACGACGCCGGTGCGGGCGTTGTCCCGTTCCAGCCGTCCGGCGCTGTCCAGCTCCTTGTCCGCCAGCGCGTATTTACCCGCCAGAATCTGTTTGCGAGCGTGGGCCAGGTGGGCGTTGATCAGGATGGAACGGGCCTTGGGATTGATCGGGTCCAGCTCCAGCACCCGGGCGGCGAACCCGGCGGCTTTCTTGTACGCCTTGCGGGCCGTGGCGGTTTCCACGGCGGCCAGCAGGATTTGGGGCTCGTCGGGAAATTGCTTGACGGCGCGTTCCACCCACTGGTGGTATTCCTTGTCATCGCCGGCTTCCCGGCACAGTTTGGCCAGTTTCAGGTAGACGTCGCGGTCGTCGGGGTCGAGGCGCAGGCTTTGCTCCAGATAATCGCGCGTTTTCGGCGTTTCGCCCCAGGCGAGATCTTCATCTTCCGCCAGTTCCGCCATGTGGCGCAGGATCAGCGCCGCCCCCAGCCGACTGTCGGGGTTGCCGGCGTCCTGGATCAGATGTTCGGCGCAGGTGTGCCAGCCGCGCAGCGCCCGCTCGATCTCTCCTTCCCGTTCCGCGCGCAACGCTTGCAGGCGGGCCGCCTCGAACGGCGATAAGGGGCCGAACACGCGGGTATGGATTTTCAATCCCGCGGGATACGCCGGCAGCAGGGCCAGAGCGGCGCGGCGGGCGGATTCCGCGTCCAGTGTCGCCTGGTTGGCGATAATAAAGTCGAACGAGGTTTTGTCGTTGGGATGAACGCCGAGCCGCGTCCAGTCCTTGAGCAGCTTCAGCTGTTTCTGGTCCAGACCGAGCAGTCTGCCGGCCAACTCGCGCTGGATGGGGTCGAGCGCCAGCAAAGCGCGGGCGGGTTCGGCGGCGGCGCAGGCGCGGACGATTTCGACCAGACTTTGATAGGGAGAATCGGGCGCGATGCGCTCGACCAGGGCCAAGGCCTCGGCTGGAGCGGTTTCCAGCTTCAGCAACGCCGCCAACACTTGCCGCCAGTCCCGATACGGGGAGCGGATGGAAATGTTTTTCAGCGCATCGCGCACCCGATCCTCGGGTTCGTCCTGCGTGTAAGCGCGCAGCGCCGCCTGAGCGGCGTTCAGATGCTGCCGCAGCGGCGTGTCCGGCGGCAGCGCCTGGAGCACCTCTTTCTGTCCGGAGAGCGCCAGGGCCGCCAGTCTGGTTTCGAGTTCGGCGGTCTCGGCGGGAGAGCGATCCGCCGCATGAGCGACGTAGGCGCGCATGGCCTTGGCGTGCTGGCCGGAGCTTAAGAGCCAGTCGATGTAGTCTTCGGGGTGCGGGGTCTGGCCGCACAGGTTGGGGAGATTTTCCCAGAGTACGGCGGCTTCCCGGTACATGGCTTTCCCCGCCAGTTGCCGGGCCCGCTCCAGATAGGCCGTGGCCAGCGATTCCCGCCAGCCGGCCTCGGCTTGCGGCTCGCGCTTCAGCAGCAGTTTGTAGACGTCGATGGCGTCCTTGTAGTCGTGGGCCGATACCAGAGTCTCGCCACGGGCGATCAATTCCCGAGTGGGCAGGTTGTCGAGGCGGTTGCGCGAGGGTGGGGGCGCTTTGGCCATGAATAAGTCCTTGAGTTTTTATGGGCGGCCCACGGTGTTTTTAGATCGGTCGTCCGGTTCGGCCTGGAACCGCGCACCATTATAACCCTATGGCGCAACGATTTAACCCCCGATGCGGAATCGGGATCCGCCGAGGGTCCCCGCTCAGATCGCGACGATCGTCCAGTCGGTCCGTTCCGCCAGCGTTCGCGCGTCGCTGAGCGCGGCGCATCGGGCCTGCTCCGGTTGGAGATAGACCGCCGCGACCCGTTGCAGGTCGGCCAGGGTCACGCCCAGCACCCGTTGCCGGTAGGCGCGGCGCTGGTCCGGGGTCCGCCCGAACAGGGTGCCGAAGAACGCGCCGATGGCCTCGCCGGCCGGCGAACCGGGTTTGTCGATAGCGGCGACGACCCCCAGGATGGCTTCTTCCAGGGTTCGGGCCGGATGATCGTGAGTTTGCAGCCAGTCCAGCGCCCGGTCGAAATCGGCCAGGGTGTCCGCCAGGCGGGGATCGCGGTAGGAATAGAAGCGAAACGCGCCGCCGTCGGGATGGTAACCCGCGCCGCCGCCGTAGGCGCCGCCTTGTTCGCGGATGGTCCGGTGCAGGTAGCCGTTGCGCAGAAAATCGCCCAGTACGTGCAGGGCCGGGGCGTCGGGATGGTTGGGCGCGACGGTGGGATAGGCCTTGGCGCAGAAATTCACCTGGGTGTTGACCCGAAAGCCCTGCCGAGGCGGTTGTGCGTCCGGGGCGACGAGTGCAAACGGCTCCGCCGCCGCCGCGCTGGCGTCTTGCCAGCGGGCGGCCAACGCCGCGGCGATGTCGGTCTGCCGCTCGGCTTCGCTGACGGCCAGCAGTTGCCGGGGTGCGGATTGCAGTCGGTCGCGCAACCGCTCCAGTCGGTGGGCGAAGGCGGCCAGCGCTTCGGCGTCGTCCAGCGCATCGTCCAGCGTCTTGAGATTTTTCAAGCCTTCCAGCCCGTCCCAGCGATGATTGAGCGCCGCGACCGGACTCAAACCCGCGCTGGCGGCGGCCAGCGCCAGCAGGTGGCCGTGGTCGGTGATCCCTTCTTCGCGGTGGGCGCGCAACTGGGCGATCAGCTCGCGCAGGCGCGGCGGTTCGTCGAAGCGGGCGTCGGTCAGGGTTTCCCAGAGCAGGTCCGCCAGAGCGGCCTGATTCCGGGCCAGCGCCTTGCCGGCCAGCACCAGCACGCCTCGGGTCTGATGCACGTCATCCACGCCGCCGCGCACGAGGGCGCGGGCGCTGAGACCGCCGGTCACCGCCGCCTGCCGGGCCTGCGTGACGCGGTAATCCCGGCCGGCGCTGCCGACTTCGGTCAGGCAGGCGCAGAACAGCGGCAGCAGATCCAGTTCGTCGGGTTCCAGCGCCGGCAGATCGAGCACCGCTTGCAGGTAGACCATGCCGTTGGTGCCCTGGGCGTACCAGGTGGCGGGCAGATCGCCCACCGGCCGGGCGACGCCCTCGGGGATTTTGAGTTCCAGCGGCACGTCCGCCAGACCGACCTTGGGCAACAATTCAGGGTCGTCCGGTTGGTTCTGGCGTTCGGCCAGCAGGCGCGCCTGCTCGACGATCCGGGCCTGGTCCGCCTCGGCCAAGGCCGCGCGGAGGGCCGCCAGCCGCTGGCGCTCGGCCGCCGCCTGGTTCGCGGCCAGTTCCGGATCGGGGGCCATGGTCAGCCGTACCCGATGCGGGTTGTCCAGCAACAGGCGCCGGACGAGGTCGGGAATGAAATCCGACGCGCGGCTTTCCCCACGCAGTTGTTCCAGCAATGGATCGCTGTCCAGGGCCGACAGCGGATCGCCGCCGTGCATCGTCGGCGTCAGCGCTTCCAGCAGCAGGCGCAGTCCATAGGGGAATCCGTCGCCGGTGATTTCCCGCTCGCTCAATTCCAGTTGATGCAGGGCGGCGTCCACCGCCTCTTGGGGAACGCCTTCGGCCGCGACCTGGCGCAGCACTTCAAACACCAGTTCCTCGACCGCTTCGGCGTGTTCTGGATTGGAGCCTTCCAACCCGCAGACGAAGGTCGCCTCCCGGGTCGAGGTATCGAAACCGCACAACGGGGAGGGCGCTTCGCCGAGTTCGGTGGTCTCCAGGGCATGACGCAGAGGCGAACTGCTGTTGTCCAGCAGCACGTCGCTCAACAGCCGCGCCCGCAGCGTCGCCAGCGGATCGGTGATCGGTCCCAGCAGCCAGCCCAGCACGATGTGGGTCTGGTCCTGGGGATCTTCGCTGGCATCGAGAGGATAGTGGGTGAGAGCGACGAGCGGAGCGGTGTAGCGGCGCTCGTCAGGAATGGCCAGATCGAGCGGCAGCGCCTGAAACCGGTGGAGAGCCAGCGTCTCGAAGCGGTCCTGATGCTCGGCGGCGGGGATATCGCCGAAGGTCAGGAAAAGGGCGTTGGACGGATGGTAATGACGGGCGTGGAACGCCTTGAGTTGTTCGTGGGTGAGATCGGGAATCCGTTCGGGATCGCCGCCGCTGTTGTGATGATAGGTGATCGTCGGGAACAGCCGGCCGTGCAAATCCTGGCCCAGCCGTTGGGTCGGCGAGCTGAGCGCGCCTTTCATTTCGTTGAACACCACGCCCTTGAACACCAGTTCCGAGGTGGGATCGTCGGACCGGGCGAATTCCAGCCGGTGGCCTTCCTGGGCGAAGTCGCGCGGGTCCAGCAGCGGGAAGAACGCCGCGTCCAGATACACCTCCAGCAGGTTGTTGAAATCCTTTTTGTTCTGGCTGGCGAAGGGATAGGCGGTCCAGTCGCTGCTGGTGAAGGCGTTCATGAAGGTGTTGAGCGAGCGGCGGATCATCATGAAGAACGGATCGCGCACCGGATAACGCTCGCTGCCGCACAGGGCGGTGTGTTCGAGGATATGCGCCACGCCGGTCGAGTCCTGGGGCACGGTCAGGAAGGCCACCATGAAGGCGTTGTGCGGATCGTCGGCGGCCAGATGCAAGTGCCGGGCGCCGGTGACGCGATGGCGGTATTCCTGGAATTCCAGCCGCAGGGCGGGAATGGGATGGCTGCGCAGGTGCTGAAAGGCGGGATGGGTCATGGCTTCTCGGAAGGTTCAGAAGGTTCGGATCGGTCGGAGTCGGGAGAATGGGGCGGTTCGGGTTCGGCGGGCGGTTCGCGGCCGCGCGGCTCGGTCATGACGACGAGGATGACGCCGCAGAACGCCGACAACACTCCGACCGGCACCAGTCCCAGCAGGTTCAGGACGTAGCGCTGTTCGTCGCCGAGCATCGTCATGAAGCCGGTGATCATGCCGAGGGCGGCGAGCGCGCCGCCGCCGACCACCAACCAGCGACCGAGGCGCAGAAGGTTCATGATCCGCTCGCCATGCCGCCCCAGGCGGGATCGGCGGCGTGGCGTCGCAGGTACCAGTCCACGGTTTTGGCGAGGCCGGTCTCGAAGGTTTCCCGCGGGTGCCAGTCGAGTTCCCGGTCCATCTTGCCGGCGTCGATGGCGTAGCGCCAGTCGTGGCCGGGCCGGTCGGTGACGAAGGTGATGAGCTGTTCGTGCGGCGCGTGTTCCGGGCGGCGTTCGTCGAGCAACCGGCCAATCAGCCGGGCGATGGCGAGATTCGCCCATTCGTTGCCGCCGCCGATGTTATAGGTCTCGCCCGGCCGGCCCCGGCGGATCACGGCGTCGATGCCCCGGCAGTGGTCCTCGACGTACAGCCAGTCGCGGATGTTGCTGCCGTCGCCGTAGACCGGAATCGGTTGTTGCCGCAGGCAGGAGCGAATGACCGTCGGGATGAACTTCTCGCCGTGCTGGAAGGGGCCGTAGTTGTTCGAGCAGTTGGTGGTGACCACCGGCAGGCCGTAGGTGTGGAAATAGGCCCGCACCAGGTGATCGGAACCGGCCTTGGAGGCGGAGTAGGGCGAGTTGGGCGCGTAGGGCGTGGTTTCGGTGAACGGCGGGTCGTCGCGCTGGAGCGTGCCGTAGACCTCATCGGTCGAAATGTGATGGAACCGGCGGCCCTCCGCCGTCTTGCCGTCCAGCCAGGCGGCGCGGGCGGCTTCCAGCAGGGTGAACGTCCCGACCAGGTTGGTTTGCACGAAGGCCGCCGGCCCGGTGATGGACCGATCCACATGGCTTTCGGCGGCGAAGTGGGCGATGGTGTCGATGTGGTGTTCCCGCAGCAACCGGTCCACCAGCGCCCGATCGCCGATATCGCCCTGCACG
>REEE01000090.1 GCA_007695245.1 Candidatus Competibacteraceae bacterium | reverse complement strand
AACTGGATCGGGTGGGGCCGCTGGCCCCGCCGGAGATGGAGATCGCGCTGGGGGAGATTGGGCGGGCGTGAAAGCCTGTTCCTTCAAATAGCTTCGTCCACTGACCGAATCTGATGCGCGCCAAACCTTTTCTAACCCTGGCAGCCACTTACGGATTACTGATTGTCTATGGCAGTCTATTTCCGCTCGATCGATGGCAGAACGCTGAGGTGCCCCTGCTGGATTTTTTGCGACCCGAGTTTGGGCAGCGACTGATTTTTACTGACCTCGTCCTCAACGTTTTAGTCTACATGCCGTTGGGGTTGTTGTTGGTCATGGGTTTGCGGCGGTTCCTGGGCATCCTGAATGCCCTGCTGGTTGCAGTACTGATGGGTGGTGCCCTCAGCTTTACCCTCGAAGTCCTGCAGAATTATATTCCGGTGAGGGTTTCTTCGCTGAGCGACCTGCTCACCAACCTGATCGGGACCGTACTCGGTGGAATGCTGGCTGCTATCTTGCAACCAGACATGCCGCTCGGTCGCTGGTTATGGGAATGGCGTCGATACTGGTTCCGCCCTGATGTTCTCAGCTCCTTGGGTCTCATCGCTTTCGGTCTGTGGAGTCTGTCACAACTGAGCCCACTGGCACCCTCTCTGGGCGTTGGCAACCTTTATCACGGTCTTACCCCGCTACTGCAAACCCTCGCGGGTCAGATGCCCTTCGACGCGCTGGCCGCCCTGCGTTATATCCTGAATCTGACCGGCCTGGGCCTGCTGGTCACGGCTATCTCTCGGCCTGGAGTCCCGGTGCTACGGGTCTTCCTGGCGAGTGCGTTCATCGTGTTGTTACTCAAAGTGCCAGTTGTCAGCCGCCAATTGTCGTTGGAAGCACTCGTCGGACTGGCTAGCGTCGCACTGCTCTTGCCCTTGCTACGCACGCTACCTCCGCGTCACCGAACCGTGATGGCGGCCATCGCGATTCTGGGTGGTTTTATCCTGTCCGCGCTGTTGGCCGTGGACGATCCCGAAGCACTGCCGCGAAGCTTTAATTGGATTCCCTTCCAAGGGTATCTGCCTAACATCAAGGGACTGGCCGGGATTCTCGAAAATCTCTGGCCGTTCTTCGCCCTAGCTATCCTGGTCAAGCTGGCGACGCCACCACGGCTGGTCCGCCCCTCTCTTTGGTTGGGTGGGGGGCTGGTTGCCGCACTAACCTTTAGTCTGGAGTGGCATCAGCAATTTCAGCCCGGTCGCTACCCCGATATCACCGACGTACTGTTGCCCCTGGCCGCCTGGACAATAGCGGGATGGTTCGCAACCCGCGATCCCGCGGATGCCTCGCCCCCGACCTTTGCCGAAACGGACACCAGAGGCGGCACGGGTATGTGGCGCTCTGGCTTACCTGCGACCATCCTCGGCATCGCCATACTCGGCACCATCTTGATCGTCGCGGTGCGCCTCCCTACGCCCAACATCCAGCATGGCCGGACCGACGCCCCGTGGCTCCCAGCCCCCGAAGCGCTGCCGGCGATAGCGTTACCTGATTTCCGAATCGTCCACCCGCGCTTGCCCGCACCGACGCCTCCGGAAATTCGTCGGCTGGAAACCGAAAACCCCCGCTGGCTGCGCCAGCACCGGAGCCGGGCCCGAGGCGGCCAAGGAGCGCCGGATTCCGTAATACTGATAGCCTACATCGAACCGGGCAGCCAGGATTTGCATCCGCTGTACGAACGGCTTCTAGCGACGAAAATGTCCTGGCGTGGTCACCAGCAGGCCAAGCCACTGGCGCTGGCTTATGACTGGCTTTATGACCAATGGACCGAAACGCAGCGTGAGGCGCTGCGCGACAAGTTGGTCGAAGCCGGTGATTACCTGATCCATCGCATCCGCGAGCAGGATCGGCTGTCGGCCTATAACGTTTATCTCTACAACAGCCCTTTCCAGGCGCTGATGGCCGTCAGCCTGGCGCTCTATCAAGATGACCCGCGCGGCGAGCCCATCATGCGCTTCACCCATGATCTCTGGAAAAACCGGGTACTGCCGGTCTGGCGGCAAATCATGGGCGAACAAGGCGGCTGGCACGAAGGCGGTGAATATGTAGGCATCGGTATCGGCCAAGCCGTATACCAGGTTCCGGCCCTGTGGCGGGCAGCGACCGGCGAGGATCTGTTCCGCACCGAACCGGGCCTGCGTGGCTTTTTGGATTTCCTGGTCTACCGCACCCGGCCGGACGGTAAGCATTTCCGCTGGGGCGACGCCGGCTTCTTCAATCGGGAGGTTCCCGACCGTCTGCCGTTGGCTATCGAGTACGGCCATGCCGCCGCTTACAGTCTCAACCCTCCCAAACACCTGGTTCCCACCGCCTGGCCCTGGGGACCATCAAGCGACGACGCCCTCGACGATTCCACCGCCAGCGCCCGACTTCCCTGGGCGAAGCTGTTCGATGGGCTGGGGCTAACGGTCGCCCGTAGCGACTGGACCCCCAATGCCACCTACGTCACTTTTAAGGTCGGCGACAATTACTGGTCTCACAGCCATCTGGATCAGGGAGCCTTCACGGTCTATCGTGGCGGCGCGCTCGCCATCGACAGTGGTCTCTATGGTCCAGGCTACGGCACCGACCATCACATGAACTATACCTACCAAACCATCGCCCACAACACCCTCACGGTCACTGACCCGGAGGACACGGCACCCGCGCCGCCGCGCCGAAAAGGCGATCCCCCCCGACCCATCGCCAATGACGGCGGCCAGCGACGCATCGGTTCCGGCTGGGGTCTGGGTCCCGCCCCCGTCGATCTTGCCGAATGGCAGGCGAATCGGGAGATCTACCACACCGGAAAGATCGTGAAGGCGACGATCCGCGACGATCTGCTGGTCATGGTAGCGGACGTGACCCCGGCCTACACCAACCTTTACTCTGGACCTGGCGAGTTTTCTCATCGCACCCGGCGGGTAGAACGTTTTTGGCGAACCTTCATTTATGATCGGACGGACGATGCGATCATCGTCTTCGATCAAGTCACGGCCACCCGCGCTGATTTTCTCAAGCGTTGGTTGCTCCATAGCCAGAATGTTCCACGCATCACTGGCAACCGATTCGAACTGGAGGTTCCAGCGCAAGACCGTCAGGGTCGGCAAGGCGGGCGTTTGACCGGTTATGTCCTGTTACCTCGGAACGCCTACGTCCAGACCATCGGCGGTCCGGGATTTGAGTTCTTCGTGGACGGGCGCAATTATGATGAGGGTAGCGTCGTGGCGGAACATCTCGCCCGCAAGCCCGACGCCGAGCCTGGCGCTTGGCGTATCGAAGTCATTCCAGTCAACGACGCCTTGGCGCATCAATTTTTGGTGGTATTGCTGCCCACGGACCAAGGAACGCCCCCGAGTCACCAAGTTCAGTTGTTCGAAGCAGATGGTCGCATCGGCGTGGACATATCGGGACCACAACGCACCACCCGTTGGCGTTTCGAACCGGGTACGTTGAACGGGCAAGTCCAGATTTTACCGGATGCACTGAGTGTTGGAAGCGAGGAAAGATTGACCTGGTAGATGTTTCTCTTTACCTCGGTGGCGGTCAGCGATTGCCCCAGCGATTGACGCGCCGTTTGCGAACCCCTATGTTCGTGGCCCGGAACTGGACCGACCGAGCGGTGACCCTCCATGCCCAGCCTGCGCAGCTTGCCCAAACTACGAGACCCGGAGATTCGGGCCAAGAACTGGCGCGCCCTGCGCCACTCCGCCCGCGGTCTGTGGTGGGATGTCGCCCGCCCCGCCCTACCCGATCCAGTGTTCGTGGTCGGTTGCTCCCGCTCCGGCACCACGGTGACTTATGAAACCCTGGCGGCCACCGGCCAGTTTCTCACCTTCGGCTACGAGATCCCACAATTCTGGGACGGGCTGTACGGACCCCTGAACAACGGTTGGGACTCCGAAGCGGCCGGCGCCGAACACGCCCGGCCCGCGCATCGCGCCGCCGCGTTTCGATACTTTTTCCAACGGCTCGGGCGAGGCTGGGTGCTGGACAAGACCTGCATCAACACCCTGCGCCTGCCCTATCTGTACGCGCTGTTTCCCCAGGCTCGCTTCGTGTTCATCCATCGCGACGGGCGCGATAACATCAGTTCGATGATCGACGGCTGGCGGCTCGGCCGCACCGATGGCGGCTTCGGGCTGGAGCCGTTTTTCGGTCCCTTTCCGGAACCGGTCGCCATCAACAATGGCGAATTCCGGGAGTGGCATTTCTTCCTGCCCCCCGGTTGGCGCGCCTACAATCAAGCTTCCCTGGAAGAGGTATGCGCTTTCCAGTGGCTGTCCGCCAACCGTCTGGCCCTGGACGCCAAACGTCGCATTCCGGCGGACCAGTGGATTCAGGTGCGCTACGAAGATCTATTCGAACGGCCGGTGGACCTGTTTCGGGACACCTGCGACCGGCTCGGCATTCCCTTCAGCGCGGAACTGCAAGCTCGCTGCGCGCATCTACGACCCACCAGCATCGTCAAAGGCGCGCCCCAGCCCCAGAAATGGCAAGCGCACAACCCCGCAGCCATCGCGCGCATTCTGGACCGGATCCGGCCCCTGATGGCGGAGCTGGGCTATGACCCGGACGATTGAGACACGACCCGCATTGCCACCCCGACGCCCCCTACCCCGCACCCCATGACCCCACCGCAACCCGCCAGCGCCAAACCCACCCATGCCTCCATGGCCCAGTTTCCCGTGGCGCACGGTGAATTGCTCGTCGGCGGCCTGCCGCTCGCCCGACTGGCCGCGCGAGTCGGCCGCACGCCGTTCTATGCCTGCGACCGCGGTTTGCTGACCCAACGGGTCGCGGAACTGCGCGCCGCACTGCCGGCCGGGGTCAAGCTGCACTACGCGATGAAGGCCAACCCGATGCCGGCGGTGGTCGGGCATCTGACCGGACAGGTCGATGGCCTCGACGTCGCCTCCGCCGGCGAACTCCAGATCGCGCTCGACGCCGGCACCGACCCGCGCGCGATCAGCTTCGCCGGCCCTGGCAAGACCGCCGCCGAGTTGCGCCAGGCGGTCGCGGCCGGCATCCTGATCAACCTTGAATCCTTCCGCGAAGTCGGCATTCTCACGGCGGCTTCCGCCGAACTCGGCCTGCCGGCACGGGTCGCGGTGCGGGTCAATCCGAATTTCGAACTCAAGTCTTCCGGCATGAAGATGAGCGGGGGTCCGAAGCCGTTTGGCGTCGATGCCGAAGCCGTGCCGGAACTGCTCGCCGAAATCGGTCGGGCCGGACTCGCATTCGAAGGTTTTCACCTGTTCGCCGGCTCGCAGAATCTCAAGGCCGACGCCCTCGTCGAGGCGCAGCGGCAATGCTTCGATCTGGCCGTGCGCCTGGCCGAACGCGCCCCGGCACCCGTGCAATGCCTGAATCTGGGCGGCGGCTTCGGCATTCCGTATTTTCCCGGCGAACAACGGCTCGATCTCACGCCGATCGGCGCGAATCTCGCCATCCTCCAAGCCGAGGCCGAACAGCGGTTGCCGCGCGCCGAACTGGTCATCGAACTCGGCCGCTATCTGGTCGGTGAAGCCGGCCTCTACGTCTGTCGGGTTCTGGACCGCAAGATCTCGCGCGGTCACCTCTTCCTGGTCACCGACGGCGGCTTGCATCATCATTTATCGGCCTCGGGCAATTTCGGCCAAGTCATCCGTAAGAACTACCCGGTCGCCATCGGCAACCGGATGCAGTCCGAACCTGGCGAAACCGCCTCGGTGGTCGGGCCGCTGTGTACCCCGCTCGACCGACTCGCCGACCGCATGCCGCTCGGTCACGCCGAAGTCGGCGATCTGGTGGTCATCTTTCAGTCCGGCGCCTACGGGGCCAGCGCCAGCCCGCAGGGCTTCCTCGGTCATCCGCCGGTCATCGAGGTTTTGGTGTAGGGGGGGTTCAGTTTTAAGTTTTAAGTTTTAAGTTTTAAGTTTTAAGTTTTAAGTTTTAAGTTTTAAGTTTT
>REEE01000144.1 GCA_007695245.1 Candidatus Competibacteraceae bacterium | reverse complement strand
TGGACGATCAATTGCTGGGATTGGTGCGTGCGGCACGGGAGTCGTGGGCGGGCGAGTACCGCGATTTCCAGGGCAACCCGGTGGTGGGCACGATGGTTCCGGTGCCCGGCACCCCCTGGGTGGCGGTGACCGAACTGCCTCAAGCCGAGGCTTACGCGGCCAGCCGGCGCGCGCTGTGGATCATGGCGGCGGCCACGCTGGCGTTCGGCGTGTTGTTGAGCGCGGCCCTCTCCGCTTTGCTGGAGCGTCAGTTCCTGCGGCCCATGAGTCGCCTGGGCGAAGGCGTGCGGCGGATCGGTCAGGGTGATTTGGACTATCGCCTCGCCATGATCGGCCCCGGAGAAATCAGCCAGGTGGCGGCGGCCTTCGACGGCATGACCGCCCGGTTGAGTCGGGACGTCACGGAACGCAAAGCGTTCGATGAGGAACTCCGCTATCGATCCCGGTTCGAGGGCTTGCTGGTCGCCTTGTCGATGCGCTTCATCAATGCCTTCGACGCGGCCCTCGACGAGGGCGTCAATCTCGCGCTGGAGGAGGTCGGCAGCTTCGTCGGGGCCGATCGGGCTTACTTGTTCGAGTACGACCACCCGCGGGGAATCACGCGGAATACGCATGAATGGTGCGCCGAGGGGATCGCGCCGGAAATCGACAACCTGCAAGCCGTGCCCAATGATGCGATACCCGAATTCGTGGGCGCGCATTGTCGAGGCCAACTCTACCACGCTCCAGACGTCCTGGCCCTGCCGGCGGATGACCATCTCCGAGCTATCCTTGAGCCGCAGGGGGTCAAGTCGCTGATTACGATTCCGCTCTGCTACGAAGGAAACTGCCTCGGTTTCGTCGGATTCGACGCGGTGCGCGGCAGCCGGAAGTGGACGAACGCGGAAATCACCTTATTGAAAATCCTGGCGGAATTGTTGGTCAACGCCGAACTGAAGCGCCGTCACGAAGCAAGTCTGGAGGAGGCGCGGCGGCAACTGGAGGCATCCAGCGCCCGCGCCAATGCCATGGCCGCCGCCGCCGAAGCCGCCAATCGCGCCAAGTCGGAATTCCTCGCGACCATGAGCCACGAGATCCGCACGCCGATGAACGGCGTGCTCGGCATGACCGAGCTGCTGCTGGGAACCCCCCTGAACGAAAAACAACAACGATTCGCGACCAATATCTTTCGTTCGGCCCAGTCCTTGTTGGCGATCATCAACGACATACTGGACTTTTCCAAGATTGAAGCAGGCCACTTGGTTCTGGAGAACGTCGATTTCGACCTGCGCGAACTGGTGGAGGATACCGCGGCGTTGTTCGCCGAGCGGGCGCATGGCAAGGGGCTGGAACTGTTGGTCGATATCGCTCCGCGCCTGCCCGCTCGCCTGCACGGCGATCCCGTCCGATTGCGGCAAATCCTGGTGAATCTGCTCGGTAACGCCATCAAGTTCACCGAACGGGGCGAAGTGATCGTGCGCTTGACCCTCCTGGACCAGCGGGAAGCGGCGACCACGCTCCGCATCGCGGTGAGCGATACCGGGATCGGCATTGCTCCCGACGTGCGGGACCGGATTTTCGAAGTGTTCGCCCAAGCCGACAGTTCGACCACCCGCCGCTATGGAGGTACCGGCTTGGGGCTGGCGATTGCCAGGAAACTGGCGCGGTTGATGGGCGGCGAGATCGGCGTCGAGAGCGTCCCGGGGGCTGGCTCCACCTTCTCGTTCACCGCGCCGCTGGGCTGCCCCGCCGTGGAGATCGCCCCGGCGATCGAGGGTGGGCGCGACGGTTCGAGCGACCCGGCATCCCGCCGCGCCGGTCCCGCCGCGTCCTCCTGGACGCCCGGCGTTCGCCCGAGCCGGATCCTGGTCGTCGAGGATAATCCGGTCAATCAGGAGGTCGCGATCGCGATTCTGGAGTCGCTGGGCTGTCAGGCGGAAGTGGCGGGCAACGGCCAGGAAGCGGTCGAAGCCGTCGCCAAGACCCATTACGACCTGATTCTGATGGATTGTCAGATGCCGGTGATGGACGGATTCGCCGCCACCGCCGCGATCCGCCGCCGGGAGCGGGAACAGGGGCGGAACCCCCTGCCCATCATTGCCTTGACCGCCAACGTGATGAAGGGCTTTCGCGAGCAGTGTCTGGCGGCGGGCATGGACGAATATCTGAGCAAACCTTTCCAACCGGAACAACTGGAACATTTGTTGCATCGTTGGCTGCCGACCAGTCCGACCGCGGCGGCGAGTCGCGCCGATCCATCGCCCCTGCCCCCGGCCGTCGATGCCGACCAGCCACCGTTCGATCCCGGAGCGCTCGACCGGATTCGGGCCTTGCAGCGGCCGGGGGCACCCGATCTGGTGTCGAAGCTGATCGATCTGTATTTGCAAAGCGCGCCGGACTGGTTGGGGCGGCTGCGGGACGCCGTGGCGGCCGGCGACGCGGAGGCGCTGCGCCAGGCGGCGCACGGCCTTAAATCGAGCAGCGGCAATCTGGGCGCGCAACCATTGGTGGCGCTCTGCAAAACTCTGGAGGAGCGCGGGCGGATGCGGCAATTGGATGATGCGCCGGCGTTGCTGGCGGCGGTGGAAACCCAGTATCAACAGCTAAGGGAAGCACTCACCCTGGAAAGAAGGGACGGATCATGAGCGACGAAACCGCGAGCATTTTGGTGGTCGATGACGATCCATTGATCCGCCTGCTCGCGAGGGAAATTCTGGAACAGGACGGGTTCGTGGTGGTGGAGGCGACCCACGGCGAAGAAGCCCTCCAGCAATTTGCCGCGACCGGCGCGGATTTGGTGTTGCTGGATGTACTGATGCCGGGACTGGACGGGTTCGCCGCCTGCGAACGGTTGCGCCAGACGCCCTCGGGCTTGCACCTGCCCATCGTGATGATGACCGGACTCGAGGACGAAGCGTCCATCCGGCGCGCCTACGACGCGGGCGCCACCGATTTCATCGCCAAGCCGATTCACTGGCCCGTTCTGGCTTATCGCCTGCGTTACATTCTGCGCGCCAGCGCCGCCGTGCGGGAATTGGCCTGGCGGGCGGAATTCCAGCGGGTGTTGATCGACACCCTGCCGATTCCCCTGTCGGTGGAAGACGCCCGTGGCGAGTGCCTGGCGTGCAACCCCGCCTTCGAGGCGCTGGTGAGTCTAACCTGCGTCACCCACTCCGGACCGGCGCGCCCTCTGGTCGCGAGCGCGGAACTCCCACCTCCGCCAAACCCTCTCGACGCCCGCGGCCAGCGAGTCTACGAAACCAGCATGAGGGGGACGGGCGGCAACCCACGCGAGGTCATCGTGCATCAGGCGGTGTTCGTGCCGCCCGGCACGGGCGAGCCCGGCCTGATCAGCGCCATCCTGGACATCACCGAGCGCAAGCGGCACGAAGAGCGCCTGCGCCTGGCCGACACGGTCTTTCAGACCGCGGCGGACGCGATCGTGGTCACCGACGCCCAGGGCGTCATCAAATCGGTCAACCCCGCTTTCACGACCCTCACCGGCTACTCGCCCGCGGAAGCGATCGGCGAAACCCCGCGCCTGCTGAAGTCGGAGCGTCACGACGACCAGTTCTATACCGATTTATGGCGAACTCTGACCGAAACCGGTCAGTGGACCGGCGAAATTTGGCAACGCCACAAGAATGGTCCGACCTTCCCGACCTGGGAATCCATCGAGGCGGTGCGCGACGCGGACGGCCGCATCCTCGAGTACGTGGCGTTCTTCAGCGACATCAGCCAACGCAAGCTGGCGGAGCAGGAAATTTTTTTCCGCGCCAACTTCGATCCTCTCACCGGTCTGCCCAACCGCAGTCTGCTGCACGAGCGCGTCGACCAGAGCATCAAGCAGGCGCGGCGCATGGGACGACGCATGGGGTTGCTGTTCCTCGATCTGGACCGCTTCAAACAGGTCAACGACACCCTGGGGCATGTCGTGGGCGACGCCTTGCTATGTCAAGTCGCCGAACGGCTGCAAGAATGCGTCCGTGAAACCGATACCGTGGCCCGCTACAGCGGCGATGAGTTCGTGCTGGTTTTGCCCGAGGTGGCGCACGCCCGGGATGCCTGCGCCGTCGCCGAGAAAGTGATCGAGCGGATCGCCGAACCCTTCGCCCTGAACGGCGCGACCGTCCGGATCGGGGTCAGCATCGGCGTCGCCCTGTACCCCGGCCACGGTCAGGACCAGGCCGCCCTGCTGCGCCATGCCGACCTGGCGATGTACCAGGCCAAGGCGGCGGGTCGCAATACCTACCGACAATACGAAACGCTGATGACCGACCAGGTCGTCAAGCAAATGTCGCTGGAAACCGATCTGCGCCTGGCCCTGCTGAATCAGGAACTCGCGGTCCACTATCAGCCGATTCTCGATCTGGAAAGCGGCGCCCTGGCGGGCGCCGAGGCCCTGATTCGCTGGCCTCACCCCCAACGCGGGATGGTCCCGCCCAGCGAGTTCATACCCTTGGCTGAGGATACCGGCCTGATCCGGGAAATCGGCGCGTGGGTGCTGGAGCGAGTCTGCCAGACCCTCGGCGAATGGGACCGAATCGGTCTGCGGGTGCCGATCTCGGTCAATCTATCGAGCCATCAAATCCTGCGCGGCCTGACGGTGGAAGCCGTGGAGGATCTGCTGCGGCGCTACAGCCTGCGTTCGGAATTGCTGGCGTTCGAACTGACCGAAAGCGTGCTGCTGTCCAACACCATCCAGGCCCAACAGTGGCTCGAAGCCATCCGCAGGTTGGGTATCCGCGTGGACATCGACGATTTCGGCACCGGCTACTCGTCGCTGGCCTATCTGAAGCGGTTTCCGGTCAACCGCATCAAGATCGATCGTGCCTTCGTGCGCGACATGGTGTCGAACCCGAACGATCGCGCGCTGGTGGAAGCCATGCTGGCGATGGCTCACAGCCTGGATCTCGACGTCGTCGCGGAAGGGATCGAGGATGAGGAACAGTTGACCCTGCTGCGCCGCCTGGGTTGTGAATACGCACAGGGCTTCTACTTCTCCCCCGCCGTGCCCGACGCGGATTTCGTCCGGATCGCCGCGAATCTGGGCGCGATTGGTCAGTAGATCAGGCGTTGAGAACGAAACCCGGTTGGCGATCCTGCGAGCGGCGTATTGCTATGAGATGCAAGGCTTTTTGTGCAACAGACCTCAACCCGCCGGGCACACCCCGGAATCCATTGCGCGACTACCCTACAAACAACCGTCAGGATCCTATCGACACATGTCATTACAGACCAAGGTCATCAATTTAATTTTATTGGTCTTTCTCGCCTACGGCGCCCTCTCCTACGGCGTGCAGCGCGGGTTCATCCTGCCCAGCTTCCTGGAACTCGAGCGGGAAGAGGCCATTAAAAACATGGATCGGGCGGTCCAAGCCATCGAGCGGGAAACCCAGCATTTGGGGGTCTCCGCCACCGACTGGTCGGTGTGGGACGACACCTATCAATTTGTCCAGGACCGCAACGACGCCTACCGCGAAGCCAATCTGAACGTCCAGGCGCTGGAAGGGCTCCGGGTCAATCTTTTTTATCTCTTCGATCGGGCGCGCCAGCCAGCGTGGGGACTCCTCTTCGATCTGGATGAAGAAGAAGAGATCGAAATACCGGATTTTTCCGAACGACTCGCGGCGAGTCCGCTAACCGCGCTGACCGAGTCCGACGCCGAAGTTGAAGGGTTGCTGGTCACGGCCCGCGGACCCCTGTTGATCGCGGCCCGACCGGTGCTGACCAGCAACCGCGAGGGTCCGGTCCAGGGCACCGTGCTGCTCGGACGGTTTCTGGACGCCGCCGCCATCGCCGAACAGACCCGGATCCAGTTGCGCGCGACGGTCCTGGCCGAGGCAACCCTCGACCCCGAGCAGGCCGCCATCGTCGCTGACCTGGGAGACGGCGGCGAAACCCTCATCCGCGCGGGCGTCGCGGTCGACCGGGTCTATCGGATCCTGCCCGATCTTTATGGGCAACCGGCCCTGCTGCTGCAAGTGGAGGTGCCCAAGGCCATTTCCGCCCGCGGCCAGGCGGCGGTTCGCTTCGCCCTGCTGTCCCTGCTCGGCGCGGGATTGCTGATCCTGGCCGTCCTGGTGTTCGGTCTGCGCCGGATGGTGCTGGTTCCCCTCCAGCAGTTGACCGAACACGCGGTGGACGTCGGCCAGCGCGGTGACCTCGCGGCGCGTCTCACCCTGGAGCGGCGGGACGAACTGGGCGTGCTGGCGCGGGAGTTCGATCAGATGGTCGAACGGCTGGCGGAGACGCGCAAGGCGCTGATCGATCAGTCTTATCAATCAGGGGTCGCCGAGATGGCCAGCGGCGTGCTGCACAACATCGGCAACGCCGTGACCCCGCTCAAGGTGCGAGTCGCCAACCTGAACGGTACGCTCCACGACGCGCCGGCCGCCGAACTGCGCATGGCGCTGACCGAGCTGGCCGACCCGGCCACTCCTGGGGATCGCCGGCGCGACCTGGAAGAATTCGTGGATTTGGCCGGCCGGGAAGCGGCGACCGTCCTCGAGGAAACCACCGGGCAACTGAGCGGAATCCTGGATCAGGTGGATCACATTCAAAGGGTTCTCAACGATCAGGAACGTTTCAGCCGCGCCGCTCGGATTCTCGAACCGGTGTCGGTCGCGGAACTGACGCAAGAATCGGCTCGTTTGCTCGGCGACGAGTGGCGTCAGGGCCTCCGGTTGGAAACGACCGAAAGCCTGCGGACCGTCGATCCCCTGCTGGGTGCCCGGGTCGCTTTGCAACAAATCATGATCAACCTGCTGAAAAACGCCGCCGAGGCCATTCGCGAGCAAGCGCCGGCGGAGGGTGGCCAGATCACCGTGGCCGCCGGCCCGGAGTTTTACGAAGGCCGGGAGATGGTGCATCTGCGGGTGATCGACAACGGCGTTGGGATCGATCCGGCGCAATTGACGCGTATTTTCCAACGGGGATTCAGCACCAAGGGCCGAGGTTCCGGATTGGGACTACACTGGTGCGCGGTCACGGCAGCCGCCATGGACGGCAAGCTGTACGCCGAAAGCCCCGGTGGCGGTCAGGGCGCCGTCCTGCACTTGCTCCTGCCGCGCGCCGCGGATCGACCGGCGACTCCCGCCATCCGTTCTGGAGATTGAACCATGTCCGCTCTGCTCGATTTTGCCCAACGCCCGATCAAGGTGCTGATCGCCGATGATGACGAAGCCGTACTGGACGCCTACCGCCAGATCTTCAATCGCGTCGCGACCAGCCCCGAGGGGGATCAGTTACGCAACCTTAAGGCTAAACTGTTCAGCGGCGGTAGCGGCGGTGGCGGCATGGCGCGTCCCTCGCCCACGGGCACGCTCTTTGAAGCCCACTACCGGCGCGACGCCGAACAAGCGGTAACGGCGGTGCGGGAAGCCATCGAGAGCAAGCAGCCGTTCTCGGTGGTTTTTCTCGACATGCGCATGCCGCCTGGCCCGGACGGGGCCTGGGCCGCCGCCCAGATTCGGCAACTCGACGCTCAGGTCGATATCGTGATCGCCACCGCCTATTCGGATGTCGATCCGCGGGAGATCACCGCGCGGGTGCCGCCGGAGGACAAGCTGTTTTACCTCCAGAAACCGTTCCATCCGCATGAGGTGCGCCAACTCGCGCTGGCGTTGGGGCGCAAGTGGGAAGCGGAAAGCCGGGTCCGGCAGTTGGCGTACTACGACAGCCTGACCGGTCTGCCCAACCGGGTGCTGTTTCTCGACCGGCTGGGGCAAACCCTCGAACTGGCGCGCCGTCACCACCGGGTGGTGGCTCTGCTGTTCCTCGATCTGGACAATTTCAAGCGCATCAACGATACCCTGGGACACGGGATCGGCGATGAACTGCTGAAGACCATGGCCGAGCGGCTGACGCAGTGCCTGCGGACCAGCGACGCCATCAGTCGCGCCGCGCCGGAGGGTACGGCGGCCCGACTGGGTGGCGATGAATTCACCGTCCTGCTATCCGAGATCAACCATCCGGAAGAAGCGGCGGTCGTCGCTCGGCGGATTCTGGAAGCCTTGAGCCAACCCATGCGGTTGGCGACCCACGAAGTCATCGTCACGCCGAGCATCGGCATCGCGCTGTTTCCCCAGGACGGCAACGACGTGGAATCGTTACTGAAAAACGCTGATCTGGCCATGTACTTCGCCAAACGCATCGGTCCCAGCCTGTTCCAATATTACGAGGAGGTCATGAATACGACGGCGCTCCGGCGGCTCACTCTGGAGAACCAGTTGCGTCAGGCCCTCAATCGCGACGAGTTCGCGCTGCATTACCAGCCGCAGGTGAACCTGTTGACCGGCGAGATCAGCGGCGTGGAGGCACTGCTACGCTGGGAAAGTCGGGATCTGGGCAGCGTGCCGCCCATCGAGTTTATTCCGATCGCCGAGGAGAGCGGGCTGATCGTGCCGATCGGGGAATGGATTCTGCGCACGGCGTGCCAGCAAGCCAAGCACTGGCGCGACCGGGGCGTGTCGTTGCCCCGGATCGCGGTCAACGTCTCCGCGCTGCAATTCGTCGACCACACGTTTCTCAGCACCATCCAGCGCGTGCTGACCGAGACCGGTCTGGAGCCGGGGGTGCTGGAATTGGAGATCACCGAAAGTCTGTTGATGAAAGACGCCTATGGAGCGGCCGAAACCCTGTGCGCGCTCAAGAAGCTCGGTGTCCAGGTCGCCATCGACGATTTCGGCACCGGTTACTCCAGCTTGAGCCGCCTGAAGGAATTGCCGATCGACTGCCTGAAGATCGACCGGACCTTCGTGCAAGGATTGCTCGCCGACGCCAACGACCGGGCCATCGCCAGCGCGGTGATCGCCATGGCCGATAGCATGAACCTGCGGGTGATCGCCGAGGGGGTCGAGCAGACCTCCGAGGCGGATTTTCTGCGGAATCGGCACTGTGGCGAGATGCAGGGATATCTGATCAGTCGGCCGCTCCCGGTGGATCAGGTGGAACCCTTCCTGGCTCAATACCGCATGGTCGCGGTCAGCGCCAACGCGTGATGTCCGCATAGCCCTCGGTCGGATGCAGGTTGCCGCTCGACGGATTACAGCGCAGCGCCCAGCGCGAGCCACGGTGTTGCTTCCATGCGGACAAGCCCAGCGATGTACAGCTCGTGACCGGCCACGCCTTACTCGACGCGGCCTTTATGTGCCGCGCTCGTTCGGCTAACATCGCGAAGCCGCGCGCGGCGGCTGCCCTATAAGATGCGTGATCGGTAGTTTTGAATTGAAAATGATTGTCAAATATACCGCGCATGACTCGAGCCGCCAGGACGTCATAACGACCCCGCCACCACCGTCAAACCATTCAGTCAAGAGAAAGCGATGCAAAACCTGCGACGCGAACGTGTGCTCCACGTCCACCACTGGAACGACAGTCTGTTCAGCTTCAGCACCACGCGCGATGAGAGTCTGCGCTTTGAGAACGGCCAGTTCATCATGGTCGGCCTGCCGCACAATGGCCGGCCGTTGATGCGGGCTTATTCCTTCGCCAGCGCCAACTGGGAAGAAGAGTTGGAGTTTTTGAGCGTCAAGGTGGCCGACGGGCCGCTGACCTCGCGCCTGCAACACCTACAACCCGGCGATGAGGTACTGCTTTCGAGCAAGCCCACCGGCAGCTTGCTGATCCACGACCTGCACCCGGGGTCGCGTCTGTATCTGTTCGGCACCGGCACCGGCCTGGCCCCGTTTCTGTCGGTGATCAAGGACCCGGAGACCTACGCACGCTTCGACCGGATCATCCTGGCGCACGGGGTGCGCCGCGTCCATGACCTGGCGTATTACCGCTACCTGACCGATGAACTGCCGAACCACCCACTGCTCGGCGAGACCATTCGCCAACAGTTGCTCTACTACCCCAGCGTCACCCGCGAACCGTTTCGCAACCAGGGCCGACTCACCGATCTGATGGCATCAGGCCAACTTCCGGCCGACCTCGGTCTGCCGCCGCTCGATCCGGCCGCCGACCGCGTCATGCTCTGCGGCAGCGCGGCCATGCTGAAGGATTTCCGCTGCTTGCTGGACGAGCGCGGGTTCAAACCGGCCAAAACCATCGGCGATGTGGGCGAGTACGTGTTCGAACGGGCGTTCGTGGACTGAGTCAGCTTTAGAGACTGTACAAAAACGCCTCTCAGATCAGGCGTGGTCTACCCAGAAAAGAAGGAACGAATTTGCATTTAAAGAGCCTATCGGTCGGATTCAATCGCTCCGACGCCTACCCGACGAACGGGCGTCGGCGTTATCGAACCCGGCCGCCGGCATCGAAGCGCCAGGGTCGGGCGATTTGCAGCACGTCATATTTCTGACGTAGGGAAGAGGGGAAAGGCGCGTAGGGGGCACCGAGCCTGACGATGCGTTGCGCCGCCTGGTCCAGTTCGGGATAGCCGGAGGAGCGGACGACGCGAACCTCCTGCAACGAGCCATCGGCGCGAATGGCGACATCCAGCACCGGACCGGTGTTCAAATTCAACCGGCGGGCGATTTCCGGGAAATTCATTTCGCCGATCTGCTCGACCTTGCGCACCCAGGCCGCGATATAAAATCCCTCCAGCGACTGCGTGTCGTTGGGATTGACCCGCTTGCTGCGGACCCCGGCGCTCGCCCGCCGCTGGGTTTCCGCCTCCAGGCTGGCGATTTGGCCGAGCAAGGCGCTGCTGTCCAACCGGGGGGAACCGCGCGTCTCGGTGGTTTTCCTGGCGGGCTCCGCCCGTGCGGGGCGAGGGGCTGGCGGTTTCGTCGCCGGTTGCGCGGACGCCGTCGGCTTAGTGGCGCGCGGGGGCGGCGCGGGAGAGGGTTTTGCCGCTGCCGGTGCCGGACGGGCAGGTTTGGGCGCGGCGGCGGGTGGTTTGGTCGGGGGCGCGGCGGCGGGTGGTTTGGTCGGGGGCGCGGCCGCCGCCGGTTTTGACGCCTCGGGCCGTTCCACGGGCGATAGCCGCACCATCTCAAAGCGCAGGGGCTGGGGAGCACGCGCCGCCACCTCATCGTCGACGGGAATTCCGAAGATGAACGCGGCGTGCAAGCCGAGCGCCAGCAGCAAGGCCAGCGTCAGGCGAACCGCGCCCTCGGCATCGCGAACGAACGCGTTCATCCTCTCCTCCACAGACGTCAACGGCGCAGCCGCCGGTCGATCACCTCCATCAAGGTCCCGCCGATATCCAGGCCGAATCGGGCATCCAGCTCCCGGGCGCAGGTGGGGCTGGTGACATTGATTTCGGTTAAGTAACCGCCGATCACATCCAGACCGACGAAGAGCAGTCCCATCTCCCGCAGGCGCGGTGCGACTTGCGCGCAAATCCAGCGTTCGCGCTCGCCGAGGGGAACGCCTTCGCCGCGCCCGCCCGCCGCCAGGTTGGCCCGAGTCTCGCCCGCTTGGGGAATCCGCGCCAGCGCGTAGGGAACCGGTTCGCCGTCGATCAGCAGAATGCGCTGGTCGCCGGCGGTAACGACTTCCGGGAGATAACGCTGCGCCATGGTCGATCGCCGGCCGTGGGCGGTCAGGGTTTCCAGGATCACGTTGCGGTTGGGATCGTCCCGCCGCAGCCGGAAGACCGAGGCTCCCCCCATGCCATCCAACGGTTTGACCACCAGATCGCCGTGTTCGTCCAGAAATTGCTGGTGGCGCGCCGGTTCCCGGCTGACCAAGGTCGGCGGACAACACTGGGGAAAGTGCAGGGCGAAGAATTTCTCGTTGGCGTCCCGCAAGCCGCGCGGCTGGTTGACCACGAGCGCGCCGGCCCTCTCGGCCAATTCCAGCAGGTAGGTGGTGTAAATGTATTCCATGTCGAAGGGCGGATCCTGGCGCATCAGGATCACATCCAGCTCCGCCAGCGGCAAGTCCCGCTCGCCGTGAAAGGCGAACCACCCTTGTGGGTCGTCTTCCACGCTCAGCAGCCGGGAACGGCCGAACGCCTGGTCGGCGCGGGCATAAAGATCGGTCGGCTCGAAGTAATGCACTTCCCAACCGCGAGCCTGGGCGGCCAGCAGCATGGCGAAAGTTGTATCCTTCTTGATGGTGATGGTGGTGATGGGGTCCATCACCACCCCGAGTTTGATAGTCATGAGCGGCAGGTCCGTGAGGGTTGGCGTTTCCGATCCAGGTTTCCAGGGCTATCGAGCCGCGCGCGGAGTGCGCTGAATGGCGGTTTTTGGGGACTGAGTCATGGCGTCGGCGTCATCCGTATGCTAAAAATCAGGGAAGAATGCAAAAAAAGTCCGAGCGGCCTTGACTGCCCTTATTATATACGACCAGCATGATGACCAGACGCGCCGCTGGGGACAGCCCGACGACGGCTTTCCGGTTCGGGCGCGCTTGCGGCACCCGACTTGCAGGCTCCACATCAATAAAGGACCACTCCGTGGCAGATGCGGCCATCAATCCTTCCGCGGCAACGCTGTTGCATCCCTTCGACATTCTGGAGCAGCTCGACGCGCGGATCCGCGAACGGGCGCCGGCCGCGGCGGCCGGCGGCCAACTTTCGGAAATGCGCGGACGGCTCGCGCTGCGCCTTAGTTTGTGGAACCTGCTATTCTCCATGGATGACGTCGCCGAGATCATCCCGGTTCCACGCATCACCCGCGTGCCCGGCGTCAAACGCTGGTTGCTGGGCATCGCCAACCTGCGCGGCAAGGTGGTCTCGGTCTCGGATCTACGGGATTTTCTGACCGGCCGGCCCACCGTGCAACTACCGGGTAGCCAGATCGTGGTCATGCACGCCGGCGGTTGGGATTACGGTCTGCTGGTGGATGAAATCGTCGGCATGCGGCACTTTGGACCGCAGCAGCGCTTGCCTTCCCTGGAGGAGGTGGACGCGGACCTGCGACCCTACGTCGCCGAGGGGTTTCGGAACGACCAGCAGATCTGGCTGGCCTTCGATACGGGCAGGCTGCTGGCGGATCCCCGGTTTTTGAACGCGGCCTACTAGCATTTAAGATTTCCCCGTCGGACCTGGGACGGGATCGAACAGGATTGTTTTTCCAATGGTAAATAGAAATGCGTGATTCGCGAGACGACTCGGCGTTGAAAGGGTTTTCCGCCACATACCTGGCGTTGCTGGGAACGCTGGTGCTATTCGTCGTGCTGATGGGCGTCATCTTCGTGGTGCTGGCCCGGCAGAACGAACAGAACGAAATTTATTTCAAGCTGGCCAGCGAGCAGCGCCTGCTGTCGCGGGCGATCGTGGCCGAGGCCCTCGAGGCCGCGCGGGGCAGGGAAACGGCGTTCGTCCGGATCCAGGACAGCCGCGACCGCTTCGAGCAAACCCTGAACGACCAGAAAAGCGGCAACCCCGCCTTGGGATTGCCGCCCTCGCCGACCGCGCTCCAGCCCTATTTGGGCGAACTGGAGAGTCGCTGGCAACCGGTCAAGGCCGAAATCGACACCATTCTGGTGGGACGCGACGCAGTCGTATCGGTCAGCACCATCGTCCCCCTGCTGGAAGGCTCCCTGACCCGGATGAACACTCTGTCCGACGAGATCGCCAGGGGTCTGTCCGGCAGCCGGGTCGATCCCCGGCAAGTCTACCACGCCACCAAACAGTTGCAGTTGGGCGAGCAAATCGCTGGCGACCTCCGGCGGATGTTGACCGAAAGCGGCTTGAGCGCCGCCGCCGCCGCCGACCGGTTCAGCCGTAACGTCAATCTGTTTGGCCGAACGCTCAAGGGCATGCGGGAAGGCGACGCCCGGGGAGGGATCGAGCGGGTGACGCTCCCCGACAGCGCCGCCAAACTGGCCGATCTCGCCGAATTGTTTCAATCGCTCGAAGCCGAAACCGCGCGCATCGTCGAGAAGTCGCCGGAACTGGTCCGGATCCAGAACGCCGCCCAGAGCGTCGCCGAACAGGGCGACGCCTTGCTGGAAGCGACCGTCAGACTGCTCGACGCCTATACCGAACACGGCCGTCAGATTAACGTACTCGGCGTTCCGCTCACCCATCAGGTCGCCTATCTGCTGGGGATCGTGGCCCTGATCCTGTTGTTCGGGCTGTTCTATGTCCAAAACCGGGAAAGCCGGCAACGGTTGGTCGAAAGCGAACAACGCAAGCAGGAAACCGAGGAACAGAACCGCCGCAACCAGGACGCAATCCTGCGTCTGCTGGACGAACTGGGCAACCTCGCCGAGGGCGATCTGACCGTGCAGGCCAGCGTTACGGAGGACATCACCGGCGCCATCGCCGATTCGGTCAATTACGCCATCGAGGCGCTGCGCGACCTGGTCTCCACCATCAACAACACCTCGGGGCTGGTCGCGGCCGCCGTGCAGGAAACCAGCGCCATCGCCGACCGACTGGCCAAATCCAGCGAGATTCAGGCCCGCCAGATCGACAACGCCAGCGCCACCGTGACCCAGATGGCGCAGTCCATGGACGAGGTGTCGGCCAAAACCGCCGCCTCCGCCGAAGTGGCCGAAAAATCGGTGGGCATCGCCCATGAAGGCGGCGACCGGGTCCGGCGCACGATTCACGGGATGAACACCATTCGCGAGCATATCCAGGACACCTCCAAACGCATCAAGCGCTTGGGCGAATCCTCGCAGGAAATCGGCGATATCGTGGCGTTGATCAACGACATCGCCGATCAGACCAATATTCTGGCGTTGAACGCCGCGATCCAGGCTTCGGCGGCCGGCGACGCCGGCCGCGGTTTCGCGGTGGTCGCCGACGAAGTGCAACGGCTGGCGGAGCGCTCCGGCAATGCCACCAAGCGCATCGAGACGCTGGTCAAGACCATTCAGGCCGACACCAACGAAGCGGTCATCTCCATGGAAAAAAGCACCGGCGAGGTGGTCGGCGGCGCGGGGCTGGCCGAAAAAGCCGGCGAGGCCCTGGATGAGATTGAAAAGATCTCGGCGAATCTGGCGGAATTGATCGACGAGATTTCCAAGTCCGCCGGCCAGGTTTCGGAGATGGCCTCGCGGGTGTCGACCGCCATGATCGCCATCAACGAAATCACCGGCCAAACCGCTGAGAGCAGCGTGTCGACCGCTTCCGCGATCGGCAAACTGAATCAGTTGGCGCAGGAACTGCGGCAATCGGTGGCCGGATTCCGGCTGCCCGATTAAACGAGTGGGTCCGGGGCCCGAACACCCTGGGAAAACACGTCAGAAGTACACCGTGGTCCCGAAAGCTCCAGCCCGAATGGCATCCACCCATCGGGCTGGTATCCCGCACGGAGGTAGCGTGATGGTTTCGCAGCGTGTCGCCGACGATCCATTCGGCCTGATCAGGGACGATCTCTTGCTTGTCCTGCGACAGATTCAACTCGATTTGGAGACGTATTGCGAGGATCCGGCCGACCCGGCGCCTCTGGTCTTCATGGTCGATGCCATCGATCAGATCCGTGGCCCATTGGTGGCGTTGGAGCACCTAGAGGCGGTCGCGTTGCTGGAGGAAATGCGCGCGACCGCTCTGGATCTGGCGAGCCACGCCGCGCATCCTCCGGATTCCGCCCGGTTGCGGCAGGCCGTCGAACGCCTGGCGGACTATCTGGAAGCCAGCCTGAGTCCGGGACAGCGGCGCTTCAATATCGACTTGTCGGAAACCGCCAACTCGCTGCGCCAGGTCCGCTCGCCAACTGCGCCAGATGCCACGAGCGCCGCCGAACCAGAGACCTCACAGACGACCCGCGCCCTGCTGGACATCCTACAGCGGCTCGAACGAACCGCCGCCGAGAACCTGGAACCGGCCGCCGACCAGCCCGAATCCTGGAACCTTTTGCGAGACGACCTGCGGGCGCTCGGGCGACTGCTGTTCGAGAGCGATCGCCCTCGCGCGGGTTGCGTGCTCGGCCGCCTGGATCGAATCGCCGGGGCGCTGGCCGCCGGCGCCGCCGAGCATTACGGGAATCTGGTGAGTGGGGTCTGCGCCGAGGTGTTGGCCGGACTGCGCTATGGTCTGGAACCGGCGGGAAACGGCGGGGCGGCGCTGGCGTCCATCCTGGACAGGGCGGAGGGCTATGTGGCTCCGTTGGATACCCTGCTTAATCTGCCGCCGTTGCCGGAAACCGCCGCCGCCATGGCGCTGCTTCAGGAGGTCCCGGAAACGGTGGTGGAGGCGGAATCTCCTGGCGCGCCCAGTTCACCCGCCGCGACCGCGACTACCCCCGAGTGGAATTCACCCCCGGATGCGCCGGACGCAGAACCCGGTGCCGCGCCGGCCGTATCAGACGCCTATCCAGGCGCCAACCCGCCGTCGTGCGGCGGAGACCAGGAAGCGGAACCCATCGTTATCGAAGCCGACCCTCTGGAGTTGGTGGGACTTGCGGATGCCGATCCCGAATTCGTGGAGGTTTTTCTCGAAGAAGCGCGCGATGCCTTGGTGGCCATCCGCGCCGAACTGATCCGCTGGCGGGAAAATTTGGAAAACCAGGAAGCGCTGACGGTCATCCGCCGCGCCTTCCACACCCTCAAAGGCAGCGGCCGCATGGTCGGCGCGATGGTGATCGGTGATTTCGCCTGGGAATTCGAGAATCTGTTGAATCAGGTTCTCAGCGGTCATCTGGCCGCCAACCCCGCCATCATCGACGCGGTCGCCGAGGCGGTCGCCGCTCTGGCGCCCCTGGTGGGCGAAACGCCGCTTCAGGGTGGCGAACTGGAAACCTTGCCGGCGCTGGTCGCGCGGGCTCGAACCCTGACCCAGGTCGCGCGACCGGAATCAGAGTTGGATCTGGAGTTGGATCTGGAGTTGGAGCCCAGGCCAGAGGCGGTGGAACCTGCCACCTCGGACGTTTCGGAAATCGACACGGAATTTCTGGAAGTCTTTCTGGAAGAAGCGCAGGGTGGTCTGGCCGCCATTCTCGAGCAACAGGCCGTCTGGCGGCTCAATCCGACCGATCACCAGGCGCCGACTATCATTCGTCGGGCTTTCCATACCTTGAAAGGCAGCGGTCGGGTGGTCGGTGCGACGGCGATCAGCGATTTCGCCAGCGTTTTCGAAAACCTGTTGAATCGGACCCTCAGCGGATCGCTGGGAGTTTCGCCGACGCTCGTCGACCTGGTCGGCGAGGTGGCGCGGGCCATGGAACCGCTGATCGGCTTGGAACCGGCGTCCGACGACGCGATGGCCACCCTGGCGCGTCTGACCGCGCGGGCCGAACAATTGTCGCAAGAACCGGCTGACATCGCGCCCGAGTCAATCGAGCCGGTCACTCGCGAGGAGCGGCCGCCCGCGCCGGCCGCGGATTCCATCCAGGAGCCCACACCGGCCGCACCGGTGACTCTGGAGCCGATGGCGCCCCCTGCGGTGGACTTGGAACTGGCACAGATTTTCCAATATGAAGCCGCCGAAATTCTCGACGCCTGCGATGCGCTTCTGCGGCAGTTGGGCGCCGAATCCGACCAGAGCCGTCCGCTGAACGACTTGCGGCGCAGCATGCACACGCTGAAGGGCAGCTCGCGCATGACCGGCTTCATGACCGTCGGCGATCTGGCCCACGCCGCCGAATCGGTGCTGGATGCGCTCGGCAAGGGCGGCGTCCGGGCCACGACCGTGGTTCTGGACCTGCTGCAACAAACTCTGGACCGGCTCAACGGGATGCTGGCCGAAACGGCCGGCGGCTCGGGACCGGGGGTCGCCACCGAGTTGATCGACGATCTGCATCGCCTGGCCAAGAGGGTGGCGGCGGGCGAATTGGTCGAGGAATTGCCGGCGGTCCCGCCGGTCTCCGCCCTGGAACCGACGCCGGTTGCGGAACCCCGCTCCTTCCGGGACATGACCGAACTGGATCAGGAATTGGCGCAAGTCTTTCAGGCCGAGGCTTCCGATATTCTCGATTCCAGCGACGCGCTGGTGCGGCGCTTGGGCGAGGAACCGGATAATACCGAGTTGTTGAACGACTTGCGTCGCGAGATGCACACGCTGAAGGGCAGTTCCCGCATGGCCGGCTTCATGACCGTCGGCGATCTGGCCCACGCGGCTGAATCCGTGTTGGACGCCTTGGGCAAAGGCACCCTGGATACGGCGCGGCCGGTTTTGGAGGGCATCCAGCGTGCCTTGGACCGTCTGCACCGGATGTTGGCGGGGGTGCGCGCCGGCGTCCAACCGCCGACGCCGCAGGATCTGATCGATGAACTCCAGGGGTTGCTCGGCGCGCCGCCCGCGGATCGTCCCCGCCCCGCCCCGTCCACCCTGGCGGTTGCCACGCCGGCGATGATGGCGGCGGCGCGGCCCGCCGAAAAACCCGCCGCGCCCACCGACACCATCCGGGTCAGCGCCGCGCTGCTGAATGCCCTGGTCAACCAGATGGGCGAAAGCAGCATCTTCCGCGCCCGCATCGATCAGGGCGTCGGCGCGATGAGTTTCAACCTGAATGAGTTGGAGCAGACCATCGCCCGGCTGCGCCGCCAGGTTTCGAATCTTGCCACTCAAGCCGAGGCCCGGATCCAATCGCGCCAGGATCAGAGCGCCAAAGCCCACCAACTGGACTTCGATCCTTTGGAGTTGGACCGCTTTACCGAGCAGCAACAAATGAGTCGGTCGTTGATGGAAATCGCCGACGATCTGGGCAACATCGGTGGCACCCTGAGCGAACATGCCCAGGAAATTTCCACGTTGCTCGACCAGCAGGCCAAGGTGAATAAGGAAATCCAGCAAGGGTTGATGCACACCGGCATGGTGCGATTCGGCAGCATCATCCCGCGCCTGCGGCGGGTGGTGCGGCAGGCGGCTCAAGAACTGGGCAAGCGCGCGGAACTGCTGGTCGGCGGCGAGGAAGCGGAAGTCGACCGGACCGTGCTGGAAAAAATGGTGGCGCCGCTGGAGCACATGCTGCGCAATTCGTTGGCGCACGGCCTCGAAACTCCGGAAACGCGTCGGGCCGCCGGCAAGTCCGAGATCGGGACCATCAGTCTGAGCCTGCGCCGGGAAGGCGCGGAACTGGTGCTGGAATTGGGCGACGACGGCGCCGGTCTCAATTTCGCGGCGATCCGCGCCAAGGGCGAGGAAAAGGGCCTGTTGCCGCCCGATGAACCGGCGACTCAGGACGAACTGATCGCCCTGCTCCTGCGTCCCGGTTTTTCCACCGCAACCTCGGTATCCCAGATTTCCGGGCGCGGCGTGGGCATGGACGTCGTCAATGAAGCGATCCGCGCCATGCGCGGCGCATTGCTGATTCAGACCGAGCCCGGTCAGGGAACCCGTTTTATCATTCGCCTGCCGTTTTCGCTGGCGGTCACTCAGGCCTTGCTGGCCCAGGCCGGCGATGGCCTTTTCGCCATTCCCCTGCTGAGCATCGAACTGGTGACCCGGCTTCAGGAAAGCGAATTCCAAGCCTACCTGTCCGGCGAACCGGTCCAGCACCGGTACAACGACCGCAATTATCCGCTCCACAACCTGGGCATTCTGGTCGGTAGCGACCAGGTTCTGCCCTTTGAGGAAGCCAAGGATCGCCGGCCGCCCACCTTGCTGTTCCGCAGCGCGGAAGCCAGCGCCGCCTTGCAGGTCGAGGCGGTGCTGGGCAACCAGGAAATCATCGTCAAGCCGGTCAATCCGCAGTTTAACGGCGTGCCCGGCATCTCCGGGGCCACCGTGCTGGGCGACGGTCGGGTGGTGGTGGTGCTGGACCTGGCGGCGCTGGTGCGGCACATCGGCTCGCAGCGGCAGAAGCAGGCGGAAAGCCGCGCGCTGCGGATGGCCCGCCAGGAGACCCGGCAGGAGAAGCTCACCATCATGGTCATCGACGATTCGATCACCATGCGCAAGGTGACCTCCCGGATTCTGGAGCGCCACAATATTCAGGTGGTCACCGCCAAGGATGGGCTGGACGCGGTGGCAATGTTGCAGACCCAGGTCCCCGATCTGGCGATTCTCGATATCGAAATGCCGCGCATGGACGGATTTGAGGTCGTCGCTCACGTCCGCAACCAACCGCACCTGCGCCATCTGCCGGTGATCATGGTGACCTCGCGCGGCGGCGAGAAGCATCGCGAGCGGGCCATGAAGCTCGGGGTCAACGACTATCTCACCAAACCGTATCAGGAAGAGCAGTTGCTGCAATCGATTCGCAAGATTCTGGGCGAGCGCGCCCTGGAACTGATGACCTGAGACCCGAGGGCCAGGCGATCCGGGTTCGACCCCACGCCTGGCTCGTCGCACGGACACCGCTGATGGAAAATTCCTCCAACCTCCGCTGTTTGCTCATCTCGGTACAAAGCGGGCAACTCATCCTGCCCAACAGCCTGGTCGCTGAAGTGTTGCCGTTCGCAACGCCCCTGCGGCTTGAGAATGCGCCGCACTGGGTGCTCGGAACCATGCTGTGGCGGAATCTAACCACACCGCTGGTCAGCCTGGGGCAGTTGATCTTTCACGTGGCGCCCGAGGCCGATCTCAATTCCCGCATCATTTTCGTCAACGCCTCGGGCGTCGATTCCCAGTTGCTGCATTTTGGCATTTTGGGGACCTCGGCGCCGCGACCGCTCAACGTGCAGCGTCATGATATCCAATCGGACCCGGAGATCCCCGCCGCCGATCAGGGTCGGCCAGGCGTTCTGAGTTGGGCGCGCTATCGCGAGCAGGCGGTGGTCATTCCCGATCTGGATGCGGTTGAAGCCGTGTTGCGTCCGCTGGTCCGCCGGGCCTGAACCGGCACGGAAGCCGCCACCACACCCATGCGACTCAGCAAGATCAAACTGGTGGGGTTCAAGTCGTTCGTGGATCCCACGGTCCTGTATTTGCCCAGCAACCGGATCGGCATCGTCGGCCCCAACGGTTGCGGCAAGTCCAACATCATCGACGCCGTGCGCTGGGTGATGGGCGAAAGCTCGGCCCGCAACTTGCGCGGCGAGACCATGAGCGACGTCATCTTCAACGGTTCGGCCAGCCGCAAGCCGGTCGGCCAGGCGTCCATCGAACTGCTGTTCGACAACAGCGCGGGGCGGCTGGGAGGTCCCTGGGCCAGTTACAGCGAGATCGCCGTCAAACGCCAGGTGAGCCGGGACGGTCAGTCCGGCTATTTTCTCAACGGCACCCGCTGTCGTCGTCGCGATATCTCCGACCTCTTCCTGGGCACCGGACTCGGTCCACGCAGCTACGCCATCATCGAACAGGGGATGATTTCCCGAGCGATCGAGGCGCGGCCGGAAGAATTGCGCGTGTTCCTGGAGGAAGCCGCCGGTATTTCCAAATACAAGGAACGCCGGCGCGAAACGGAGACCCGCATCCGCCACACCCGCGAGAATCTCGACCGCCTCAACGACGTGCGCGAAGAACTGGGCCGGCAACTTCAGCATTTACAGCGCCAGGCCCGGGCCGCCGAACAGTATCGCGACCTGCGCGCCGAGGAGCGCCGACTGCGGATGGAATTGCTGGCCCTGCGCTGGCGAGCCTTGCACGCTGAACTCAACGAGCGCGAAAGCGAACTGCGCCAGCAAGAGACCGCGTTGGAGGCACTCCTGGCGGAACAACGCCGGCTGGAAGCCGGGCTGGAAGCCGGGCGCGTGCGGCGCGCGGAGTTGAACGTGGTTTTTAACGAGACGCAAGGCCGTTATTACCAGGCGGGCGCCGACATCAGCCGGTTGGAAAATACCCTGCAACTCCAGCGCGAGCAGCGGCGGCGGCGCGAGGAGGACTGGGGCCAGACCGAGACGGCGCTGGCACAGCTCGACGCGCAACGCGCCCAGGATCAGGCGCAGCGGGACGCGCTGGCGGCGGCGCTGGCCGCCGCCGAGCCAGAACTGGCGCAAGCGCTGACCGTGGAGGTAGAGGCCGGAGCGGCGCTGGCCGCCGCCGAAGTCGCGCTGCGCGAGGGGCAGGCGGCTTGGGAATCCTTCAACCAGCGCCACGGCGCGGCCCAACGCCAGGCCGACGTGGAGCGCACCCGGATCGAACATCTGGAACGGCAGTCATTGCAAGGCGAGCGGCGGCTGGAACGGTTGCGCTTCGACCGGGCGCAACTGACGTCCGTCGATCTCACCGAGGATCTCGCCGAATTGCGGATGGCCGAACAGGCCGCCGCCGAGCGCCTGCAACACGCTCAAGATACTCTGGCGCGCGCCGAGGCGGCATTGGCCGCGACTCGGGACGCGCGGCAGTCCGTCGACCGGGAGCTGCAAGCCCGGCGGGCGCGGGTGCAGACCGGGCGCGGTCGGTTGACTTCGTTACAGACCTTGCAGGAAGCGGCGCTGAACCGGCATGAGAAGGAACTGGAGGGCTGGTTGCACGGCCAAGGGCTGGCGGACGCGCGGCGCTTGGCGGAGCAGTTGGAGGTGGAGCCGGGCTGGGAAGCCGCCGTGGAAGCCGTCCTGACCGATGCGTTGGACGCGGTCTGCGTGGCGAGCCTCGACGAGCCCGCTCGGCGCGCCGCCGGCGAAATCACCCGGGGCCGGCTGACCCTGATCGAGCCACCGCCGGCCGCGGCGGCGGACACCGCGGCGGATCCAGCGGCGCTGGCGGGCAAGGTGCGCGCGCCGTGGCCGCTCGCCAGCCTGCTGGCCGGGGTGCGAACCGCCGCCACCGTGGAGGCCGCGCTGGCGCGGCGCGCGACGTTGCGGGAGGGCGAAATCGCGGTGACGGCGGAGGGCGTCCTGTGCGGACGCCACTGGCTGCGCCTGAATCGGGGCGGCGAAGAGGGCGTGCTGGCGCGCGAGCGGGAAATCCGCTCTCTGGAGACCGCGCTGGCCGATGACACGGTGCTGCTGGAACAGCAGGAAACCGAACTGGAGCGCCTGCGCGACCAGGCGCGCGAACTCGAACAGCAGCGCCGCGACGTGCAGCAGGCGGTCAATCAGGGCCATCGCGATCACGTCGCCGTGCAGGGACAGCTAAAATCGGCCCTGACCCAGGCGGAACAGGCGCGCGCCCGGCGCGCGGCGCTGGCCGAGGAAATCGCCGAATTGGACGTCCAGGGCGAGCAGGACCAGGAGCAAATTCAACTGGCCCGCGAGCGCCTGGAAGAGGCGTTGCTGGCGCTGGAGAGCTTGGGCGGCGAACAGACGGAACTGCGCGCGCATCGCCAGCGGCTGGACGAGCGGCTTCGGGAATGCCGCGACCGGGCGAACGTCGCCCGCCAAGCGGCGGCGCAAGGCGCGATGGCGCTGGAGTCCCTGCGGGTTCGCGGGTCTGCCGCCGCGCAGGCGCTGGAACGGCTGGCGGCGCAGGGCGAACAATTACGGGCGCGGCGGGACCGGTTATCCGCCGAACGCGCCGCTGACACCGACGAAGCGTTGGCCGCTGCCGAGACGGAGCTGGCGGAGGCGTTGGAACGACGGCTGTGCGTCGAAACGGCATTGCAAGCGGCCCGCCAGCGCCTCGAAGCCCAGGATGCCGAGCTACAAGCGGGCGAGCAGGCGCGCGCGCGCCACGAGCGGCAGGCCGACACCCAGCGTCGCGCCATCGAGGAACGGCGGCTGGCCACGAGCGAAGGGCGGGTCCGCCAGCAGAATCTGCGCGAACAGTTGCACGAACTCGCCACCGACCCGGAAACGGTGCTGTCGGCCCTGCCGGAGACCGCGACCGAAACCGAGTGCGTGACGCGGTTGGAGCAGATCGAGCGCCGCATCCAGCGGCTGGGACCCATTAACCTGGCGGCGATCGAGGAATGCGCGCAACTGACCGAACGCAAGCAGTATCTCGACGCCCAGAACGACGACCTGTTGGAAGCCTTGAGCACGCTGGAAACCGCCATGCGCCAGATGGACCGCGAAACCCGCACCCGCTTCCGCGACACCTTTGAAAAGGTCAACGCCAACTTCGGCGAACTGTTCCCGCGTCTGTTCGGCGGGGGGCAGGCCCACCTGGAATTAACCGGCGAGGACGCGCTGGACGCCGGCGTGACGATCATGGCCAAGCCGCCCGGCAAGCGGATCGGCGCGCTGACTCTGTTGTCGGGCGGCGAAAAGGCGTTGACCGCCATCGCCTTGGTATTCGCCATTTTTCAACTCAATCCCGCCCCATTCTGTCTGCTGGACGAGGTGGACGCGCCGCTGGATGAAGCCAACGTCGGCCGGTTCGGCGCGCTGGTTCAGGATTTGTCGGCGCGGGTGCAATTCCTCTTCGTCACTCACAACAAGGCGACCATGGAAATCGCTCAGCATCTGGCGGGGGTGACCATGCAGGAACCGGGGGTCTCGCGGCTGGTCGCGGTCGATGTCGAGGAAGCGGCCCGATTGGCCCTGGTCGGTTAGGCGCGACGGGTGGGGTTTGTGAAAGGGCGTAAATTCCAGTATAACAAGCGCGGTGAATCCTTGGCTTCCTGATGTAGGGGCCTTACGATACGATCACGTCGCGCGGCGTAACCTCCAAATTGTAATAGGCTTGAGCTGGGGCTTTCGATTCATGGAACTGGACAAAACGCAGTTGCAGTGGCTGCTGGCGGGCATTGGAGTCGTTATCGTCATCCTGATTTATCTCTGGGGGATTCGCGTCCGTCTCAAGGAGGAACTCCGGCGCCGCCGGCGCCGATCGGAACGCGAACCGGTATTGGGCGAGGCGTCCGAGTCATTGCCGGACCCGGTGGAAAACGGTCATTATTTCGGTGAGCTGGGGCACATCACTCCCGATCATCACTTGGCCGACAAGGTGTTGGTCGATGTGGAAATTCGTCCGATTCATCGCAACCCGGCGGAGCCCTCAACCGAACCCGCGGCGGCGGAAACGTCACCGCCGCCGTCTCGTCCGGCCTCGACGCCGGTTCCGCAGCCCGCCGCGGATTCTCCGCCGCCGCTCCGTACCACCGAACCACGCCAGCCACCGGCGTTATCGCCGCCGCCCAGCATGACTGTGGCGTTGACCGTGGTCGCCCCACACCAGCAGTTCTTCAATGGTCCCCGCATTCAGGCGGTCGCCGAGGAGCTGCAATTTCGGCTCAATACCGAGGGTCTGTTCGAGCGCTTTCCGGATGAGGAAACCGCCGACGCCACGCCGGTGTTCAGCGTGGCGCACCTGCGGAAACCGGGTTCCTTCAAACCGGAGGCGCTGGCCGATTTAACCACGCCGGGGCTGCTGCTGTTCATGCGGCTGCCCGGTCCCTTGGACAGCGTGAAAGCGCTGGAATTGTTGGTGGTCACCGCCGATCAGTTGGCGCGGAAACTGGGCGGCATGATCTGCGACGAACGCCGCCATCGGATGACCAACCAGTCGCTGATGCATTTGCGCGGCGAGGTCCTCGACCTGGAACGACGGCGGCGGTTGTGGGTGTAACCGCCTCGGCGGTGGAGCATGGTCATGGATATTCCCGCCGATCCGCCAAACCGGATCGCTGAGTTGCGCCGGCGACTCAGCCGGCACGATTACCGTTATTACGTCCTGGACGACCCGGAAATCCCCGACGCCGAATACGACCGGCTCCTGCGGGAACTGCGCGAACTGGAAGCCGCTCATCCCGAACTGATCACCCCCGATTCCCCGACCCAGCGCGTGGGCGGCCAGCCGCTGGCGGCCTTCGCGCCGGTGCGGCATCGGGTGCCGATGTTGTCCGTTCGCACCGAGACCGCCACGGGTCCAGATGGCGCGCGCGCTTTTGATAACCTGGTGCGGCGTGAGTTGGACCTGAGTGCGGAGGCCCCGCCGGTCGAATATTCCTGCGAACTGAAGTTCGATGGCCTGGCCGTCAGCTTGCGTTATGAGGACGGTGTGCTCGTGCAGGCCGCCACCCGCGGCGACGGCGCGACCGGCGAAGAGGTCACCCAAAACGCGCGCACCATCCGGAGTATCCCCTTGCGACTGCAAGGCACCGCGCCCGAGGTCTTGGAAGTCCGCGGCGAGGTGTACATGAGCCGCGCGGACTTCGAACGCTACAACGCCCGGCAGCGCGCCGCCGGGTTGCCCGCGCTGGTCAATCCGCGCAACGGCGCGGCCGGAGCCATCCGGCAACTCGACCCGAACCTGGCGGCGAAACGCCCGTTATCTTTTTTCGCCTATGGACTGGGCGAAGTGCTAGGTTGGCCTGTGCCCGCTACGCACGGCGAGGTCTTGGACGCATTGGCCGCGTTTGGCCTGCCGGTGAGCGACGAACGGCGCGTAGCGCGGGGCGCGGAGGAACTGATCGAGTTTCACCGCGCCATCGCCGAACGGCGCAATGCGCTACCTTTCGACATCGACGGTGTGGTGTACAAGGTCAACCGGCTGGACTGGCAGCGGCAACTGGGGTTCCGCACGCGCGAGCCGCGTTGGGCGGTGGCGCACAAATTTCCGGCGCAAGAGGAGTTGACCGTGGTCGAGGCCATCGACGTACAGGTCGGCCGCACCGGGGCGCTCACACCCGTGGCGCGGCTCAAGCCGGTGTTCGTAGGGGGTGTCACGGTCACTAACGCCACTTTGCACAACGCCGACGAGATCGCGCGCAAGGACGTGCGGGTGGGTGATACCGTCATCGTGCGCCGGGCCGGCGACGTGATTCCCGAAGTCGTCAGGGTTGTTCTGGAGCGTCGCCCGCCCGAGACCCAACCGTTTGTCATGCCGGAACACTGTCCGGTGTGTGGATCGGGGGTGATCCGCCCCGAGGGCGAGGCGGTGGCCCGCTGCATCGGCGGCTTGTATTGCCGCGCCCAGCGCCAGGAGGCGATCCGGCATTTCGCCTCCCGCCGGGCGCTGGACATCGAGGGGCTGGGCGACAAACTGGTCGAGCAACTCGTGGAGCGGGATTGGGTGCGCAATCCCGCTGATCTGTTCGCGCTCGATGCGACGACGCTGGCTGAGTTGGAGCGGATGGGGACTAAATCCGCCGCCAAGCTGGTCGCCGCCCTAGAGCGGGGCAAGACCACCACGCTGGCGCGTTTTCTGTACGCACTCGGGATTCGGGAGGTCGGGGAAGCGACGGCGCTGGCGCTGGCCGAACATTTCGGTGGACTGGAAGCGTTGATGGCCGCCGATGAGGAGACCCTGCGACAAGTGCCGGACGTCGGGCCGGTCGTTGCCGCCGCCCTGCGCGCGTTTTTTCAGGAGCCCCACAACCGGGAAGTCATCGCCCGGCTGCGGGCCGCCGGAGTCCGCTGGACCGAGACCGCGCCGCAGCCCGTCGGCGCGCGACCTTTCGCCGGCAAGACCTTCGTGCTGACGGGGGGGTTGGATTCCCTGACCCGCGATCA
>REEE01000091.1 GCA_007695245.1 Candidatus Competibacteraceae bacterium | reverse complement strand
GGTGGCTCGCTACCTGGAGCCGATGGCGGTCGAACTCGTTCGGGCCGGTCCGACGACCTGGGTCATACCTCGGGAGAACCTGGCGCTGCCAGGAGTTGGCCCGTTGCTCGATGCGCTGAGGGGGCTCGATGCCGGACCGGAATGACGGAACTCTGACCCACTTCGACGCCGGCGGCGCGGCCCGGATGGTGGACGTGGGCGACAAGGCCATCACCCGGCGGGAAGCGGTGGCCGGGGGGTGGATTTCCATGACGCCCGCGACCTATGCTTTAGTGCTGGCTGGAAAAATGGGCAAGGGCGACGTTCTGGGCGTGGCCCGTCTGGCGGGCATCATGGCGGCCAAGCGGACCTCGGAGCTGATTCCCCTGTGCCATAACCTCGTCCTGAGCGGGGTGACCGTGGACTTCGAACCCGAGCCCGCTCGTCACCGCGTCACCATCCGGGCCAGCGTCCGCTGCCAGGGCGAGACCGGGGTGGAGATGGAGGCCCTGACCGCGGTCAGCATCGCCGCCCTGACCATCTACGACATGTGCAAGGCCGTGGACAAGGGCATGGTGATCGGCGAGATCCGGCTGCTCGGCAAGACCGGCGGCAAAAGCGGAGACTACCCACCCGAGGAGGGGAATCGATGAAAGCAGCCATTCTCACGGCCAGCGACCGGGGCGCCCGCGGCGAGCGGGAAGACGCCAGCGGCAGGGTGCTCCGGGAACTGTTGAGCGCGGTCGGCGCGGAGATCGTGGACTACCGAATCGTCCCCGACGAACTGGACCTCGTGGCCGGTGCCCTGGTGGCCATGGCCGATGGTGGGGTGGATCTCATCTGCACCACCGGCGGAACCGGCCTCGGTCCCCGCGACGTGACCCCCGACGCCACCCTGCAAGTCATTCAGCGCCGCGTGCCGGGAATCCCCGAGGCGATCCGGGCCGCAAGCCTGCCAAAGACCCAACGGGCCATGCTGTCCCGGGCCGAGGCCGGGGTGCGGGGCAAGACTCTGATCGTCAACCTGCCCGGCAGCCCCAACGCCGTCCGGGAGTGCCTGGAAGTCGTGCTTCCCGTCTTATCCCATGCCGTGGAAGTGTTGCGGGGCGGCCAACTGGACTGCGCCCGCGACCGTGAGGCGCCCGCATGAAGCTCCAGTCCAGCGGCGAACGAATGCTGAACTACCTGCGGCTCTCGGTGACCGATCGCTGCAACCTGCGCTGCCGGTACTGCATCCCCGCCGAGGGCATCCAGCCGTTGCCCCGCGCCGATCTCCTGAGCTTCGAGGAGATTCTGCGCGCGGTGGAGCTGTTGTCGGCGCTGGGCGTCACCAAGGTCCGGATCACCGGCGGCGAACCCCTGGTGCGTAAAGAGGTGACCCGGCTGGTGGCCGGCCTCAAGCGGATTCCCGGCCTCCGGGAAGTCGTCATGACCACCAACGGACAGTTGCTGGAAAAATTCGCCCAGCCCCTGCGGGACGCGGGACTGGATCGGCTGAACCTCAGTCTGGACACCCTGAACCCCGACCGTTACCAACAAGTAACCGGCGGCGGCAACCTGTCCCGGTTCTGGCGGGGCGTGCGCGCCGCCGAGGCGGCTGGATTTTCCAACCTGAAGTTTAACTGCGTGGTCATGCAGGGCTTTAACGACGACGAACTCGGGGATCTGGCGCTGCTGGCCAGAGACCAGCCCTGGCAAATCCGGTTTATCGAATATATGCCGATGGCCGGCCAGGCGGAATCCTGGGCGGCCCGGTACCTGCCCAGCGGGAAAATCGAAGCCGAAGCCCTCCGGCAGGCCGTCGCATCCAGCGGCTCCGACCTGCTGGCCGCCCGCTGGACTCCCGCCGGCTTCAGCGGCACCGCCCGCATCGTCAAGCCCGCTGGCTTTCGCGGCAGCATCGGCTTCATCAGCCCGCTCGGCGCGCATTTCTGCCATTCCTGCAACCGCCTGCGCCTCAGCTCCGACGGACGGCTCCACGCCTGCCTGTTGGAAGAAGGCAGCGTGGACCTGCGCGCGTTGCTCCGCGACGGCGCGGACGACGCGGCGATCAGGTCGCGGATGCGGGAAGCGGCGGCGCTCAAGCCCGAGCGGCACGGCGTGGCCGGCCTCGACGGGCCGGGCGCGGCACAACCCATGTCCCGAGTCGGAGGGTAAAAATCATGAACCAACGGGGAATCGTGATCGCGGTCTGCACGAGCGAGCGCAAGGGAATGCCCAAAGAGGACGTCAGTCGGGGCCTGCTCGTCAAAGAGCATGGTCTGGAAGGCGATGTCCACGCGGGCAACTGGCATCGCCAGGTCAGCCTGCTCTCGATGTCCAGCATCAACAAAATCAAGGAACAGGGACTGGAGATCGAAAACGGCGACTTCGCCGAAAACCTGACGGTGGACGGCCTCGACGTCTGGACCCTGCCGGTGGGGACCCGGTTGACCGTCGGCCGGGAGGCGCTGCTGGAAGTGACCCAGATCGGCAAGGAGTGCCATGCCCGCTGCGCGATCTTCTACCGGGCCGGGGACTGCGTCATGCCTCGAGAAGGCATCTTCGCCCGAGTTCTCGAAAGCGGTCCGGTGGCCGCCGGCGATGAGCTGGTCGTTCTCTGAGGCCAGTCCGGGCTCTCGTCATGAGCGCACTCCCAGCCCACGAATCTTTGATCCAGCAAGGTTACTCCCGTCTTCTGCAACATCCCCCGCAGGTAGGGCCGCGCCGCCTGGGACGACACCGGCTTCCGGACCGGCGCGCGGGCGAAAACAAACTCGTCTTTCGGCGGGTGCGGGAGAGGCGGCCGAGGTGCCGTGCTATACTTGTATAGCATCTAATCAGAATGGAGTGTAGACCTATGCTTGCGATAAGACTACCCGCCGACGTGGAACGGCGGCTCGATGCTCTGGCGAAGGCGACCGGCAGAACCAAAACCTTCTATGCCCGCGAGGCCATTCTCGAGCATTTGGACGACCTGGAGGACCTCTACTTGGCCGAGAAGCGCCTGGAAGACCTTCGGGCCGGCAGGACGCAACCCGTGCCTCTGGAAGACGTCATGAAACGTTATGGCGTGGAAGGTTGAACTCGACCCTGCCGCGGAGCGGGAATTGGACAAACTCGACCCGCAAGAACGGCGTCGCGGAGCTCACGCTCCACCGCCTCCTCGGCTTCGGTTCCTGTACCAGGCGTTGGTGGTCAATTCCGTACCAAAAAGCCAGCCGCCTCTGCCCCCAGGAGGCAGCCACCGGGCTCGGGCGACCTCCCTCACAGCAGCCGAAACCCCGATCCCTCATCCTTAGAGCGCCCACAATAGGTAGTAGCTTCCGCACTCAAATGGATACCCCTTAAAATTTAAATGCGATTGCCCTGGCCTCTCCCGTCGCCGCTCACCGTGCTGCACGTCACGTCCGGCGACCGCTGGGCCGGGGCTGAGGTGCAACTTCATACCCTGCTGACCCACCTCAACCAACGGGCTGATATCCCGGCACGAGCAGTGCTCCTGAACGAGGGCGAAGCCGCCGCGCGGCTGCGGGCCTCGGGGGTGCCCGTGGATATTCTGGACGAATCCCGACTCAACGGATTCCAGATTTTACTGGGCCTGCGCCAGTTGCTTCGCCGCTATCGGCCGCAAGTGGTCCATACCCACCGGCAGAAGGAAAACGTCCTCGTCGGCCTAGCCAAGGTCTTGTTGGTAAGCAAATGAAATTCCACTAGTGGGCTGTTGCAAAAGTTTTGACAGGTTCTCGTTCCCACGCTCCGGCGTGGGAATGCCGACCGCCGCTCCAGCTGCTTGAATGATCCCAGTAAAATCGAGAGGTTGGAGCATCTGAACGGGCTCCCACGCCGGAGCGTGGGAGCCAGGTGCGCCTAGTGCCACCTATCAGAATTTTTGCGGTAATCCACTAGCTCGCGCGCTCATTTCAGCGTGTTCCTGGGGGCGGCCAGCAGCATGGACCAGTGCATCCGCGAAAGCCCCCGGATCATCGGGCGGCACCGCGTAGCCGCATTCGGAACGGGTGATGATGTCGGCGAGCCAACCGGGATAGTTGTTCAGCACGGGCAGACCGGAGGCGATGTAGTCGAAAAACTTGTTCGGGGAGGTGCCGTAGTAGAAGGCAGGTACGTTCGCGAGAATCTGCATGCCGACATCGGCGGCTGCCATCAGGCCGGAGAGTTTGGCCTTGGGCACAGGTGGATGAAACACCACGTTATTCAGCCCCTCGGCCTTGGCACGCGCCTGGAGTTGCGGTTTCAGCTTACCGTCGCCGATGAAGCACGAGCTTGATATCCTCTCGCCCGCGCCGCTTCAATTCGGCCGCTGCGTCGAGTACGGCATCCAGCCCATTCGCAATCCCATGCGCCCCAGTGAACACGGCCATCAGATCGTCGTCCGCCACCCCTTCCGGGCGCCAGGGTACGGCAGGCGCGGCGAAGATATCCAGATCGCAGCCGTTCGGAATCATTGCGATTCGTTCATTGTGCGAACCGCACCATAAATCCACATGCAGCGCATCGCAATGCCCAGGGCGGAATCGATAGTGCGGATAGCGAAACAGGACGCGCCACGGACCCTGCCGCAGCACCAGGTAACCCTGGGCGTGAAAGACCGATCGGGGTCTCGCCTCGGCGGCGGCTCCAGCAGGGCCGGGAGTCACCCCCAGCCACCGCAGGTGCGACCGATGCGGACCCTGACCCGCAAGCAGGCAATCCGGCGCAAATAACGCCGCCGCAAGCTGCACGCTGGGGCGGTAATCCCGGTAGTCGGCGGCGGTCAACGGCAGCAGATTGGCGCCGTCGTTTGCCCCGAGGTTTGGCGCATCGCCGGTGTCCGGGTCGATCAGCGCAAACAGCCAGCGCGTCGCGGCCGCCGCCCGCTGGTAAAAGGTGCTTGAGAAGGCCGGCTGCTCGAGGTCCTCGCGCAGGATTTCGGCCACGCTGAGGGTATCCAACAGGAGCCGGTGGTAATTCACGGAGTGCTGACTGAAGCCCCCCTCCGCGCCGATCAAGCGCGCTGCCCGGTTTTCCAGCCAATAGCGCCCCGTCCTGGTCCAGCGCCGGGCATCGGCCATCCCCAATCGGCCGCGCCAGGCGCCGCCCACAAACAGCGCGGCCGCCTCGGAGCTGCCATGATTGTTGTCCTGGGCCATCGCATAGCGCAGCGTGGGGTAGATGCGCGCAAGATGGGCCTCGATCAGTTGCGGCAAGTCCGGCTCGGGGTCGGCCAGTTGCCCCAGCAGCCGCGCCGCCAGCAGCAGATGCAGCACCCGGATCGCCGCCTCCTGCCCGCATTTCCAGTTCGGGCCGCGATAGGCCGGGTTCTTTTCGCACCAGTCGGCCAGCCAGGCGTTCAAGCGTTCCAGGTCCGCCGCGCCGCCGGCGGCGGCGCGCTGGGCGAAGGCCAGCACCCAGTCGAAGCGCGAGGCTTCCCAGAGGGTTTTGATATCGCCCGCGCCGGTGGCAAAGTCGGACAGTTGCCACCACGGTTGGCGGGCATCGGTCGCCTGCGCGCCGGTGAACGGATTGCGATGCCAGTGCGGTGGCCCCGCACCCAGCGGCTCGCGGCGCCACCCGAAATACCAGGCTTCCTCTTGCCAGTGACTCGGCGGCGGGTCTTGGGCCACCGGCTCCGACCTGCGAAAAAACCGGGTGCCGCCAATGGCGCGCTGAAGCCGCCGCACCGGGTGGATGCCCAGCCGCAGCGCCAGGCGGTACGCCGCGACGTTCGCCACATTGCCCAGACCCAGCCGCCGGGCGGCGTCGGCCTTCAGCCACCAGGAAGTCAACACGCGCGCCGCGCGCCGGCGATGAGGTCGATCGGGATCATAGGTGGAGAATTTCGACGGGTCTGGGCCGTCACGATCGTCTGGAACCGCGCCCCCGCCGCCTCGAACGCCGGTTCGCCTTTCACTTGGGGCCTTTCCCCTTTTCCCTTTCCCCTTCCTCGGCCGCCGCGTGCAACCGTGCCAGCCAAGCGGTCGCATCCGGGCAGTCGAGCAGGTTTTCAAAGAGGTCTTCGAGAACCGGCGGTTGGGCGATCCGCTCCAG
>REEE01000092.1 GCA_007695245.1 Candidatus Competibacteraceae bacterium | reverse complement strand
CATCCCAGAATCCGCTTTAACACCATGTCCGGTTATCAATTAGCGGAACTATATATAAAATTTCTGGATGACTCACTCATGATCGACCAACCCAATGGACTGGCGGTGAAACGTCGAGTATCCCGGAGTCAAGGCGGGGCCAATCGTCGGATCGATCTACGCGCCGTCGTGCTGAATCCAACCGTTCTGGAATTTCTAGTCCATCGTCACCTATGCGATTCATCGACTGAGAAAAAAGCCGTACCGCTGTCCTTCCCGGATTTTATCGACCTGCTTCGGGAACGCTATGGCTTGTACATCGCGCATGAACCCTCTGGCCAGTCGATTCCTCAAGAGATGCTGCTGCGTAACAAAGCATTTCTGGAACAGCGGCTGCGTGATCTGGGATTGTTGATCGGCGTCAACGACGCGGAAAAGATGAAGCACCTCAAGCCCCACTATCGCCGGGAGGCGCGTCATGCTGTCTGAAAAGGCCATCGCCCTACTGGCTCGAGCGTTCATCCAACTGTTGGGCAAACCCGCTTCGGGCAGTATGGCGTATGTACGCTGCTTGCCGCCGGACGCGACGCGAGCCTTGGCCGCCGTTCCTTCCTTCAAGGTGCCGGGCTGGCAAACCGCCGCCGTCGTCGAAACCGCCGAACCGGAGAAACGTTGGATCACCGCCGATCAAGCCGTGGCATGGCGCAATGACAAGCGAGAGGCCGCCTTGCTGCTGATCGATGCCACCGCTGCTGGCCCCGGCATGGATGGCATTTATAGCGCGGCGCGGGAAATCGGCGAACGCGAACTGTTCGACGTCGCCCACAGGCTGGCCCATGATGCCTTGCCCTACGGATGCAAACTGTTTGTCAAAAAGGCGCTGACCAAAGCCAGGCAGGTCGGCCATCAACGCCATCTGGCCCCTTGGCGCGTTTTCACCTACCTGTGTCGGGCCACGCACAGCTTGGATGCCGTCGGCACCGCGTTACCGGAAATCGGTTTGTGGCCGGTGGCCATGAGCGACCGCCCCAACGAAAAAGACCTCGACAAGGCGGCCCTGCTGGCGGACAAGATTTTCCCGACACAAGGCGCGCGCCTGACGCCGGAGCAACGGGTCAGCGCCTTGAACCTCAACGACCCGGAGGCGGAGCGCCAGTTGATCCAACGCTTGCGCGCGACTGAACGGTTGCCACGCTTGGAGGCTCTGGCCGATCTGGCTCGGGAATCCGATTTCTGGATTAACCGGTTATCTAGTGTCTGGCCGAAAACCCCAAAACCTTGTAGGTTGGGCTGAGCTTGCGAAGCCCAACATCATGATTCTCAACACCGTGGTTCTGAAGGTTGGGCTACAAGACAGGTTTCCGGTCAGGCACTATCTATTGATCCGGAACAAACGCTCCGCGCGATTCACTGGGTCTCCTGGCGCGGCAAGCCGGGCAAACCGTTCGTCTGGTCCGGGTTGTCCGAAAGCAACGAGCCTTCCGGCGACAGACTCAACCAGCGCCGCCTGCTGCTGCGGCTCGATCCGGAAGGCGACCATCCCCAGAGACGCGCCCGTCTGGAGGTACGTTGGAACGTCGAACCCGACACGCTGGCCAAGGACGCCGTGGATTATCTGGTCGAGGTGCGCACCGAACAGGATGTGCTGGCGGAAAAAACGGTGTCCCACACCGGCAAATCGCTGCAAAAAGCGGTGTTTACCCAAGACGACTTTGAAAATCTCGACGAGAGCGACGTCTTTGAGCCCCAGGCCGTCATCCGCGCCCTCAGCGAACCTTCCTGTGAAACCGCCACGGAAAGTTTCATCCTGGGTTTTGGCCAGCCGGACGACCAACCCGTCAAAAGCAGCGCCGGAAAAATCTATCCCACCTTGGTTCTGGCCGCCGCGCACGTCGTTCCCCAAGACCACGATTTAAAGGCGCTGGTCAGGTGGCTCGATGACCCAGGAGTTTTTAGTCGGGATAAAAAAGGCTTTATGACCTGCCGCTGGCGTCACAAGGTCGGGCGCGTCTACTGTCCGCCATTACTGTCGGCGCTGGCCGAGGATTGGCAGGAACGCCACGGCGCTCTGGGCCGCTGGCGGGTGCGGGTGCGGGCGGATGGCGTTCCGGTCGGTCAGGCCGAATTCATCGCCCCCGAAGTGAATCCCGCGGCGGAACGACTGATCCAGGCTTCCCGGAAGATGGTCGAGTATTTGAAAAAACGCCCAGGCCCACTGGGCATCCTGTACGACGATTCAGAGGTTCTCAACCGCTACGTGCTGGCGGCCCATGAGGTCTGGAAAACCAGCGCGCCCGAACTGACCCTGATTCAAACCCTGGAAGTCGTCTCGCTGGCCGGGCATTGCCTGGGGCTGATCGTCCTGCCCACCCATCCCTTGCGGGTGGCCTGGCAACAAAGTTTTGACTTGCTGGTGGCGTATCACCGTCTGGAAGGGGAATCCCCGGCTAAAATCCAGCGGCTCCTCGCCACCGTCACCAGCGCCCATCACCCGGCGTTTCTACCTGGCCTGCAACCGGGTGAAGCGTTCGTCTTCGCCGATACGCTGGGCTTTCACGCCGTGGCGCTGACGCCGGCCGGCGACCCGGAACCCAAAGCGACGGTGGCGCTGATGGCCCGCCTGCTGGGCGATGAGGACAACGCCGCGCCGACTGTCGGCAAGGGCGCGGTAACCGTGCTGGCCGACGAAATCAGCCGCTATTTGCACCTACATCCCGACTATCGGCGGATTCAAGTTCACGCTCTGCGTGCCGGTGACGCCATGCCCGTCGTGCGCGCCTTGGGTAAAGCGTTGCCCGGCGGCAGCGAGGAGCCGGCGGACCTTGGGGAAGACGAGGTGCCCTCGCGGCACGACGAGCAAGACGTTTGTTACGAACTGGACCTCTACCCAGCCGAGGGCCAGGCCACGGAGCTGACCGGGCGCTTCCTCTCCGCCACCGTGGAACGTCGCCGCAGCGGCGCGGGGTCTGTGCCGGATGGGGATCGGTGGATCATGGCTAGCGCGCGGCGTCCGGGGGGCGTCAACCTGCCCCGCTTGCGCTGGGCGCGGCGGGATAGTCCGGTGCCGAAAAGACCCGCGCATCTGGCCCTGACTTTTGATGTCTTCACGTCGCGGATCGCGTACCGGCCGCTGGCGAGCCTGCCACCCGGCGGCGTTCTGGAAGCCCACGGCCTGGCGCTGATGCCCACCCGGTCCTTTCAACCTGACCCCACCCCGCATTGGCTCAGCTTCATCCCCGCCAACCCCGATGGGGAAAAACATCCCACCACCCGCGTCCTAACGACCCGCCAAGTGGGTTTGCACAGTGTTATCCAGCAGGCGGTCGTCCGCCATCTGGGCGGTGGTCCCGAAGATTGGCCGGTGCTGGTGACCGAGGTCAACGCCGATCGAGCCGATCTGCTGAAAAATCTGCACGAACTCTGTGACTGGGTCATCACCGCCGACCGCAACGCCGGACTGGAATACTTCGACTCGCCCAGGGATTTGCCTCTGGTGTACGACGCCTACATCATCGACTGCGTCCCGGAACGGGACGATCTGGGTTTCCTGCAACTGATCACCTCCACAAGCAGTTTCGACGAGGTCCGGCAACTGTTGGACGGCGCGCTGAACGAAATGGGACTCTCCTCCAGCGAGCGCAACTGTCAATTCCTGCTGGGCGCCCTGAAAGCCGTGAGCGGCCGGCTGGCGTTACGGCTGGCGGGGCGGGGCCACACCCCCCAGGAAATGATCGCCGTCGCCCTGGTTCATCGCCATTGCGCCCAGGCGAGTGAAACCGACAAAGTCTGGCTGCCGCTGGCGGAAGGCTTTTTCATCCCACTGGACGACGTGCCGGAACTGTTCCGCGAACCAGGCAAAACCCCAGCGGGCAGCGAGCAACGCGCCGATCTCCTCTACATCAGCGCCCCCAAGCGCAGCGGACTGCGGATCACCTTCATCGAGGTCAAATTCCGTCGCTATCTCAAGACCGCCCGCGCCCCGGACTTGGCCGAGACCATGGAACGGCAGATCGACGCCTCCTGCCAGGGCTGGGAACAACTGTTCGGTCCCAAAACGTCCGCCCTGGAAAAGACGGTTAACCGCGCCTGGCTGGCGCGCATCCTGCGGTTCTACGCCCGCAAGGGCCGCCGCCACACCCTGAGCGAGGACGCTTTCCAACGCGCCCTGCGCGAGATCGACCGCATGGTCAAGAAGGAAATCGACCTGCCGACGCTCGGCGAACTCCAACGGTTCGGCTTCGTCTTCTGCCCGGAATACCACGGGCGACAGCCGGTGGAGATCGGCCAGGACGGTGAGGCGCAGTTGTGGCTGTTCGGTCCGGGGATTTTGCCGGAATCGCCTATTTCCCTTAACTTATTGGAAATACCTTCTTCCCCTCTGCTGGACCCATCTACAACGCACCCACCGTCCGCAACGGAGGATCGAGGCGAAGGGGGGATGGAAACACCGGAGACGCAGAACACGGCTACCCCCGCACGCGAAGCCGAAATCCTGCTCGGCCACCGCGAAGGCGGCGACGAGCCGGTGATCTGGCGGGCCAGCATCAAGGCCAATCCCCATCTGATGATTCTCGGCCAACCCGGCATGGGCAAGACCACCTGCCTGATCAATCTCTGCTTGCAACTGACCGACCGCGCCATTACTCCGATTGTCTTCTCCTACCATCAGGATATCGATGAAAAGCTGGCCGCGCGCCTGGCCGACCCGCCGCTGACGGTGCGCTACGCCGGGTTGGGCTTCAATCCCTTGCAGGTGGACGGCAACGCACCGTTGGCCTATCTCGACAATATCGGAATGCTGCGCGACATCTTCGCCGCCATCTTCCCCGAACTGGGCGACGTGCAACTCGGACGCCTGCGGGAGGCGCTCAAGCAAAGCTATCGAGATCAGGGTTGGGAGACAGGACAACGTGGCGCGACGCCCTCCTTCCGCGCCTTCCTCGACCTGCTGCGCGCTGACGCCAAGCCCGACCGGGGGTTGCTGACGTTGCTCAACCGGTTCAGCGAATTGGACGACTACGGGTTGTTTGAGGCCGGCGGCGCCTTGCCCAGCTTGCTGGATCAAACCCGGCCGGCGCTGATCGAGATTCACGGTACGCAGAACGACTACCTGCAACGGGCCTTCGCCACCTTCGTGCTGTACAACCTGTACCAGAACATGTTCCGGCGCGGCCCTCAGCCCCGCATCACCCACGCGGTGATTTTCGACGAAGCACACCGGGCGGCTCGGCTCAAGCTGATTCCCAGCATGGTCAAGGAATGCCGCAAATACGGCATCGCCTTCGTCGTCGCCTCGCAGGAAGCCAAGGATTTCGATCCGTCCCTGTTCACGGCGGTCGCCCATTACCTCACCCTGCGCTTGAGCGAAACCGACGCCAAATTCATGGCCAAGAACTTCGCCGCAGCGGACAAAGTGGCGCTGTATGCGGATCGGATGAAACAGATGCCCAAATACCGGGCGCTGTACTACGGCGAGGGACTGCGAGCGCCGGTCACCGTGGGCCTGCTGGCGGATGATGCCCTTCCAGGGAAAAAAGCTATCCCCCAGTAGATGGCAGCTTGATTTCAATTTGCCGGCAAGCGCCGGTATACCTGGCACCGGTGGCCTATTTTCACCACCAGGGACGATCAATTGCTGATGTGGAGTCGGCCGCCTGGCTTGCCCGCAAGGTCATTCGCCGACCCAGCGCAGGGCCTTCTCGACCACCACGTCAGACAAATACATTCCGTGATCGCGCAGCCGCTCCAGGATCGGGCGGGCCGTCGCGATCCGTCCCGCCTGCTTCGCCGCCAGCACCAGACCGACAGTACCCCGCAAAGGCAAGTTCAACGCCTCCGCGCAGCGTCGTCCCGCGAGATCGTCGACGACGGCGGTGCTACCGGGAAACGCCAGCGCCAGCGCCAATACCGCCGACTCACCCGCACCCAGGTTCCAAGCCAGGATTTCCGAGGGAAGCGCGGCGACCGGTTTCACTTCCAGCCACGATTGCGTGGTCAGGGCACAGGCGGTGGGGTCGTGCTCGTCGTAA
>REEE01000093.1 GCA_007695245.1 Candidatus Competibacteraceae bacterium | reverse complement strand
AAGCGGTCGCGCAGCTCCTCGACCAAGCGTTTGCGGTCGATTTTGCCGTTGGGGTTGCGCGGTAGATCGGTGGAGTAAGCGATGATTTGCAACGGCGTCATAAAATTGGGTAGATGCTGTTTGCAGTGGTTGATCAGCGCATTTTCGTTAAAGGCGTCGTGGAGAGGTTTGACGACGGCCACGATCGCTTGGCCCAACGCCGGGTGCGGGATACCCAGGGCCGCCGCCTCGGCGGCTTGACCGCTGCTGTATAGTACCTCCTCGATCTCGGTGGGGCTGACTCGATAGCCGGACGTTTTGATCATATCGTCCTTGCGGCCGATGAAGTACAGAAAACCGTCCTCATCGACGCGCACGGTATCGCCCGACCACACCGCCAGTTCCGGGACCGGCAGGCCGGGGTGCGGACCGGGCACCGGGCGAAAGCGTTCGGCGGTTTTAGCTGGATCGTTCCAGTAGCCGAGCGCCACCAGCGCGCCGCGATGCACCAGTTCGCCGGGTTCGCCGGGCGCGCACGGCGTACCGTCTTCCCGCACCACCAGGATTTCCGCGTTGGGGATGGCTTTGCCGATGGAATCGGGGCGGCGGTCGATTTCCGCGGGCGGCAGGTACGTGGAGCGAAACGCCTCGGTCAGTCCGTACATCAGATACGGCGTGGTGTTCGGCAGGGACCGCCGGAGCGCCGCCAGAGTGGCGCGGGGCATGGCACCGCCCGAGTTGGTGAAATACCGCAGGCTGGCGACCGCCGCCGCGGGCCATGCCAGTTGCGCCAGTTGCACCCACATCGGCGGTACCGCCGCCAGGCCGGTAATCCCTTCGCGGGCGACCGTGGTCACCACATCCCGGGGCAGCAGGTAATCCATCAGCACGGCCCGCGCGCCGACCAGGAAAGCGGTGGTCAACTGACTGAGGCCATAATCGAAGCTGAACGGCAGGATCGCCAGCAGCCGGTCGTCGGCCCGGTTGCCCAGGTATTCAGCGACGCTGGACGCGCCGGCCAGGAGATTGCCATGGGACAGCACCACGCCCTTGGGTTTGCCGGTGCTGCCCGAGGTGTAGAGAATGGCGGCCATGTCCAGATCGATGACCCGCGCCGGCGGTCGGGCGTCGTCCAGCGCCAGCAGCGCCGGCCAGCCGAGGACTTGCAGGTGATGGGCGCGAGCGGTGGGCGGGGCCGCCGCATCGACCAGGACCAGACTGTGCAGGTCGGAACAATCCGCCAGCAGCGGTTTCAGGGAGTCCGCCCGGTCCCGGGATGTCACCAGAATGCGGACGTTGCAGTCGCGCAGGAGGTAAGCCACCTGTTCGGGCTTCAGGAGCGGATTGACCGGGACGAAGACCCCGCCGGCCAGGGTGGCGCCGAACAGCGCGGCGACGGTTTCCACCTGCTTGGGCAAATAGATGGCGACCCGTTCGCCCCGGTTCAGCCCGAGCGCCAGCAAGCCGCGGGCGGTGGCCTGGATTTGGCCGGCCAGGGCGGCGTAATCCAGACCCGTCTGACGATGAACGATGGCGGTGGCGGCGGGGCAGCGATCCGCCTGGTCGAGGATGAGTTCGTGCAGCAGTCTGGCCATGGGCGTTTCGATAGGTTGACAGAGCGTTGCTAAAGGTTAGAGGGTGAGCCATGGAAATGAAACAGCCGGAGCGCGAGCCGGACTGGGTACTGTACACCACCAGCGGTTGTCATCTGTGCGAACGGGCGGAAATCCTGATTCGCGAGGCGACCGGCTGGCCGGTCAGGTTGCGGGAAATCGCCGATGACGAGGCGTTGCTGGAGCGGTATGGGGTCCGGATTCCCGTGTTGCGTCGCCTGGAGACCGGCGCGGAACTGGACTGGCCGTTCGACGCGGCGGCGATCCGGCACCTGCTGGCGGAACCGCCAGCGGGTCGGTAACCGGGTTGTACCTTGTTCCATGCCTTCTTGGAGGGTCTTATGAATCACGCAGCAACCATCCGCCGGGTGGCGGTTCTGGGCGCGGGCGTGATGGGCGCGCAGATCGCCGCCCATCTGGCCAACGCCGACGTGCCGGTGGTGTTGTTCGACCTGCCGGCGGCCGACGGCGATCCGAATGGGATCGTCACCCGGGCCATCGCCCGTCTGGCCACGCTGAATCCGGCACCGCTGGCGGTCGCGGAACGGGCCGATTTGATCCGGCCCGCCCATTACGCCCAGCATCTGGAGGAACTCCGCGACTGCGATCTGCTGATCGAGGCCATCGCCGAGCGCCCGGACTGGAAAGCCGATCTCTACCAGCGCGTTGCGCCGTATCTCAACGAACGGGCGATACTGGCCACCAACACCTCCGGTCTGCGTTTGAGCCGGCTGGCCGAAGCGCTGCCCGACCCGCTGCGCCCGCGCTTCTGCGGCATCCATTTTTTCAATCCGCCGCGCTACATGGCGCTGGTGGAGCTGATTCCCTGCCAGACCACCGATCCGGCGCTTCTCGATCGACTGGAGACCTTTCTGGTCAGCACCCTGGGCAAGAGCGTGGTCCGCGCCAGGGATACCCCGAACTTCATCGCCAACCGCATCGGCGTTTTTTCCCTGGCGGCGACGATTCATCATACCCAAGCGTTCGGGCTGGGGCTGGATCTGGTGGATGCCTTGACCGGTCCGGCCATCGGCCGGCCCAAGAGCGCCACCTACCGCACCGCCGATCTCGTCGGTTTGGATACCGTGGGTCATGTGTTCGAAGGTTCGGCGCGGGCGCTGGGCGACGATCCGTGGCGACGGTATTTCGCGGTACCCACTTGGTTGAGCGCGTCGATCGAGAAGGGCGCGGTGGGGCAGAAGAGTGGCGCTGGCCTCTACGCCAACAAAGGCCGGCAGGTGCTGGATACGGCCACCGGCGAATATCGGGACGCCGGCACCCAGCCCGATGCCGCCGTGCAGGCGATCCTGAAGATCGAAAATCCCGCCGAACAGTTCGCCGCCCTGCGGGCCAGCGACCATCCTCAGGCCCAATTTTTGTGGGCGATCCAGCGCGATGTGTTCCATTACGCGGCGGTGTTGCTGGCGGACATCGCCGACAACGCCCGCGACGTGGATCTCGCCATCCGCGGGGGCTTCGGTTGGAGCCGGGGACCGTTCGAAATCTGGCAAGCGGCGGGCTGGAAGCAGGTCGCCGCCTGGATCGAGGAAGACATCGCCGCCGGCCGGGCCATGACCGCGACGCCGCTGCCGGCCTGGGTCGGCCAGGTGGAGGGCGTCCATACCCCTCAAGGCTCCTACTCGGCGGCTGAGAATGTCTTCAAGCCGCGTTCCACGCTGCCGGTCTACCAGCGCCAGTTGTATCCCGAGCCGGTGCTGGGGGAGACGCCGCACCGCTACGGTGAAACGGTGTTCGAGAATCCCGGGGTGCGGCTGTGGACCACCGGCGACGACCTCGGTGTCTTGAGCTTCAAGACCAAGCTGCACGTCATCGGCGACGACGTGCTGGACGGAGTGTTGGAGGCGTTGGAAATCGCCGAGCAGCGGTTCGCGGGCGTGGTGCTGTGGCAGACCGCGGCGCCGTTCAGCGCGGGTGCCGATCTGGCCCCGGCGGTTCCAATCCTGCGGGCCGGTGACTTCGCCAGGGTCGAACGGACCGTCGCTCGATTCCAGCAGACCACGAGCGCGTTGCGTTATTCGGCGATTCCGGTGGTTGCGGCCGTGCAAGGTCTCGCGCTCGGCGGCGGCTGCGAGTTCCTGATGCATTGCGACCGGGTGGTGGCGGCGCTGGAAAGTTATATCGGCCTGGTCGAGGTCGGTGTCGGGCTGATCCCGGCCGGCGGCGGCTGCAAGGAGTTTGCTCGGCGCGCCGCGACCGAGGCCAAGGGCGGCGATCTGCTGCCGTTCCTGCGCCCGTATTTCGAGGCGATGGCGCTGGCGAAGGTGTCGCGCAGCGCCGAGGAAGCCAGGCAACTCGGCACTCTCCAGCCTTCCGACGCGATCGTGTTCAATCCCAACGAACTGCTCTACGTCGCCAAGGCTCAGGTCCGGGCGCTGGCCGAGACCGGCTATCGACCGCCGCAGCCGCGCCCGATTCGGGTGGCGGGGCGGACCGGCGTCGCCGCCTGCCAAATGGCGCTGGTCAACTTGCGCGACGGCGGCTTTATTTCGGCCCACGACTACCAGTTGGGCCTCAAGATCGCGATCGCGCTGTGCGGCGGCGACGTCGATCCCAATACGCGGGTGGACGAGGCGTGGCTGCTGGGCCTGGAGCGTCAAGGTTTCCTGGAATTGGCCAAGACGGAACGCACCCAGGCCCGGATCGCGCACCTGCTCGAGACCGGCAAGCCGTTGCGTAACTGATGGCGGGAGAATTGATGATGAGCGAGCAAATCCAGGAGGCTTATATCGTGGCCGCCGCGCGCGCGCCGGTGGGCAAGGCGCGCGGCGTGTTTCGCCACACCCGACCGGACGATCTGCTGGCCCACGCGCTGCGCGGGGTCGTGGCGCAATGTCCGGAATTGGACCCAAAGCGGATCGACGACGTGCTCGTCGGCTGCGCGATGCCGGAAGCCGAGCAGGGTTTGAATGTGGCGCGCATCGGTTTGTTACTGGCGGGGTTGCCGGACTGCGTGCCGGGCATGACGCTCAACCGTTTCTGCGCGTCCGGCTTGCAGGCGGTGGCGCAGGCCGCCGACCGCATCCGCCTGGGCGAGGCGGACGTGATGCTGGCCGCCGGCACGGAGACCATGACCATGATCCCGATGGGCGGCAACAAGATCGCCCTCAATCCCGAGGTATTCGCCAGGGACGAGAACCTCGGCATCGCCTACGGCATGGGTCTGACGGCGGAGCAGGTGGCGGAGCAGTGGAAAATTTCCCGCGAGGACCAGGACGCTTTCGCGGTGGAGAGCCATCGGCGGGCCGTCGCCGCCATCGCCAACGGCGAGTTCCGACAGGAGATCGTGCCGTACCCGGTGATCGAGCGGTCGCCGGATCTCGCGACGATGCAGGTGCGGCTCCGCGAGCGGGTGGTGGAGAACGACGAAGGCCCGCGCGCCGATACCCACCTGGCGGCGTTGGCCAAACTCAAGCCGGCGTTCGCCGCCCGGGGCAGCGTCACCGCCGGCAACAGCTCGCAGATGAGCGATGGGGCCGGGGCGGTGCTGCTGATGAGCGAGCGCCTGGTCGAGCAGTTGAACCTGAACCCAATGGCGCGGTTCGTCAGCTATGCGGTGGTGGGAGTGCCGCCCCGGATCATGGGGATCGGCCCGATTGCGGCGATTCCGAAGGCGCTGGAACGGGCTGGCTTGCAGAAGGGTAATCTGGACTGGATCGAGTTAAACGAGGCGTTCGCCGCCCAGAGCCTGGCGGTGTTGCGCGAGCTGGACCTGGACCCGGCCAAGGTCAACCCGTTGGGCGGCGCGATCGCCCTGGGTCATCCGCTGGGCGCGACCGGCGCGATTCGCGTCGCCACGCTGGTGCATGGCCTGCGCCGGCGCGGCCAGCGGTACGGCATGGTGACCATGTGTATCGGCACCGGCATGGGCGCGGCGGCGGTGTTCGAGGCGCTGTGAGCGGGATGATTGGAGCGCTGGGGTTCGTGAAAGCCCGCCGATAAGTTCGGCGGGCTTTTTCGTGGTGGCGTTCCATGCGGCCAACGGGTTTAATAAGCCGCATAAAATTTCATTCGTCAACCGAAAGGCTTGGTCATGCTGGAATTGAAAGAACCCGTTGCGGAGCGTGAAACGTCTACCCCGCCCGCGAAAAGCGGCGCCGAAATGACGATTGATATCCTGAACGAACTCGGCGTCGAGTATTTGTTCGGCCATACCGGCGGCGCCATCATTCCCCTGCACGCCGAACTGAACGCGCGGATGCGCCAGGGGCGGCCGGCGCCCCGTTTCGTGCTGTTCCGTCAGGAGGGCGCGGCGGGTCACGCCGCCGAGGGCTACGCCCGGGCCAGCGGCCGGATCGGGGTCGCGCTGGTCACCTCCGGACCGGGTTCCACCAACCTGGTCACCCCCATCGCCGACGCGTATAAAGATTCGGTGCCCTGCGTGTTCATCACCGGTCAGG
>REEE01000101.1 GCA_007695245.1 Candidatus Competibacteraceae bacterium | reverse complement strand
CGAAAATCTCTTGCCGACCAGAAAAAAACAGGGGCGACCGCGGTCGCCCCTGTTTTTTGAACCGGCGGAGTTGCCTGGAGAGCAGCGCCACCCTTTCTCAACGATTTACGGCTGATAATCCTCTTCCAGCAGCTTGGCGTGCGCCGCCGCCAGCCGGGCGATCGGCACCCGCGGCGCCGAACAGGACACATAGGTCAGATTGGCGTAATGACAGAACCGCATCGAGGCCGGATGACCGCCCTGCTCGCCGCAAATGCCGACTTTGAGGCCGCTATGGATTTTGCGTCCGTTCTCCACGGCAAACGACATCAATTGGCCGACGCCCGTGGTGTCCAGGGCCTCGAACGGATTGTCCTTGAGAATGCCCTGGGTGTTGTAGAAGGGCAGGAACTTGTTCTCGGCGTCCTCACGGGAGAACGAGAAGGTCGCCTGGGTCAAGTCGTTGGTGCCGAAGGAGAAGAACTCGGCCACTTCAGCGATCTCGCCCGCGCGCAGGCAGGCCCGCACCACTTCCATCATGGTGCCGAACTCGAAATGCACCTTGACCGCGTACTTGGCCTCGACCTGCGGTAACACCTCATCCACCAGCGCCTTCACCCGCTTCAATTCCTCCGCGGTACAGACCTGCGGCACCATGATTTCCGGGTGGACGTCCACTCTCTCCTGCACGCATTCCGCCGCCGCCTCGAGAATGGCGCGAATCTGCATCTTGTAGATTTCGGGATAGGTCAGCCCCAGACGGACGCCGCGATGGCCGAGCATCGGGTTGATTTCGTGCAGGGCGCGGGCCTTCTGCAGGATTTCTTCCTTCTTGGTCAATATATCAGCGACCAGATGGCTGTCGTTGAGAATGCCGAGCTGCTCGACCGCTTTCGGATTCACCTGCCGGAGGATTTGGCTGATCGCCTCCAGACCCTGGGCGGTCTGACGCAGATGACGCAGATGCTCGATGTCGTCGATCAGGGTCTGCTCGGAGGGCAGAAACTCGTGAATCGGGGGATCGAGCAGGCGCACGGTGACCGGACGCGGCGCCATGACCCGGAAAATTTCCTTGAAATCGCTGCGCTGCATCGGCAACAGCTTGGCCAACGCCGCTTCGCGATCCTCTGTGGTCTCGGCCAGAATCATCTCCATCACGGTCGGCAGTCGGTCGGTCGCGTTGAACATGCGCTCGGTGCGGCACAGACCGATCCCCATGGCCCCGTAATTGGAAGCGCGCTGCGCGGCTTCCGGGGTGTCCGCGTTCGCCATCACCTTGAGGGTGGCGATTTCGTCGGCCCAACCCAGCAGGGTGCGCAACTCCGGGGTGAACTCCGGCTCGACCGTGGGAACCGCCCCCAGATAGACCTGGCCGGTGCTACCGTCGATGGTGACCACGTCGCCCTCATGCAACACCTTATCGCCGATAATCGCCTGACGCTGATGGACGTTGACCAGAATGTCTTCCGCGCCGACCACGCAGGGCTTGCCCATGCCGCGCGCCACCACCGCCGCGTGCGAGGTCTTGCCGCCGCGACTGGTCAGAATGCCGACCGCGGAGAAAAAGCCGTGAATATCTTCCGGCTTGGTCTCTTCGCGCACCAGGATGATCTTCTCGCCGCCCTCGCGCCCGCGCTTCTCCGCGGTGTCGGCGTCGAACACGATCTTGCCGGACGACGCCCCCGGCGAGGCGCCCATGCCCTGCGCGACCGACACGACCTTGTGCGCGGGGTCGAGGCGTGGAAACAACAACTGCTCCAGCAGCTCGGGATCGATGCGCAGCAAGGCCTTCTCGCGGGTGATCAGCGCTTCATTGGCCATTTCGACCGAGCTGCGCACCATCCCCTGAGCATTCATCTTGCCGTTGCGGGTCTGCAGGCAATAGAGGATGCCTTTCTCGATGGTGTACTCGTAGTCCTGCACCTCCCCGTAGTGGTTTTCCAGCTTGTTGCGCAATTCGACGAGCTGCGGGTACAGCTTGGGGATCTCGTCCTTCATCTCCGCCACCGGCTTCGGGGTGCGGATGCCGGCCACCACATCCTCGCCTTGGGCGTTGACCAGGTATTCGCCGTACATGACGTTCTCGCCAGTACCGGGGTCGCGGGTGAAGCCCACGCCGGTGGCGCAATCGTTGCCCATGTTGCCGAACACCATGGCCTGAACATTGACCGCCGTGCCGTTGGCCATTTCCGGGGTGATTTTGAACTCGCGACGATAATCGACGGCGCGTCGGCCCATCCACGAACCGAACACCGCCTTGATGGCCAGCTCGAGTTGTTCGTAGGGGTCTTGCGGGAACGGCCGTCCGGTCTGCTCGTGGACGACCTGCAGGAATAACTGGCCGATATCGCGCAGATCCTCGGCGCTCAGGCCCACATCCACCTTCACTCCGGCACGGCGCTTGATCGCCTCGAAGTGGTTGTCGAAGCAATGATCGTCGATGCCCAGCGCGATCTTGCCAAACAACTGGATGAACCGGCGATACGCGTCATAGGCGAAGCGCTCGTTGCCGGTCAGTTTGATCAGGCCGGCCAAGGTGGCTTCGTTCAGGCCCAGATTGAGAATCGTGTCCATCATGCCCGGCATGGACATGGCGGAGCCGGAGCGCACCGACACCAGCAACGGATTGTCGGCGCCGCCGAACTGCTTGCCCATCGCCTGTTCCAACCAGGCCATGTGCTCGCGCACGCTCGCCATGATCCCTTCGGGCAGGCGATTGTTGGCGATGTAATCCAGGCAGGCTTCGGTAGTGATCACGAACCCGGGCGGCACCCGCAGGCCGATCTGCGTCATCTCGCAGAGGTTAGCGCCCTTGCCGCCGAGCAGTATCTTATTCTTGCCATCCCCTTCAGTGAAATTGTAGATGTACTTCTTGGTCATAACTCTACCTTTAATCTTGGTGAGTGAATCTCGGACCCATCCGGCTCCGCGAAAACCGGGAGGTCCCCGCACCACCGCAGCGGTGCGGGGACCTGGATGTCATGTACTTCAAGAGAAAAAACGCGGGCCGGCTTGGGGGCCGGGCCTGTGTCACCGGTAAAAGATAGTCGCTTGCGTCGGGAATTGCCAAGTTTCATCCGCGTCAGACGGCATGTTCATCCCGACTCCAGGATTCGCCGCCGGTCCCGCCAAGCGCCTCGTCACTCGGAACGCCGGTGCCGATTTGACTTGCCGATGGCTTGACTGGAAACTACGACGCTGGTTCAACCTCCAATAATCCGCCGCTGCCACTGAATGACCGTTACTGACCGAATGTCCGCCACTTTGACCCATTCCACCGCCGCCGCGGCGGATCGTCGACCGATCGTCACCGTGCGCGGCCTGACGTTCCACCGCGGCGACCACGTCATTTTCCAAGAGATCGATCTGGACATTCCGCGTGGCCAGGTCACGGCCATCATGGGGCCGAGCGGCACCGGAAAGACCACTCTGCTGCGGCTGATCAGCGGCCAGGTCCGCCCCGACGCCGGCCGCATCGAAGTGGATGGCATCTGCGTTCACGAACTGGGTTGGCGGGATCTGTATCAGTTCCGCAAGCGCATGGCCATGCTGTTCCAGAGCGGCGCGCTGTTCACCGACTCGAACGTCTTCGACAACGTCGCTTTCCCGCTGCGCGAGCACACTCGCTTGCCGGAATGTTTGCTCCGCACCCTGGTGCTGATGAAACTGGAAGCGGTCGGCCTGCGCGGCGCGCGCGACCTGATGCCGGCCGAGCTGTCCGGCGGCATGGCCCGGCGGGTGGCGCTGGCCCGCGCCATCGCCCTCGATCCCACCCTGATCCTGTACGACGAACCGTTCGCCGGCCAGGATCCGATTTCCATGGGGGTGCTGGTCAAGCTGATCCGCACGCTCAACGACGCGCTCGGCCTGACCAGCATCATCGTCTCGCACGACGTCAAGGAAACCGCCGCCATCGCCGACTACCTCTACCTGATTTCCGACGGGCGAATCGTGGATCACGGGACGCCGAGCGCGCTGGACCGCTCGAACTCGCCCTGGGTCGACCAGTTCATGCACGCTCGGCCCGACGGACCGATGTCGTTCCATTATCCGGCCCCGCCCTACGCCGCCGACCTGCTGGCGAGTCCGGTGCCATGAGTGCGATCCTGGCGCGCCTGGGGCGCGCGGTCCTGGAGCAACTGATCCGCACCGGACGGGCCACCCTGTTTTTCTTCAGTTTGCTGGGCGCGCTGTCCTTCATGATTCGACGCCCGGGATTGCTGGTCAAGCAACTGTACGCGGTCGGCGTTCTTTCATTGCCGATCATCCTGGTCTCGGGCCTGTTCGTCGGCATGGTGTTGGGCTTGCAGGGCTACGCGAACCTGGTGGACTTCGGCGCGACCTCTTCGCTGGGGACGGTGGTGGCCCTGTCGCTGATCCGCGAACTGGGACCGGTGCTGACCGCGCTGCTGTACGCCGGCCGGGCGGGATCGGCGCTGACCGCCGAAATCGGCCTGATGAAGGCGACCGAGCAACTGGCCAGCATGCGGATGATGGCGGTGGATCCGTTCCAGCGGGTGCTGGCACCCCGCTTCCTGGCCGGATGTATCGCCGTGCCGCTGCTGGCCGGCATTTTCACCGCCGTCGGCATTTTGGGCGGCTATCTGGTGGCGGTGGAGCAACTGGGCGTGGACAGCGGCGCGTTCTGGTCGCAGATGCAGGCCAAGGTGCAATTGTATGCCGACGTCATCAACGGGGTCGTGATCAAGAGCGTGGTCTTCGGCGTGGTCGCCAACTGGATCGCGCTGTTCGAAGGGTACGAGGCGCAACCGACCTCGGAAGGCGTCAGCCTCGCCACCACCCGCACCGTGGTCTATACCGCGCTGGCGGTGCTGGCCCTGGATTTTCTCCTGACCGCTCTCATGTTTGGAGCTTGGTAAGCATGGTGCAAAAAAATCTGGAACTGGCCGTCGGCGCATTCGTCGCCTTGGGCATCGCGGCTTTTTTCATGCTGGCGCTCCAAGTCAGCGACCTCACCAGCCTCGGCGACGAACGGGGCTATCAGGTTACGGCCCGCTTCGAGAACATCGGCGGCCTGCGGGTTCGCGCTCCGGTCACGATGGGAGGAGTCCGCATCGGCCGAGTGGTCGGCATCGATCTCGATCCGCAAACCTATGAAGCGGTGGTCACGCTGTCGCTCGATCCCCGCTTCGACCAGATTCCGACCGACTCCAGCGCCAGCATCCTGACCTCCGGGCTGCTGGGCGAACAATACATCGGTCTGGAACCCGGCGGCATGGATAGCTATCTCACGGAAGGTAGCACCCTGCGCTTGACGCAATCGGCGCTGGTCCTGGAAAAACTGATCGGCCGGATGCTCACCAACGCCCCCGGTGATTAAAAGAGGAGTCGTCCAGTTCATGAAGAAAACGCTCATACTCGGTTTGTTGTTGTGCTTGTTGGGCGGCGGCCCGGTCTGGGCCACCGTCCAGCCTCCCCAGCAAGTCGTTCAGGAAACCTCGACGCAAATGATCGAAGCCTTGCGGAGCAATCGCGAGGTCTTGCGGCAGGACCCGAGCCGCCTGTACGGGCTAGTCCATCAAATCATCCTGCCCAATTTCGATTTCAATTTGATCTCGCGCTGGGTGCTGGGCCGGGCCTGGCAACAGGCCACTCCCGACCAGCGCCGCCAGTTTGCCCAGGAGTTCCAGACCTTGCTGGTCCGAACTTATTCCAACGCGCTGCTGGAGTATGTGGACGAAGATTTTCAGTTTCTGCCCCCGCGCGGCGAGGTCAGCGGCAACGAAGCGACGGTCAGAACCGAGATCCGACTCAGCGCCGGCCAACCGATCCCGATCAACTACCGCATGCATCTCAGAGACGGTGCCTGGAAAATCATCGACGTCACCGTGGAAGGCATCAGCCTGGTGACCAACTACCGAAGCACGTTCGCCAGCCAGATCCGGAGCAGCGGTCTGGACGCGGTGATCGCCGATCTGCGGCAACGCAACGCGGAACTCGGCCGCTGATGGCCGCGGCGACGGTCGAGCGCGAGGGTGATACCCTGCGCGTGCGCGGCGAACTGAATTTCGCCTCGGTCGCGGATCTGTGGCGGACAACCGGGCCGTTGTTCGCCACCGATCC
>REEE01000297.1 GCA_007695245.1 Candidatus Competibacteraceae bacterium | reverse complement strand
ACTCGGGGTCCTACGGTCATTTCCGAGGGGTTACCCGTTCAGTCGACTGAGTTCAGGCCCACCGGCGTCACTTTGGAAGTGCTTCCCCGGGTTAACGATAGCGGCATGGTCAATATGGAGATCTTGCAGGAGGTGACCGATATCGGTCCGCCTGATCCTGCGGCAGACAACCAGCGCTCGTTCCTGGAACGCAGCGTGAACAGCCAAGTGGTGGTGCGGAGCGGCCAGACCGTGGTGCTGGGCGGCTTGATCCGCGACAATCGCAGCGATCGGCAAAGCGGCATTCCGGTGCTGTACAAGATTCCCGTGTTGGGCGCGTTGTTCGGGAGCACCGAAGAAACAATGGACCGCACCGAACTCATCGTGCTGATTACCCCGCGGGTGGTGCGGGACAGCCAGGAGGCGGATCAGATCACCGAGGAAATTCGGCGCAAGATGCGGGAGGTTGCGCCGATAATACCAGCATCCTGAACGGTGCCCGCTCCATGGGGGTGCGCGGGCCTGTGGCAAATTGCACAAAAATTTGTTGTTTTTTAGTATGTGGTGTTGTATGGTTGACATGAGGAATTAGTACACTTATATTCCATAGTCAACAGGGCCTTGTGGTGACGGTGCCAAAGGATTGTTGTATTTTTGTCGCCTTGTGTTGTTTGGTTGACTTATCGAGGGTTTCAACGTACAGTTGATCATGTTGTTGAAACTTCTCTCGGATGATGCTATTCCATTGCTACTTGTTAAGGAGCCTCAAAATGGTGCGTGAATTCAAAAAAGTTGGTGCCGCTGCGGCAGTGGCGGGTGCCCTGCTGGCTTCAGGCAGCAGTTTTGCAAACGTGCAATTGTCGGTGCCGGGTGATGTGGTTCTGGTGCCGTATGTGATTTGCGATCCTGCTAACAATAATCAGAACACCCTGGTGGGTCTGATCACCTTCGACAAGGGTCGGATTGGTCTGCGGGCTGGCGGTATTGACTACTCCGCGCCTTGGATTTTGGCTACCGCCGCAGTCGATCTCCCCACGCCGGGTACTCCGTCGCTGCCCATGCGGGTAACGCCTCCGCAAGCCGGTGCTTTTAACGAAGCCATCCATTGGTACTTTTATGATACTAGAAGCAACCACTTGTTGGATGGAGTGATTCCAGTCACCGATAATGACTTTGTCCGCTTTGACTGGTGTGCCACCATTAGGGAAACCGGCCAGGATGTGCTGAACGGGGTCAACGGTTACCTGGTTTTCACCACCGATGATGTAGATCGGGCCGATAATCTGGCGCTTTTGGGAAGCGTTCCCAAAACCGCCCTCTACGGCCATGCTTACCAGATCCAAGGCAACTGGGAGTCGCAGGCGTTCATTCCGATCGTGGCGAATCCCCTGCACTCGTATCTAGATGTAGATGAGGCGACGGGCGTACCGCAACCCGCCACTGACCCCGCCCGAATCGCCAATGTGGTCAAGCGCGATGGTTACCCGGCCTTTGCGCGACTGTTGAGTGGCAGCAACTTTGCGGCGCGGGGTACCAGCAGGGCGCTGCGGCGCGATGTGTATATGCGCTACTTCCTGGATCCGGCGCTGGCGACCGAGAATCGCATGGTGTTCTGGTTCAACAACAATACTGGTACTTTTGGTGCTGCTGGGCTCGGGTACACGGCTGCCAATGGCTATCCAGGAGCCGTTGATTTGGTTCAGAACCGCAACAGCGTCGCCGGGGAAACTTACGACAGCGAGCAAGTGTACCGGAACTCGTTTTCAGTCACCCTGCCCGATGAGTTGAATATTATCAGAAGTACGCCGACTGCTCCGGCGTTCCCTGGCATGATTCATACCTCAGTCGAGGCTGCTACTGGCTTTGAAGTGGTGAACACGGGCATCGTTCGCTTCGGTATCCCCGAAGCGGTGCTGACCTCCGACATCACCATAGAAGAGCGTTCCACCGCTCCCTTCGCCTCCTCGGGCGTATCCTTCAACCTGCTGGGTCTGGGTGCGGGCGGTGCCGCTGCTCAGCTTCAGACCGAAATGGCCACCGTAGGTCCCGCGTACTGAGGTCAACGACTGAGTTTTAAACCGTTGAAGCAGGCTTTCGCCTGAAAAACGGCGCCTTGGCAGCAAGGCGCCGTTTGCTTTTCCCGAATCGGATGACGTGGAACTGTTTGGGATATCTTGTTTGAGCGCAGTAGAGAACCTAATGAAGACAAGTCATTTTTCCACTCGTAACCGGTGCGCGGTCGTGAGTTTAGTAGTGCTGTTCGGCGGACTTGCGGCAACGCCCTCGTGGGCTACCGAACCGGCTCAGACCCTGTCGTTGCAACCGCTGCCCTTTACTGGAGGTGGGTTCGCGCTGGTCGCGGACGATGTGGATCAGGATGGCCGCATCGACCTAGTCGTGACCAACCGCAGCGCGGCGACGGTGCAGGTGTTGTACCAAAAAACTCCACGCCAGTTCGAAGCCGGACCTGCATCGAAGGTACTGGGTTTTCACGCCAACGAATTGACTCGTTTGCCGGGGGATGCCCCCCGCTATGTCCTGAGCGCCGAGGGACAGCATACGCTGAAGGTCCTGGAACCCGATGGCGAGGGTGGGATGCGGGAAGCAGCCCAGCGCCGGCAGGGAGCGCCGTTTACGAGCACGGTCTTTTCCTGGCCGGGTTGGGGGGAAATCTCCTTGGCCGTGGCACCCTACATGACCGAAGCCTTGACCCTGCTCCGCGACTTCCAGCCGGAGACCGCGCAAGCGGAGGCGGAATTTTTTTTGGGCGTACCGGGTCATAGCGTCCCCGGACAAGTGACCGCCGTCGATCTGAACGGTGATGGGATCGTCGAGTTGCTGTACACCACCCGGCGCTCGGGAACAGTTTGGCGGATCGACCATCCCAAAGATGACGTCGATCCCGAACCGGTCGAGTTGTGGAAAGCGCCGGTGGGCGCGCCGCGGCACTTGGTGGTGGCCGACCTGAACGACAATGGCGCGCCGGATATTTTGCTGCCGCTGGAATCGGAGCGGCGGATCGCGACGCTGTTGAACGATGGCCAAGGCAACTTCACGCCCGGTCCGGAACTGCCCGTCCCCAGTACGTCGTGGGGACCCGCGCGGCTGGCGATCGCCGAAGACCGGGATGGTTCCTGGCTGCTGGTGGCCGATACCGAACAGTCGTTGATGTTTTACCGCATTGAAAAAGGTCATCCAGAACGGTATCAAACTATCGAGTGGCCGATGCCCGCCAGTCTGAACCAGTTGCGACTGCTGGACGTGGACGGCGATGGCGAATTGGATGTCGTGGTCGTCATGAGCCGGGTCAAGGATTCGGTGGGGATTGTGTACGGACCGCTGTGGAAAACGCTGGCCCGCGAGCGGGACGTCGCCGAGTCGGCTTTGGCGGCCGCCGCCGCGAGAGGCGAGATCAAAATTTTTGACGATCCGGAGCGCGTGCTGGCCCAAGTGGGCGAGCATCCCATTACCGTGGCCGATGTCCGGCAGTTCGTCATGGAATCCGGCATGGGCCAGGATTTACAGAGCCCGGCCGGTCGTAGCAAAATTCTCCGAATGATGATCGAGGAATTGCTGCTGAAGCAGGCGGTGGCGCGCGACCTCGGACTGTCCGAACTGCCATCGTTCGAGGAGTATTCCGCCGGCTTGAAGCGCTTGCAGGAGCAGCATTTCCCAATGCCGCCGCCACCGGACGAAGACGTGGTGCGGGACTACTACGAGGCCAACCAGGAGACCTACGGTATTCCGGAAATGGTGCGCTTGGTCCAGATCCAGTTCCGTTTCGATCGAGATCAGGCTGGAAGACCCACTGCGAGGCAACGCGCCGAGCAGGCCTTACAGCGGCTGGAAGCGGGCGAAGATTTCGCAATGATCGCCGCCGCCCTGACCGAAAACCCGCGGGCGGCCACGATGGGTCCGGACCGGGGATTCGTGGCGCGCAACGTCGAATCCTGGCTGCGGGATGCGCTGCGGGATTTGTCGCCCGGCCAGCGCACCGGCATCGTGGAATCACCGGTGGGCTACGAAATTTTGCTGATCACGGACTGGCGGGCACCCATCATCGCTGAGTTTGACGCGGTAAGCGCCAAAGTCGCGGGGCAGTGGCGGGTCGAACAGCAACAGCAGGCTCGCGACCGTTATCTGAAAAAACTGGCCGGCCAATTTGGCGTTACGGTGCAGGAGAAGGAGTTGGAAAGTGCGAATCCGGCGATTGACTGAGAGGGCTAATTTGTTCCTACAGAGTGTGTTACTGGCTGGGGTGCTGGCGCTGATCCTGCCGATTGCAACGGTCGTGGCCGGAGAGGCGCTCGAAGAACGGGTCCAGAGCTACTGGACCGCCCGCTCCAGCAACGACCTGCACACCCTCTATAACCTGGAGTCCGCGGCCCAGCCCGGCGGTTGGCTGACGCCGGATCAATATCAACGGATCGGTGGGTTGCCGGTGCGCGACGTTGAGATCGTGGACGCCAAAATTGACGGCGATCAGGCCAAGGTCACGCTTCAAGGCCGGGTCGCGGTGGGATCGCTGGGTTGGGTTCCACAGCAAATCACCCAGCAATGGATCAGGATCGATGGCGCGTGGTATCACCAAACCCCCACACCTCAATAGCACGATCCGGGATCTCGCATTCGGCCATGATGGAAAATGAAAATGCCCCCGCTCCTTCCGTCACCACCCAGTTAGAGCGCGCCAGTCGGTTGTTAGATGAAAACCGGCACGGGGAAGCCGCCGAGCGCTATACCGCGATCTGCCGGGATTATCCCAATCACCCCGAAGCCTGGACCGGCTTGGCCATTGCACTGTTACAACAACAACGCTACGTGGAATGCCTGCAAGCGGTCGCCAACGCTTTGGGCGTGGATGCGCGCCAACCACGTCCGCACCTGATCGCGGCGGCGGCTCTGACGCGCTTGGGCCGGCCGGGCGATGCCCTGCGAGCGGCCGACGCCGCGCTGACGCTGGCACCGGATAGCCTGAAAGCCCTGCATAGCAAAGCGGCGATCCTGTTGAACCAGGGGCGCCACCCGGAAGTGTTGCCGCTGACCGAACGCGCGTTGCAACTCGAACCGGCCGATGTGTCGGCGCGCCTCAATCAGGGTGTGGCGCTGCACGGGCTGGGGCAAGCACTGGCGGCGCTGACGGCGTTCGATCAGGTGTTGGCGAGCGACCCACGCCATTCCGACGCACTGATGAATCGTGGTTCGGTCCTCATTGCTTTGGGGCGGGCCGAGGAAGCCCTGCAAGCCGCGGATACCGCCTTGGAAATCCAGCCCGATTCACCGATTGCGCTGCTCAATCGGGCCGCCGCCTTAACGAGCCTGCGGCGGTACCGCGAAGCCTTAGCGACCACCGACCAGTTATTGCGAATCAACCCGCGCCACATTAAAGGACTGGTCAACAAAACAGTCGCCTTGCTGGGGCTGGGCGACCATGCGGCGGCGTGGGCGACCCTCACGACCGTGCTGACTTTCGATTCCTTCAACCCCGATGCGCTGGAACTCAAGCTGCAAGTGCTGTTGAGCTTGCGGCGTTTCACCGAGGTAGTCACCGAAGGGCAACGACTTCTCGCCAGGCATCCCGAGCGCTCGGGTATGAAACTGGCGGTGGCGAGAGCCTTGGCGACATTGGGTCGCCGCGCTGAAGCGGAGCCGCTCGTGGACGCAGTGCTGGGCGCGGCGCATCAATCCCCCGAGGCGGTTGTTCTCAAGGTCGACATCCTGTTGAGCCGCCGCGAAGGAGAGGCCGGACGGATGTTGCTCGAGCAGGCGCTGGCCGATGATCCCGAGCGCGCGCCGCTCTGGTCGGCAAAATCAGCGCTTTTTCTGGCCAAGGAAGATTACGCCGCAGCGCTGGCGGCGGCGGAGCGCGCCTTGGCTCTGGACGCGGACCATTTACAGGCGGCCATCCATCGCATCGCGGCCCTGAACGGTTTGTGTCGGTTCCCCGAAGCTCTGGCGGTGGCCCGTGAATGGCTGGAGCGGGGTGCGAGCGAGTGGCAACTTCACGCCAATCTGGGCGGCGCTCTGGCCGGACTGGAGCGTTTCGAGGAAGCACGGCAGGCGTTCGCCCGCGCCCGCGAGTTGGACGGCCCCGCTTTTCATGC
>REEE01000095.1 GCA_007695245.1 Candidatus Competibacteraceae bacterium | reverse complement strand
CCGGCAAAATTTAACCCATTGAAATTACTAACTGTCCCGGCTTAAGTGGATACCCCGAAGAAGCTCTCCCGGCATCTGCAGGACGGTGAATTGACTCTCGTTTGCGGTGCCGGGGTATCAGCAGCAGCTGGGGCTCCAACTTGGCCGGTCCTTCTTAACGAACTGCTCAGTAATCTGATTCGACGAAAACTACCTGACGGGCCGCCCGCGGCTGAAGACAGACAGAAGCTCGCTCAACTTTACCAGGAGTACTTTAGTCCGTCTGCACTTGTCGTCGCACAGTATTTGAAAAACGGTTTTGGTGATGACTTTCTTGAAACAGTCAGGCGAACGTTGTACGCCGTAGCGCCCAATTCCAGTGATCTGCTTGATGCTATTGTTGACCTATGTCGGCCCCAAAGATCCCGAGAAGCGATTAGTTCCATTATCACCTTCAATTTCGATGACTTAATTGAGTTTAATCTTGAACGCAATCATATAAAGCATTGCCCCATTTTCTCCAAGGGCCAAAAAGCGGATCGTTCTGAGTTGCCAATTTACCATGTACATGGCTATTTGCCGCGAATCGGAACCATCGGCAAGCAACATGCGATCGTTTTTAGTGAGGACGCTTACCATTCGCAGTTCATTGACCCGTTTAGCTGGTCTAACCTCGTCCAACTAAACCATCTCGGTCACAATGTCTGTCTCTTCATTGGGCTGAGCATGAGCGACCCCAACCTTAGACGGCTTCTTGATGTGTCCATGCGAAAGAACCCTGACAGGAAGGCCAATCACTACGTGTTCAAGAGGCGGAATGATTCGGCATCACTGAGCGAAAGGATTGGCAGTCTTGGGCTTGGGGGCGACGACGCAGAGATAGCACGTGAATTCATGGCGATGTCTGAAATACTTGAAGAACAGGACAGCAGTAATCTGGGGCTCAATACAATTTGGATCGATGATTATTCTGAGATTCCTGCGTTTTTGCGAACACTGGCATCCGAAACACAACGCACCTAACAAAATGTTGGACCGGAGTCGCGGTTACGGTCCTCGAAAGTGGTGAGTTGATCGGCCGCGACCCGGTCAACATTGTCGTTAGGCGTCGTGGGCAAGGTTTCCGTCGACCCGAAGTCCGTGTTGTGGCAAGCTATCGCGTGTCTTCTAGTCTCTGGAGTTAGCCATGTCCCGCCCGCTCGAAGCTTTGGCAGAGGAAGTGATGCAATTGCCCACCGAGGCTCGATCAAAGCTACTCGATCGAGTCGTCGCTAGCCTTGATGCGGACCGCAAGCGTGACGAAGCATGGGACGCGCTCGCCGCTCGTCGCGATGCTGAGATCGAATCCGGACAGAATACCCTACTACCAGGTCCAGAGGTTCTGGCGCGCCTGAGAGCTGAATTGACGTGAGTTACTCCCTTCATCGGGGCGCGGAACAAGACCTCGCGGAAGCCTTCCGGTTCTATCGGCGTGAAGGCGGCACCGGGCTTGCTCGCCGTTTCCTGGGCGAGTTCGAGCGCGTCATGAAGCTCCTTGAAGCGTTTCCCGACATTGGCATGCCAACCGGTGAGGACCGACGACGGTCTTGTCCGCTGACAGGGTTTCCCTATTCAGTGATTTATCGGCACGCGAACGCGGAGATTCGCGTTCTCGTTGTACGGCATCAGCACCGCGACCCCGAGCATGGTGAGCATCGCTCGTAGATGGTCCAAGCGAGTAATGACGCCGAACCACCGGGTCAACCGGACCGCCGAGCAGCTACGCTGTTTGGTACCCGCGTCGCTGCGCGCCACCCCTTAGGCATTCAAGATGGATCGCGACGCAATCGCTGAAATTGGCATCGACGATAAAGGTCGGCCCTATGTGTCGCCAAAACCCAAGACATTTCCATGTATCTACCGTGAAGAATATGGAGATAAATTGGGACAATGAAGGTCGTTCTCTATATGCGCCGCTACCTCCACGCACGCAGCTTGCCCCACCGGTATGGTGGTTTCAGCGCATTTGCGCTGCTGCGAGAGAACAGGGGTGCGAGCTACGCTTGGAACCGAAAAGAAATGGCTTAACGTCCCCCCTCAACTAAAGGACGAAATCGTATCCACCTTGGGGGTCCGCCCATGCCTGACTCGCGTTTCGAGTGGGACGCTCCAACAGTCGGCTCCGCCGCCTGTTTCCGCGCCTCTCAAGCTTCACGTTAGGCATTCTCCCATCCGAATCCCCACAAGGACACCAGCATGGAACTTTCCGCGCACGCCGCGCTGCAGAAAGCGCAGAACGAGTACCGCGATGGCTCTTGGGGGCGCGTGCGAAGCATCTGGAGCCGAGAGGCGCTTGTGGTGGAGGGCACCGCCGCATGCATGCTGAATCCACATGAATCCGCGTACTGGGCGGTCCCCTGCAAGCGGGAGCCGAACAGCGACAGACGACGAATGTGATGCTATCGAACGGCGCCGCATTCAACGGGCGCGGTGCCAACCGAACATTCGTGACCGGCGGAAGGTCTCAAGCGGTCAGCAGGATCGTCAAATCCGGCTTGCCCGCGTATTTTGCGCCCGACCCCGAACCCTGGTAACCGCCCATGTTCCTCCCCGAACTCTGCATCAAGCGCCCGGTGCTGGCGACCGTGATGAGCCTCACCATCATCCTGCTCGGCGTGATGTCGTTCCTGCAACTGCCGGTGCGCGAGTACCCCAACATCGACACGCCGGTAGTGTCGGTGCGCACGGTCTATCCCGGTGCCAGCGCCGCGATCATGGAAAGCCAGGTCACCCAGCCGCTGGAGGACTCGCTGTCCGGCATCGAGGGGATTCGGACCCTCAAATCGGTCAGCCGCGAGGAGGTCAGTCAGATCACGGTTGAATTCCTGCTGGAACGGGACGTGGACGCCGCCGCCAACGACGTGCGCGACCGGGTGGCGCGGGTGCGCGGTCAGTTGCCGGACGAGGTTCAAGACCCGGTGGTGGCCAAGGTGGAAGCCGACGCTCAAGCCATCCTGTGGCTGGCCTTTTCCAGCGAACGGCACAACGCGCTGGAAATCACCGACTTCGCCGACCGCACCATCGTCAACCGCTTGCAGACCCTGCCGGGCGTGGCCAGCATCATCATCGGCGGCGAGCGGCGTTACGCCATGCGCCTGTGGCTGGACCGCGACCGGATGGCCGCCTACGGCCTGACGCCGCGCGACGTGGAAACCGCCCTGAGCCGGCAGAACATCGAACTACCGTCCGGGCGCATCGAATCGCGCCAGCGCGAGTTCTCGGTGCTGACCGAATCGGATCTGCGGACCCCGGAGGAATTCAACAATCTGATCCTTCGGGAAACCGGCGGCTATCCGATCCGCTTGCGCGATATCGGTTACGCCGAGATCGGCGCGGCGGACGAGCGCAACGCGGTGCGGGTCAACGGCAATCCGGCGGTGGGCCTGGGCGTGGTCAAACAGTCCACCGCGAATACCCTGAGCGTGGCGCAAGCGGTGCGGGCGCTGTTGCCCGACATCGAAGCCAGCCTGCCGGAGGGCATGAAGATCACGGTCGGCTTTGACCGATCGATCTTCATCGAGCAGTCCATCAAGGCGGTCTATATGACCATGCTGGAAGCGCTGGCGCTGGTGGCGCTGGTCATTTTCCTGTTCCTGCGCAACTGGCGGGCGACGCTGATCCCCCTGGTGACTATTCCGGTATCGTTGATCGGCTCCTTCATCTTTATATCCGCCCTCGGCTTTACGATCAACACCTTGACCCTGCTCGGGCTGGTACTGGCGATCGGGCTGGTGGTGGACGACGCCATCGTGGTGCTGGAGAACATCCATCGCCACGTCGAAGCCGGGATAGCTCCGTTCAAGGCGGCGTTGCGGGGCGCGCGGGAGATCGCCTTCGCGGTGGTGGCGATGACCCTGACCCTGGTGGCGGTGTTCACCCCGCTGGCGTTCATGACCGGCAACACCGGCCGGCTGTTCACCGAGTTCGCTTTCACCGTGGCGGCGGCGGTGCTGGTGTCCGGCTTCACGGCGCTGACCCTGACCCCGATGATGTGCTCGAAACTGCTCCATCACGAGCGCCGGCACAATACCTTGTTCGATCTCAGCGAGCGTTTTTTCCTGGGGATGAGCGACGGTTATCGCTGGCTGCTGGGCGGCGCGCTGAACCTGCGCTGGCTGGTCGTGCTGCTATTTTTCGCGTCAGCGGTCGGCGCGGGCTGGCTGTTTACCGGTCTGAAATCGGAATTGTCGCCGCTGGAGGATCGTGGGGTGATCATCGGCGTGGTGGTGGCCCCGGAAGGGGCGACCTTGGCTTATACCGACGGTTACGCCCGGCAGTTGGAAGACCTCTATAAGGCCATCCCCGAAGTGACCACCTACTTCATGGTGGTGGCGCCGGGCTTGGAGCGACCCAATCCGGTGAACAGCGCGCTGTCGTTCGTGCGGTTGCAACCGTGGGAAACCCGCGAACGCAAGCAGCAGGAGATCGCCGCCGAACTGGCGCCGAAAATGTTCCGCGAACTGCCCGGCGTGCTGGCGTTCCCCATCAACCCGCCGTCGCTCGGACAGAGTTTCCGCAATCCGGCGGTGCAATTCGTGATCCAGGCCAACAGTTATGAAGAGTTGCAGACGATGGTGGATCAGGTGCTGGACCGGGTCCGGCAGTATCCCGGCATGACCAACGCGGACACCGATTTGCGCCTGAACAAGCCGCAACTGTCGGTCACCCTGAATCGCGACAAGATCGCCGCCGTGGGCGCCGACGTGGAGGACATCGGCCGGACGCTGGAAACGCTGCTGGGCGGGCGGCAGGTGACCCGCTTCAAGCAGGCGGGCGAGCAGTACGATGTGATCGTGCAGTTGAAGGATCAGGACCGCGAGCAGCCGACCGATCTGACCGCGATCTTCGTACGCGGCCGCAACGGACAACTGGTGCAACTCGCGAACCTGGTCGAGGTTCAGGAAACCGTCGCGCCCCGGGAACTGAACCGGTTCAATCGGATGCGCGCGGCGGTCATTTCCGCCAACCTGGCTCCCGGCCATACCCTGGGCGAGGCGCTGGATTTCATGGAAGAAACCGCCCGGGAGGTGTTGGGTGAGAACGCCATGACCGCGCTGGACGGCCAGTCGCGGGAGTTTCGCGAATCCGGCGCGGCGCTGTACGTGACCTTCGTGCTGGCGCTGCTCTTCATTTATCTGGTGCTGTCGGCGCAGTTCGAGAGCTTTGTGTCGCCGTTCGTGATCATGCTGACGGTGCCGCTGGCGGTGACCGGGGCGCTGCTGGCGTTGTTCCTGACCGGCGGGACCTTGAACGTCTACAGTCAGATCGGGTTGGTGATGCTGATCGGCTTGGTGACCAAGAACGGGATCCTGATCGTCGAGTTCGCCAATCAACTCCGGTTGAAGGGGCTAGACCGGGGAGCGGCGGTGCTGGAGGCGGCGACCCTGCGCTTGCGGCCGATCCTGATGACCACGCTGGCGACCATTCTCGGCGCGATTCCGCTGGCGCTGGCGGTCGGGGCCGGCGCGGAAAGTCGCCAACAGATCGGCTGGGTGATCGTCGGCGGGTTGCTGTTGGGAACGTTTTTGTCGCTGTTCGTGGTGCCGGTGGCCTACAGCCTGCTGGCGCGCCAGGTTCACCACAGCGCCGAGGAAGCGGCGGAGCTGGCCGAGCGGGAAGCGGCGGCCAAGCCGGAGCCGGCGGTTGCGGCCGAGCCGAAGCCGGCGGGAATGTCCTGAAATTGGCACGAGGCGCGGGTCAGTGACCCGAGTCGCGATTTTGCGGAGCAACCTTTAGGAGGCGGCGGCGATGTTGAGTTTACAGATGGTGCGCCCGGTGGTGGGGCGCCAGGTGGTGGTCGAGTTACCCGAGGATTGGGAGGATGTGGAAATCGTCGATGTGACCTTGATTCCCCATCAGGCGACGCCATCCACGGAGGAACCACCTGAGGGAGAGTACGAGTCGCCACTTTATAAGGCGCTGGTTGAAGCAGGTTTGTTAGGCTGTATTGAAACCGACGAACAACTTTCAACCACTTACAAGAAGACGCTCTTTCACGAAAACACGAGGGATAATCGATGATCATTGTCGACACCGGCGTATGGCTTGCCTTTGTCGATCATAAGGACACCCATCACTTTGTAA
>REEE01000139.1 GCA_007695245.1 Candidatus Competibacteraceae bacterium | reverse complement strand
CCGGCGAATGTTTCACGTGGAACCATGGTGCCATCGCACCGGCGAATGTTTCACGTGGAACCATGGTGCCATCGCACCGGCGAATGTTTCACGTGGAACCAGAAACGATGTTTCACGTGAAACCATGGAACCCGCCATGCAGCGGAACGCAATCCACCCAACCACCATGAATTTGATCATTCTGGATCGCGATGGCGTCATCAACGAGGATTCCGATGCCTTCGTTAAATCTCCTGACGAATGGGCACCGATTCCCGGCAGTCTGGAAGCCATCGCCCGCCTGCATCAGGCCGGTTACCGGGTGGTGATCGCCACCAATCAGTCCGGGGTCGGGCGGGGGATGTTCGATCTGGAAACGCTGAATCTGATCCATCGCAAGATGTACCGGATGGTGCAGGAATCCGGTGGCTCCATCGATGCGGTGTTTTTCTGCCCGGATGTCGATGAGGCCAACCTCTACCGCAAGCCGAATCCCGGCATGTTGCTGGAAATCGGTCGGCGTCTGAAACGGGACTTGCAGGGCGTGCCCGTGGTGGGCGATAGCGTGCGCGACATTCGGGCCGCCCGGGCGGCCAGCGCCCGGCCGTTTCTGGTACGAACCGGCAAGGGTGCCGCGACTCTGGCGCGGGAGGCGGAAAGCTGCGCCAATGTTCTGGTCTTCGACGATCTGGCCGCCGTGGCCAACTACCTGCTCAATTCTGCGCGAACGATGGCTGAAAGCTGCTCATGTCCACCCTTCAAACCGCCGCCAAACCCCTCGATCTGATCCTGCTGGCGCGCTCGCTGCTGTTTTCCTTGGGTATGTTGCTCTCGACCGGGGTTGGGGGGCTCGTAATGATGTTGAGCGTTTTCCTGCCTTTCGCTTGGCGTTACTGGCTCTCTCAGCAGTGGGCTCGATTTAATGTCTGGTGGTTGCGGGTGACCTGTCGGATCGACTACCACCTCAGCGGCGTCGAGCATCTGCCCGATCGGCCGGTGGTGGTGATGGCCAAGCATCAGTCCACTTGGGAGGCGCTGTTCCTGCATCAGTTGCTACCGCCGGTGGCCTGGGTGGTCAAGCGCGAGCTGCTTTGGTTCCCGTTGTTCGGCTGGGGTCTGGCGCTGTTGCGGCCGATCGCGATCAACCGTCGGTTGGGATCTTCGGCGGGCCGGCAGGTGATCCGTAAAGGCGTGGAGCACCTGCGGCAGGGGCAGTGGGTGTTGATCTTTCCCGAAGGCACCCGCACCGCGCCCGGCACCCGCAAACGCTATGGTTTGGGCGGGGCGGTGCTGGCGGCGCACAGCGGCTGTCCGATTCTCCCGGTGGCGCTGAATTCCGGCGAGTGTTGGCCGCGCGGACGCTTCATTAAGCGGCCCGGCACCATCCAGGTGGTGTTTGGCCCCCTGCTGGAGAGCGAAGGCCGCTCTCCGCAGGAGTTGATCCGGCAGGTGGAGGAGTGGATCGAAGGAGCCATGACGCGCATGGGTCAGACGGCGCGGGATACGGAATAGAGCAGGAAGGTTTTCTTACAATCCACCGCGGGCACCAAGGCCGGTGAGCAGAATCACCACCACACCCGCCAGCAGTAGCACCCACGTCAACCAGCGGACCCATCCCAGCCGCCGCCCGGCGCTGTCCCACTCGCCGGCGGCGACCGCACGCCGCAACGGCAGAAACGCCGCCAGATACAGCGCCAGATGGAGCAGGACCATCAGCAGCCCGACCCCGGTCATCAAATGAATGTGCCAGCCCAAACGGGCCATGCCGCCGTATACGCCGATCAGCCAGAAACCGGTGACCGGCAGGATGAGGGCCGCTGCCCACCCCAGCCACAGGAAACGTTCCAGCGTGGAGGTGAGCAGCGGGATGCGAACGGACGGTTCCTGTAGTTGTTTGCTGGCCGTCGGCCACAGAGCCAGTTGCAGGAAGATCAGACCGCCGATCCAGACGGTGACGAACAGCAGGTGCAGAGCGTAAGCGGTAGCCATGAATCTCAATCTCCGAGTGGTGGGTTCGCGGTTCGGTATCGTCCATTCGACTTCCGCAACGTGCGATCCAGCTCCGCCAACCGTTGCGGGGTGCCGACATCACACCAGCCGCCGGGGTAATATTCTCCGGTCATGGGGTTTTCCGCCATCGCCCGGCGCAGCAGCGGCCCCAGCGGGAACCGGCCCGGCGCGCAACCGGCGAACAATTCCGGCCGCAGGACGCTGATGCCGCTGTAAGTCAAGCGCGCCGCGCCGGTCTCCGCGACCCGGCCATCCGCCGCCAAGGCGAAATCCCCAGCAGGATGGTGGGGAGGGTTAGGCACCAGCACCAGATGCGCCAGGCCGACCGGTGCCAGCGGCAGGCGGGTGAAGGGATAATCGGTCCAGATATCGCCGTTGACGACCAGAAACGGCTCCGGCCCCATCTGGGGCAACGCCTGGAAGATGCCGCCGCCGGTTTCCAGCGCGTCCGGCGGTTCCGGGGACCAAGTGATGCGGACTCCCCAAGCGCGGCCATCGTCCAGCGCCGCCGGCAATTGTTCCCCCAGATGGCCGGTGTTGATCACCAGATCGGTGATGCCGGCCGCCCGCAGGGCCTGGAGATGGTGGACGATCAACGGCTGACCGGCCACCGGCAGCAGGGGTTTGGGCGTGTGGTCGGTCAGCGGCCGCATGCGTTCGCCGCGCCCGGCGGCCAGGATCATCGCCTTCACGACGCCGGCTGCCAGCGGTTCACGCCCCGGACCCACAGCAGATCCCGCAGGCCGGCCAATTCCGGATAGCGAGCCGTCGCGTCCAGGACGTAACCCAAGGTGCGGGGAATGTCGCGCAGATAGCCCGGCTTGCCGTCGCGCAGGTTGAGGCGGGCGAAGATGCCGATGGCCTTGAGATGGCGCTGTACGCCCATCAGATCGAACCAGCGCAGGAATTGCGCGGCGTCGTCCAGTCCGCTCATACCGCCGGCCCGCAGCCGCGCCCGATGGTCCAGCGTCCACCCCTCGACCTGTTCGCGCGGCCAGGCGATGTAGCAGTCGCGCAGCAGCGAGACCAGATCGTAGGTCACCGCCCCCACCACCGCATCCTGAAAATCCAGTACGCCGGGGTTGTCCGGGGCGGTGACCATCAGATTGCGCGAGTGGTAATCGCGGTGGACCCACACCCGCGGCTGCTCCAGCGCGTTGTCGGCCAGTCGGGCGAAGGCGTGATCGAGAGTTTGATGTTCCTCCTCGCGCAGTTCCAGGCCGAGCAGATGGCCCAGGAACCAGGAGCGGAACAGATCCATCTCCCGATGCAGCAGCGCCGAATCGTAGGGCGGCAGCAGCGGCGAGCCGGGATCGCCGCCGAGTTGCAGGCGAGCCAGCGCCTCCAGGGCATCTCCGTAGAGTCCGGGTGCGCTGCGGTCGTCGAGTTCCGCCAAATACGGTCGGCTGCCGAAATCGGTCAGCAGCAGCAGACCTCGGTCCAGGTCGCCGGCCAACACCTCGGGGGCGTTCAACCCCAAGTCGCGCAGGGCTTGGGCGATGGCGACAAAGGGTCGGCAATCCTCCTGCTCCGGTGGGGCATCCATGACGATGCGGGTCTGGCCGTCGTCGCCCCAGACCCGGAAGTAGCGGCGAAAACTGGCATCGCTGGAGGCCGGGGCCAGCCGCACTCGCGTCGTTGGCAATACGACATCCAACCAGTCCCGCAGCAATCGCTCGCGTTCGTTCACCCCATTCCCCCTCGGCAACGTAGAAGCGTGATTCCCCGAAAGCCGCCGGAATGGCGACTTTCCCGGATTGCGGCCACCCGCAATCTGTGCGATGTTAAGCCTCTTTCATTCCTGCGTAAAATCCCGTTCCGTGACGTTGAATGCTCGAATGCTCTTGCTGGGTGCCGCGCTGATCTTGCTGCCGCCGACCGGCATCCAAGCCCAGGCCATCGATTGGCTCGACCCTTGGGTCTGGTGCGAACCCGACGAACTGGCCCCGGATATCGTCCCGGCGACTCCCGATGCCCCCCCCATCGATCAACAGCCGCTGCAAGCCGAAGCTGACCAGGTTGATTCCTCACCCGTCCGATCTCTGCTGGAGGGTAATGTCAGTCTGACGCGCGGTGATCGGCGGCTGCGCGCCGACCGGATCACTCTCGATCGTCCGGCTAACCTCGCCCGGGCCGAGGGCGAGTTCGTCTATGGCGACCCCCGGCAGGTCCTGCGCGGCCAGCAGGCGGAAGTGGACCTGAACGCCGGGACCGGCTGGTTCCGGGACGTGGATTACTATCTGGCGAGCCGTAATGCCCAAGGTTCCGCGGAAGAGGTCCGGTTGGACCGGCGCCAGCAGCGCAGTTGGTTGGAAGGCGCCACCTATTCGACGTGCCCGCGCGGCCGGGAAGACTGGCAACTGCGGGCGCGCGCGATGAAACTGAATCATGCCACCGGACGCGGCTCGGCCAGTCACTTGGTGCTGGCCTTTCGCGACTGGCCGGTTTTCTACTTTCCGTACCTGTCGTTTCCCATCACCGAGGAGCGGCAGTCGGGGTTCCTGTTTCCGCGCCAGGGTTACAGCAGCGAAACCGGCCTGGATCTGACTGTTCCTTATTACTGGAACATCGCGCCGAACCGCGATCTGACCTTGACCCCGCGCTGGATGACCTCGCGCGGGATGTTGCTGGGTGCCGAATACCGCTACCTCGAACCCTGGCATCGAGGCGAAATCGATGTCGAGTACGTCCCCCACGACCGGCGGTACGACGGCGATCGTGGTTCGCTTAACGTCCGCAATCGCGCCGTGCCGCTGCCGAATCTCTACACCGATCTCCGCTACGAATATGTCTCGGATGACAACTATCTTCGGGACCTGGACAACAATCTGGGTTTCCTGACCGACAACTACCTGGAGCGGCATCTGAATGCCCGCTATTTCGGCGATGGTTGGGAGGCCCTGGCGCGGGCGCAGGGCTACCAGATTCTGACTCCGGCGTTGTTTGCCGCCACCGGCAATCCCTACGAACGTCTACCGCAACTGGTGTTCCGTGGGGAGCGGCCCTCCGGGCCCTACGGCTTGAACTACCAGTTGCATGGCGAGATGGTCTATTTCCACCAGACGGACGTGGTGACCGGTGCCCGGTTGGATCTGTGGCCGACCGTGGGTTGGGCGCTGGAACGGCCGTGGGCGTATCTCAACCCGCGGGCCGGGTTCCGCTACACCCATTACTGGCTGGAGGATACCGCGCCGGGCGTCGGTGACAGTCCGTCGCGCGCCGCGCCCGTGCTCGACGTGGACGGCGGCCTGACCTTCGAGCGCCCGCTGCACGCCGACTGGCTCGGCGTGGGGTCTGGGATCCAGACTCTGGAGCCGCGTCTGTTCTATCTGTACGTACCGCACCGGAATCAGGATGAGATCCCGGTTTTCGACAGCGCGCTGATGGATCGTGACTTCGACTGGCTGTTCCGGCGTAACCGCTTCGTCGGTGCCGATCGGTTGGGCGACGCCAACCAGATGACCGCCGCGCTGACCACGCGGCTGATCGATGGGCCGAGCGGCCGCGAGCGGTTGCGCGCGAGCGTCGGTCAGATCCAGTATTTCGCGGATCGTCGGGTGATGCTGGACCCGGACACGCCGCCGGAAACCGCCGATCATTCGGGGTTGATCGCCCAAGGACAAGTCAATCTGTCGTCGCGCTGGGCGCTGCAAGGGGGCGTGCAACTGGAACCGGATAACCGCGATCTGTTGCGCACCGGAGTCGATCTGCGCTATTACGCCAACCCTCGACAACTGGTGAACGTGTCTTATCTGCTGGATCGCGACGAACCCAACCTGGATTTGAACGATCAGATTCACTCCATGGATGTATCGCTGCTGTGGCCGCTGAGCGCGCAATGGCGGGTCATGGCCCGCTGGAACCGAGCCTTGAACCTGGATCGCAATCTGGAAACCCTGGCCGGTTTCGAGTACGAGGATTGTTGTTGGGCGCTACGGGCGGTCACGCGCCAGTATCGCGACAGTCCCAGGAATGTCGATTCGCAAAACGCCTTTTACCTGGAACTGGAGCTGAAAGGTCTATCCCGGCTGGGTGGTGGTCTGGACACCCTGCTCCAGAGTTCCATCCTCGGCTATCGGACGCTCCGTGACTAGCTCTCACCTTCGAAGGGTGCGCATGAATAAGCTGCTCTCTCCCCT
>REEE01000097.1 GCA_007695245.1 Candidatus Competibacteraceae bacterium | reverse complement strand
ATCCCTATTGCGGGTTGTATCAAACCCTGTTCGGACGGATGGAGCGGGCGGCGCGCGAACTGGCGCGGGCGGCGGTAGCGGCGCGAACGATCCGCGAACAAACTTCCGGAATATGCCACGTGGCATAAATTGATTGTACTTGACTTTTCAAGAGCCCGGGAGGTGGCATCATGTCGTTGGCTCCACCGAACAATACCGCATCGACGATCCTGCGCTACAGCGGCAACCGAGTATCGGCAGGATCGAAGCATTGCCTATCGGCGGCGGCGAATTGACCGTGCGCGATGGGGCTGGTGAATGGCATGAGCCGTTGGTTCCGGGCCGCACTCAATGGCTACGGTTCGGCTAGCCGCACGCGCCAGCAGCGAATTTGGGCTACAATATAGCCCACAAATCTGGAGGAAAACCCCATGCCCGCGAATGCCGTGGTCCGTGCCCGGATCGACGCCCACATCAAGGAAGAGGCGACCGTCGTGCTGGCGGCGATGGGCTTGACCGTGTCCGATGCGTTCCGCCTCCTGCTGACCCGCGTCGCCCGCGAGAAGGCATTGCCCTTCGAGCCGCTGGCGCCGAACGCCGACACCATCAAGGCGATGAAGGAAGCACGCCGGGGCGACCTGGAAACCGTCACGCTCGCCGACCTGCAAGCCGTGCTCGATGCGGACGATTAAGCAGTCGGGTCAATTCAAGCGCGATCTGAAACGCGAAGCCAAAGGCCCGCACCGGCAGACGCTGCAACGCGAGTTCGTCCGCTTGGTCGAAGCGCTGGCCAACGACCAGCCACCGGCCGAGAAGCACCGTGACCACGCGCTCGGCGGCGAGTGGCAAGACCATCGAGACTGTCATATCAAGCCGGATCTGGTCTTGATTTACCGCAAGCCGAATGATGCCGTGTTACAGCTCGTCCGCCTCGGCTCGCATAGCGAGCTGGGCCTGTGAGCGGCCACTCTTCGCTCAGTATTCTGGATATGAATCCACCAGCCGTCCTGTGGGACGTGGATTTCGACTTCTTCCTCGACAGCGAGCGCACGGTCCTGGAGGATCGGAATAAGGATTACTGGCTATACGGCCAGAGGTCTGGCTGGACGCCCACCGACCCGCGCCGCGCACGCCGGTGGTCCACCACCAGGAATGCCTGCGCCTGTGGGACCAAGCCGACCTGCGGGGCTGGGTTTGCATCCACTTCGACGCGCACCCCGACCTGTTCGACGAGGCCGATCCGGGGCTCGGCAACCTGCCGCTCGGTTGGCGCGGAGACGCTGGAGCGCGGCGCGCGGCCAGATTAAAACCAAGCCCGCCGCCTGCGGTGCCTGCCTGCTCGACCCACTCTGCGAAGGACCGTGGCAGGAGTATGTCGCGCACTTCGGCGCTGGAGAGTTCCAGCCCCTGACCGATCACGTTCTGGTCAACCAGTTCATCGAGGCGATTTAGCGTGCCGACTCTCGGCGGTCGATGTACGCCCGACGGGACGCAACGCTTCCGCGACCGCTTTCCCGAGTTGGCCCCCGACCATTTCACGCAGGACGGCGGGCGCTGGTTGTCATCCGTGGGTCTGGGGACTTATTCAGCCATGGATCACCCCTCGCGGACGCGGCAACTTTCTGCGGCGGTCCAGTACCTGGTGACACGGGGTTGCAATGTCATCGATACCGCTCCCAACTATGCGGACGGCAACGCCGAGCAGGCGGTAGGCCAAGGGATCGCCGCGTTGCAGACCAATGGCTTGGCGCGCCGCAACGAGATTTTTGTCGCCACGAAGGCCGGCATCGTTCCCCCGTCCGTGATCGGGCCGCTGGCTGTGGGCGATATCGATGGTCTGGAGTGTTTGACTGTGTTGCCTGACGGACTCTGCTTCGATCCAGTTTATCTGCGCTGGCAAGTGGAGAGGTCACGGTAACGGCTGGGACTGGAGACGGTGGATTGCCTGTTCCTGCATAACCTTGATGCGTTCCGGTTGGCCCGGGGGCGCGAAGAATACCGCCAGACCTTTGCCTCGTGCGTGGAAGTTCTTGAAGAACTGGTGTTGCGGGGTTGGATCGACGCCTATGGGGTTTCCGCGTGGAGTGGCTTCCGCCAGGTGGAAACCGCGCCCGACTATCTTTCCCTGGCCGATCTGTGCGCGATGGCGCAAGCCATTGCTGGTTCCGATGGGCATTTCCGCTTCGTCCAGGCGCCCGTTGGGCTGTGGGCGCCGGAGGCCATTCTGTTACGCAACCAGGTCGCCACCAAAACGGAGGGCCTCGTGTCCTTGTTGCGAGCGGCACACAACCTGGGCCTAACCGTCATCGCCAACGGTTCGCTGTTGCAAGGCGAGTTGGTCGGCGCGCCCGCGCTCGACGAGGACCACGGTATCTCCGGCTTGAGCGGTCCGCTTCAGGCGATCCAGTTCGCCCGCTCCATTCCTGGCGTGACCTCGGTGTTGGTAGGCATGATGCAACCCGCTCACGGGGAGCAGAATGCCCGCTTGTTTGCCCTACCCAAGGCTGACCTGCGGCATTTGGGAATTGTCCAGAATCTATACGAAATCATAAAAAAGGATTGGTGATGCGCACTCCGGAAATCGTGGCGTCGGTTTGCAGGTCCTCCGACAGCAGGATCGTACAGGACGCTTCGCGAGCCGCCTGGACGATCATCGCGTCCCAGAACGACAGCGGGTAGATCATCCGCAGATCAAGCGCCGTCACGATCAAGGGGACTGAGGCGTTGATCACCTCAAAGCCGTTGTAAAACAACATACGTTCGCGAATCAGCTCGGGGGGCAACCTCAGCTTGCGAAGGGCGGTAGCGGCAAATTCTTGTAGAACCTGCGTGGATACGACGCCGGTGCGCGCCAGTCGGTGTTCCTGAATAATCGCGATGGCTTGCGCCTGTTTCATGGGTTCGTCGGCGGCGTCCGCGTAAATCAGCACATTCGTGTCGATGAAACTACGAACGGTCATGCAATTCATCCCGATTAAACCGCCAGCCGCCGAGCCGCCCAGGGCTGTTCCGAGCGGACTCGACGAACCTCTCGACCTGAAGCGCGTTCTGATCGGCGCCGGCTAACTGTTCGAGGTAATCGCGCACCGCCTGGTTGAGACTTTTACCCATCGCCCTTGCCGCCTTGCGCGCTTGTTCCACCACCTGTTCATCGACAGCCAGGGTAATATTCATGATCATTCTTCCACACGGTTACTGTGAACACAGGTTATGTGTGAAAGCTGATGGCGTCAAGATTAACTTCCGGAATATGCCACGTGGTATAAATCCCGGCTCTTCCCCCTCGGAATATGCCACGTGGCATAAATCCCGGATATTCCATACCTCGCGAATCTGGAATCTCCGGTCAGGCGCGCCAATCTGGATCGATCCGCCCATCCACGATGCCGCCTGGTTCACCCGGGTCTGCGCGCGCTCCACCGCAAGCTGCAAATGCAACAACCTTTACCCCCGTTTATCGGGTTTGCCCCGTGATGAGGAACTGATAGGTGGTAAATTACCCTGGAACCAAAATTATTTTTTCTAATTCGCGGGGCGCCGCCCTCATTCGACTGTTTTGGAAACTCTCATGACCGAAGCAATGATTCAGGAACCGATCCGCGTGGTGCGGTTCGGCGAGACCGAATTCACCCTGTTGGGCGTCGCCCACATTTCCCGCGCCAGCGCCGATGCGGTGGCGCGCATGCTCGACGACGGTCGGTTCGACGCGGTGGCGGTGGAACTGTGTCCGGCGCGCCACGCGGCGCTGACCCGACCCGATGTCTGGGGCCAAACCAATCTGTTCCGGGTGTTCCGCGAGGGCAAGGCGGGGATGCTGGCCGTCAGTCTGGCGCTGGGGGCGTATCAGCAACGCTTGGCGGAGCAGTTCGGCATCGAGCCTGGGGCGGAGATGCGCGCGGCGGTCGACGGTGCCCTGGCGCGCCAGCTCCCGGTGCTGCTGATCGATCGCGATCTCGGTATCACCCTCAAGCGAATCTACCGCAATGTACCGTGGTGGCAGCGTTTCGGAATTCTCGGCGGGTTGCTGGCCAGCGTGGTCTCGCGCGAGCAGGTCACCGAGGAGGAAATCGAACGGCTCAAGGAGGGCGATATTCTGGAGACGACGTTCGCGGAGTTCGCCGACCGCGAGACGGCGCTCTACGGACCGTTGATCGACGAGCGCGACCGCTATATGACGGCGCGGCTCTGCGAGGAAGCGCGGGAGAACGGTTATCGCCGGGTGCTGGCGGTCGTCGGCGCCGGTCACCTGAAAGGGATGGCCGATTATCTGGAGCGCGGCGTGGGCTGCGCCGAACCGTGCGTCACCCAGCGCGAATTAGAACAAACGTCGCCGCCGGCGCGTTGGCCGAAGCTGATCCCATGGTTGATCGTGGCGCTCGTGCTGACCGGTTTCGCGATCGGGTTCTCGCGCAGTCCCGAACTCGGGGCTTTGCTGTTGTGGGACTGGATTTTGATCAACGGCGGCCTCTCGGCGTTGGGCGCGACGCTCGCCGGCGCGCATCCGGTGACCATCGGCGCGGCTTTCCTCGCGGCGCCGTGGACTTCGCTCAATCCGATGATCGGTGCCAGCATGGTCGCCGGCGCCGTGGAGGTGTGGCTGCGCAAACCACGAGTGGAAGATTTCCATCAGCTACGCAGCGACGTGACCCACTGGCGCGGTTGGTGGAAAAATCGCGTCTCGCGCACCTTGTTGGTGTTTTTTCTGGCCGGCTTCGGGTCGTCGATCGGCACGTATCTGGCGGGCTTCCGCATCTACGACCGCCTGCTGGGCGGATGAGGGGACGCTGACCGCGCCGCCGTCCGTGCCGTCTCACCGGCGTCGGGCTCTCCGGTAAACGGTCTATCCCCCTCATTCTTTGCTAACATGCCATCGGCGGACGGCCAGCATGTTAACGGGGCCTTCCGGACTCCTTTCTCCAGCGAGAGAGGAGTCGATTGTCCCAAACCACCTGGATCGAGAGGAGTACATTAAAATGAGTAAAGGCACGGATACCAAGAAAGACACCAAGAAGAAACCCACGAAGACCCTGAAGGAAAAGAAGGCCGAAAAGAAGGCTAAGAAGGAAAGTACCAGCTCCTGAAATCAAGCGCTCGGCTTGGCGCGGGGCGCGCTTTGCGCGCCCCGCGCATCCGTGTATCACCCGGTTCCCAACCCGTGGCTTGTCTCGAATCGCGCCTGATGAAATTGTGCAGGTAGGGCCAGTGCGCCGCGCCAGCCCGTGCAATGGCTGAATGTGGAGGAGAACCTGGCGATGCCCTGGATCTATTTGATCGCGGCGGGACTTTTTGAAATCGGCTGGCCGGTCGGCCTGAAACTGTCGCAAACGCCGGGCCGGTTGGGCCTGGGCTTGACCGTGGCCGTGGCGTGCATGGCCACCAGTGTAATGTTGCTCTGGCTGGCTCAGAAAACCATTCCCATCGGCACGGCGTATGCCGTCTGGACCGGCATCGGCGCGGCGGGCACTTTCACCGTGGGTATCCTGTTCTACGGCGATTCCGCCAGCGCGATGCGGCTGGTTTCCCTCGGGTTGATCGTGGCCGGCATCATCGGCCTGAAGCTGGCGCACGGTCCCGGCTGATACCATTTTTCGATAGATTTTATGATTAAGAGTTGTAGGGCGGGTTAGGGCACCAGCCCGTAACCCGCCGATTTGGCTGCGGTTTTGGCGGGTTACGCTGCGCTAACCCGCCCTACATGATAGATGTAAAATCTACCGGGAATTGGTAAGCACACTTCCGTCACGCCAGCCTCCGCGCGCCGCGCGGAGGGTTGTGCCGGGTCGCGACCGGTTGTGTCGGACAGATTGGCTGAGCGTGGAATCAGGCGTTGGCTGCGGATTCGCCACCCCGCAGGCAATGCACCAATTGCAAGGCGTCCTGGAGATGGCGGGACGCGACGGGCAATTGTTCCTCGGGTTGCGCCGCCAGCGCGGAAGACGCCAGCACGGCGGAGACGCTCAGCAGAAACGAGGGTGGGTCCAGCCCGGCGTCGCGGGCATAAGCGAAAATGTGCGAGCTGACTTCCTTGGCGCAGGCGGCCACCAACGCTCCGGCGTGGGGTTCGGCGTCGATCATGGGTTGTTTCCTCTCGGTTGTGACGTTGCTGGGTTGTTGCGAAATTTTGCCCGGACCCAACGGACGCGCTCACCCCTCCGCCGCGCGGCCGTCCGAGAGCGGCGGAAATTCGGGA
>REEE01000273.1 GCA_007695245.1 Candidatus Competibacteraceae bacterium | reverse complement strand
GCTAGCGGAATAGGGAGTGAGGGTCGTCGAATCCACGCCTGACCCCCTCACCCCAGCCCTCTCCCCCATGAATGGGGGAGAGGGGGCTGAACGCTTACGCCAGATACACCCGCTCCAACGCCCCACGCGCGATGTTGCCCTTGCCGTCCTCGGCTTCGAGGTAATAGCGCACGTCGCCCGCGCCGACCGGCAATTTCGCGGTGAAGTACTGGGCGGTGATGGCCGCGCCGGTCTGTGAGGGATACGGCCCGTTGTCGGTCATCGGAATCCGGCTTTCGCCCGTGGCGGCGCGCAACACCAGGGTCACCCGCTTCAGGCCGGAAATGTCGTGGACGAAGGTATGCACCGTCCCCTCGCGCGGCGCGTCGAGCAGACAACCCTGGCCCCAGCGTTTGCCGCCCGGATTTTCCGGTGTGACCCACGGCGGGAAAATCGTCGGGCCGGTACGGTCCTTGCCGGCGGCCAACAGCGCATCGACCTCGCTCTTGACCATCCCATAACCTTTATTGGCGGCGTTGGTGACCTGCTGGTCCCATTCGTGCTGCCCGGTCCAGTACCAGTAGCAACTGGTCTCGGCGGTCAGCATGAGCCGGCTGATGTCGTCCAGCCACGGTTTGCCGGGAACGGCGTCCTCCAAGGCATGCACCACGTTTTGGAACGCGGTCAGCACCGCCCAGGAGTTCAGGTCGGGCGAATAGGGCTGGTCGTAGCGGCTGAACCACTTCATGAACTGCGGATCGCCGTTGTCCGCGCCGCTCCAGGAACCCGGTTCGATGTGCGCGGCTTTGGCGGGGTCGGGCGGGAAGCGATCGAGATAATCATGCACCGTGGTCAGCTCGAACCGCGGGTCGCCCTGCAACCATTGGACGAGTTGTCCCGTATTATGGTTGTAGTAGCTGTCGGCGCCGCCGCCGTGGTTGTCGCCGTCCGAGTGGAGGAGGAAAAACGGCGGATGTTTCGGATCGAACGTGCCGGTATCGACGATGTGGTTGTAAACCTGACCGAGCACATCGGGATATTGCAGCGCCCCGAACCCGCCGCGGGCGTCCTCGTTGCCCAGGTAACGCTCCGCCGGTACCGCGATGATTTGATGGAGCTTGCCGTCCGGGTCTTCGTACTGGACGTACTCCGGTTTGAGCAGGCTGGGCGAAATTTTCGAACCGGCCCAGATGTTGTGCAGTTGCAGCCAGTCGTCGACCGGGGGATTGACCTGCTCGGCGGGATTGGGCGGCAGCATCCCCTCGTTGATCCCGGCGTAGGGATAATCCTTACAGGCCCGGAAGCGGTGGATCGAGTCGTAGATCACCGCCTTGACCCCGGCCTGGTTCAACGCCGGAATCATGCGGACGTGGAAGGCGGTTTCCGGCGGGAACATCACCGTGGATGCCTCCAACCCGAACGCGGCACGGATGATGGCGCGATGCCACTCGACCTGCTTGACGATGTTACGGTCGGGGATCAACGGCATCAACGGGTGGAAAAAACCGAAGGCCACGAAGTCCACCCGGGGATGGCCCAGTTCGGTTTGTTCCTGGGCGAGGGAACGCAAGTCGTGATTCCAGCCGGAAAAGCGTCCGCCGCACAGCCCATCGGCGGCGCAGCGGTCCAGTTGTTCGATCAGCGAGCCGCTCCAACTGGTCGACAGCCCGGCGTGCGGCAGGCCACCGCCGATGTACTGGCGCGCGGCGGCGGGGATGAGATGGGTGTAGGGACCGCCGCGCGAGCCGAAGATGCCATCCTTCTCGCCATCCCAATACATCCGGTCGGTGGTGTTGTAGTAGGGTTGGTGCATGTGCTTGTGAATGCCGAAGTACAGCTTGACCGGCGCGTCGCCCGGTCCGGTCGCGATGCGGATGCTCGGCTTGACCTTGGCGTTCGGCGCGATGCGCAGCGGGCGGAATGCCTTGATCCAGTCGCCGCCGCCGGACTGGCGGATGTCGGCCTTGCGGCAGCCTTCGACCTGGACGTTGATATTATTCGGCCATAACAGCCCGGCGGGTACGCTGGCAGTGTAGGGATATTCACCGCCGCTCGCGGCGCCGGCCTGAATCGCGGCGCCGTTGAGCAGGTGTTGGCCGTCCGGCGCGTGCAGGATCACTTGCGCGAAGGGAATCTCACCGTCGGCGACGAAGGTGATGGTAAAGGCCGGATTCTTGCCGGACTCGTCGGCTTGCAGGGTTTCGGGTAGATCGATCCGCAAAATACGGGTAAAAACGTCAGTCATTGAAAACCTCGTAGGGGTTTGGGGCAGTACGCCCCTCAATTGTAATCCGCCCGGCGGCGTTTGCCGCACAATCGCGCCGCGCGCGTGGGCCGCGTTGGGTTTGCGGCCATTCCAAAAAGGTCTTTCTTCTACTTGAATCCGAGGGCAAATCGCATGGCCAACCCTGACAAATTCACCACGATCGTCGCGACGCTGGGACCGCAATCCCGCAATCCGGATCTCATCCAAGGGTTGCTGCGGGAGGGTGCGGATGTGATCCGGCTGAACTTCTCGCACGGCAGCCACGAGGACCATGAGTCATCGGTGCGCCTGGTGCGAGAGGCGGCGCGGATGCTGAACCGGCAGATCGCCATCTTTCAGGACTTGCAGGGTCCCAAGATCCGGATCGGCGCGCTGGACGGCGAGGTTCTGGACGTGTCTGCCGGTGAAACCCTGGTGCTGACCACCACCGATCTGGTCGGCGGCAGCCACGACGGCGTTAAGAAGGTCGCCATCGACCATGGCGGCCTGCACGAGGAGGTTTATCCCGGTGCCCGGGTGCTGATCGATGATGGATTGTTCGAGCTGACCGTCGAACGCGTCGAGGGCCAGGAGATTTTTACCCGAGTGCTCAACGGCGGTCGGCTCAAGCCGCGCAAGGGCGTCAATCTACCCAACATCAAGCTGAACATTTCCGCGATCACCGCCAAGGACCGGCGGGACTTGCAGTTCGCCTACGATCACGGGCTGGATTACGTGGCGCTGTCGTTCGTGCGGGACGCCGACGACGTCAAGGAGTTGATCGAGGTGATGCTGAGCGAGCACGGCCGCAAGATTCCGATCATCGCCAAGATCGAAAAACCGGAGGCGTTCCGTCATATTGACGGCATCATCGCCGCGGCCGATGCGATCATGGTGGCGCGCGGCGACCTGGGGGTGGAGACCTCGCCGCAGGACGTGCCACTCATGCAAAAAGCCATCATTCGCAAGTGCAACATCGCCGGCAAACCGGTGATCACCGCCACCCAGATGTTGGAGTCGATGATCGTCAATCCCCGGCCGACCCGCGCCGAGGCCAACGACGTCGCCAACGCCATTCTGGATGGGACCGACGCGGTGATGCTGTCGGGAGAAACCGCCGTCGGCCAGTATCCGGTCGCGGCGGTGCGGATGATGGCGGCCATCGCCCGCAACGTCGAAGCCAGCGATGTCTTCAAGACGTTGATGCACAAGAACGTGCTGACTCAGGAGGAATTGTTGGCCAAGGCTTGCCTGCGGATCGAGGACGCCGTCCACTTCGCCACCACCGATTTGGCTGATAAGGTGTGCGCCCGTTACATCGTCGGCTATACCCACAGCGGCACGAGCATCCTCGGCTTGGCCAAGTTCCGGCCGCTGATGCCGTTGATCGCCTTCAGTGCGAAGCCGGCCACGCTGCGCAAGTTGGCCCTGGTGTGGGGCGTGACGCCGCTGCAATTGGGTCCCATCAACACCGTGGACGAACTGCTGGAGTCCGCCGCTGAATTCCTGCTCAACAAAGGCATGGCGCGGGAAGGCGATATCGTGGTGTTCAGCGCCGGAGTACCGGTCGGCGTGTCGGGCGACACCAACATGATCAAGGTGGTGAAGTTGGGGTAGGCGGATTGAGAGTCGGGGCGCGGCTGGGGGGATGGCGCTTCAAACCGCGCCATGCTCGCCCATGATTCTGGGGGCGGTTCGCCAGCGCGGCGTTACGGATCAGCCGGCAGATCGGCGCAATAGGACATGAGAGGCTCGAACTCAAAAGTTGTAAACGCTCGGACTGCCGGGGGGGCGAGTCTTGAAGCGGCGATGCACCCACAGATACTGCTCGGGTGCCCGGCGAATGGCGTTCTCCAGCAGCTCGTTGACGCGCCGGGTATCGACCGTCACATCGCCGCTGGGGAAGTTTTCCAGGGCGGGCAGGACGATGACTTCATAACCCTCCGTTCCCGGCAACCGGCGCGGGAAATAGGGCACCACCGCCGCGCCGCTCAACGCCGCCAGCCGCGCCGTAGCCGTGATGGTGCAGGTCGGGATGCCGAAAAACGGCACGAAGACGCTGTTGCGCGGGCCGTGGTTCTGATCAGGGGCATACCAGACGGCGCGCCCGCGCTTGAAAGCGCGCAATACGCCGCGCAAGTCTTCACGCGCCAGCGGCGGCAGTCGCGACCGCCGCTCGCGTTCGCGTTGCATCACGGTTTCGTACAGGGGGTTTTTATGGGGCCGGTACAGAGCATGGAACGATTGATGCCAGGTGATAAAACGAGCGCCCAGTTCCAGGGTAGTGAAGTGCCCGGTCAAGAGAATGACGCCCTTGCCGCGCGCCATGGCCCGTTCCAAATGGTCCACGCCTTCGACCCGCGCCAGCCCGCGCAGCTTTTCATCCGCTGCCCACCAGGCCATGGCGGTTTCAAACAGGGCCATGCCCAGTGCGGCGAAGTGTTCTTCCAGCAGCTCGGCGCGCCGCGCGGCGGTCAGTTCCGGGAAGCAGAGTTCCAGATTGGTCGCGGCGATCCGGCGACGGCGGCGGGCGATTCGGCCGAGCCAGCGGCCGCCGGTCCGGCCCAGGGCCAGTTGCCAGCGAAACGGTAACACGGCCATGATTTTCATGAGACCCAGCCCCAACCAGAGCGGCCAGTAGCGTGGGGCCAGAAAAGTCCCGGAAAAGGGTCGGTTGGTGGTGGTGATACCTGTGGTCACGGTGTGTGCGGTCATCGGCAAAGCTATTATTGTAAGAGGCTCCGGTCCCACAAGCATCCTTAACCTTAACCATCGGGCCTGACTTTTTGGAGAGCGGCACATGACGCAGCCTGTGTTGGTAACCGGCGCGGCCGGCTTTATTGGCAGCCATTCCGTGGAGTGGTTGCTCGGGCAGGGAGGCGTGCGCGTGGTCGGCGTCGATAATCTGCGAACCGGGCGGCTGGAAAATCTGGCCGCCGTGCGTGCGTTGCCCGATTTTGAGTGGGTGCTCGCCGACGCGGGCGATGAGACGGCGATGCGCGCTGTGTTCCAAAAATACCGTCCCGCCGGGGTCTTGCATCTGGCGGCGCTGGTCAGCGTTCCGGAAAGCTTTCGCGAGCCGGCGCTCAACTACCGTCTCAATCTAGCCATGGCCGACAGCCTGGCCCGACTATGCCTTGAATTTGACTGCCGGCGCCTGGTGTTCGCCTCCTCGGCCGCCGTGTATGGCGCGACCGAAGTATTGCCCAACCGGGAATCGGCGACGCCGCAACCCCAATCCCCGTATGCCGCCGCCAAACTGGCGGCCGAGATCATGTTGCTGGGCTATGCGGCCAGCTACGGACTGGAGGCCATCTGCCTGCGCTATTTCAATGTCTATGGCCCGCGTCAGGATCCCAGTTCCCCCTACTCGGGGGTGCTATCCATCTTTACCGAACGATTCCGATGCGGGCTGCCGGTCACTGTGTACGGCGATGGCGAACAAACCCGAGACTTTATTGCGGTGCGTGATGTGGCCCGGGCCAATGGCGAAGCGCTGAACCGACCGGGTGTCGCCAGCGGTCGCTACAATGTCTGTACGGGTCGTGCGGTCTCCTTGAACCGGGTTCTAGCGATTTATCGGGAACTGTTTCCCGGCTCGCCGCCGTCGGAGCACGCCGCCGCGAGGATCGGCGATATCCGGCATTCGCTCGGCGACCCGGAGGCGCTGCGGCGCATGTTGGGTTTTACCGCCGAGACGCCGTTTGCGCGGGCATTGCGCGAACTGGCGCACTGGGCGTAAAAATTTGGCGAGTTGGCTTGACGCGCCGGCTGTTCTGCCTATAATCCGCCCCTCCTTGGCCAACGCAAAGTTGCGATCTGAGGGATAAAGCAGGGAAGCGAAAAATTCTCTTGCTAGCGGATAAAACATAGTAGACAATGATCGTCTGGTTGCTCTTCGGGTAACCAACCAAATGTTCCTTAAGAAGCGAGCGGGTTGTGGGGGGGGAGCTTGCGGGCCGGCG
>REEE01000231.1 GCA_007695245.1 Candidatus Competibacteraceae bacterium | reverse complement strand
AGTAAACTTTCGCCGCTTTCAAACCGGCAATACCCGCTGAAAACGATTCGAAGCCGCGACTCAAAAACCCAAAACGATCAGGAAAATCCCCGTATGTCCTATATCACTGACACGATCAAATACCTCAAGCAAAGCAGCCCCGCCCAGGCGGAATTCTACCAAGCCACCGAGGAAGTGCTGAACTCCCTCAAACCCCTGCTCGACCGCAATCCCAAATACCAGAAACACAATATCATTCAACGGATCGTCGAACCCGAACGCCAGATCCTGTTCCGGGTCTCCTGGGTCGACGACCGGGGTCAGGTTCAGGTCAACAAGGGCTACCGCGTCGAGTTCAACTCCGCGCTCGGCCCCTACAAGGGCGGCCTGCGTTTTCACCCGAACGTCACCGCCGGCACCATCAAGTTTCTCGGCTTCGAACAGATCTTCAAGAATGCGTTGACCGGTCTGGCCATCGGCGGGGCCAAGGGCGGGTCCAACTTCGACCCCAAAGGCAAGTCCGATAACGAAATCATGCGCTTCTGCCAGTCGTTCATGACCGAACTGTACCGGCACATCGGCCCGACCATCGACGTGCCGGCCGGCGATATCGGCGTGGGCGGCCGCGAGATCGGCTACCTTTATGGCCAGTACAAACGCCTGACCGGGCGCTACGAAGGCGTATTGACCGGCAAGGGTCTCAACTGGGGTGGTTCCCTGGTGCGCACCGAGGCCACCGGCTACGGCGCGGTCTACTTCGCGCAAAACATGCTGGCCGAGCGCGGCGATTCGCTGGCCGGCAAAACCTGCGCGGTATCGGGCTCCGGCAACGTCTCCATTTACACCATCGAAAAGCTCTATCAGATCGGCGCTACCCCGGTCACCGTCAGCGATTCCAACGGCATGATTTACGACGAGCGCGGCATCGATCTGGAACTCCTCAAGCGCCTTAAGGAGGTGGAACGAACGCGGCTGAGCCGCTACGTCGAAGAGCATCGCGGCGCGGTCTACACCCCGGTCGAGGACTATCCCCCCGGCCGCAACGGCGTCTGGGGCGTGCCGTGCGACGCCGCCTTTCCCAGCGCGACTCAGAACGAAGTCAACGAGGACGACGCTCGGGAACTCCTGAAAAATGGCTGTATCTGTATTTCCGAAGGTGCCAATATGCCATCCAGCCAGGGGGCCATCGACGCTTTCCTGGCCGCGGGTATCGCCTATGGGCCGGCCAAGGCCGCCAACGCCGGCGGCGTCTCCACCAGCCAACTGGAAATGAGCCAGAACGCCAGCATGATCCAGTGGACCTTCGAGGAAGTGGATGCCCGGTTGCAGCGCATCATGGCCGGCATCTTCCACACCGCCAGCGAGACCGCCAAGGAATTCGGCGCTCCCGGCAATCTGGTGCTCGGTGCCAATGTCGCCGGTTTCCGCAAAGTCGCCGACGCCATGATCGACCAAGGGGTCGTCTGAAGAAACCGCGCCGCCGCGCAAACCGGCGGCTCTCGCGCCCCGCGACGGTTGCGCGACGAGTCAAGGGGTCGGTAGTATGCGGAATCTATTGGGGACTATCACGGTCTTGAGCTTGAGCAACGACCCGGCAAGACCGTGCGATCGTCCAGGCAGGGAGGCTGTCAGCCTGTTATTTGAGGAACGACCATGACTTTGACTCGCCTGCCCGCCGCCGAGGGCCTGTACGACCCGCGCAACGAACACGACGCCTGCGGGATCGGTTTCATCGCCGACATCAAGAACCGCAAAACTCACCAGACGGTTACCCAGGGACTGGAAATCCTCGCCAACTTGAGTCATCGGGGCGCGGTCGGCGCCGACCCACTGGCCGGCGACGGTGCCGGCATTCTGTTGCAAATCCCTGATGCCTTCCTGCGCGCCGAGTGCGCGGAGCAAGGTCTGAATCTCCCGCTGGAGGGCGATTATGCGGTCGGCATGGTGTTCCTGCCGCGCGAGGACGCGGCCCGCGCCGCCGCCGAAGCCGCCCTGGAACGCACCACCGCCGCCGAAGGTCAGGTCTTCCTCGGCTGGCGCGATGTGCCCATCGACAACTCTTGCCTGGGCCGCAGCGTGCGCCCCACCGAGCCGGTGATCCGCCAAGCCTTCATCCAACGCGGTCCCGCCTGTCCGGACGGCGACGCCTTCGAGCGCAAGTTGTTTGTGATTCGCAAGCAGGCGCACCATGCGATTTGGGACAGCGGGGTCGATAATTCGCGGTTTTACATCGCTTCGCTGTCGTCCCGCACGATTGTTTACAAGGGCATGATCCTGGCGCGTAATCTGGGTGTGTACTACCCCGATCTGCGCGATGAGCGCCTGACTTCGGCCCTCGCCCTGGTCCACCAGCGCTTCTCCACCAACACCTTCCCGACTTGGGCGCTGGCCCACCCGTTTCGCTATCTGTGCCACAACGGCGAGATCAACACCCTGCGCGGCAACATCAACTGGATGCAGGCCCGCCGCCACAACATGCGCTCCGAGCGCCTGGGTGCCGACCTGGACAAACTGTGGCCGCTGATCGGCGACGGCGCCTCCGACTCCGCCACCTTCGACAACGCCCTGGAACTGTTGCTGGCCGCCGGTTACTCGCTGCCGCACGCCATGATGCTGATGGTGCCGGAAGCCTGGTCCGGCAACCCGCTGATGGACCCCGAGCGCCGCGCCTTCTACGAATACCATGCGGCGCTGATGGAGCCCTGGGACGGGCCGGCCGCCATCGCCTTCACCGACGGTCGCCAGATCGGGGCCACCCTGGACCGTAACGGCCTGCGTCCGGCCCGCTATCTGGTGACCGCCGACGACCGGGTGATCATGGCCTCGGAGATGGGGGTGTTGACCATTCCGGACGACCAGATCGTCCAGAAGTGGCGGCTGCAACCGGGCCGGATGCTGCTGATCGATCTGGAGCAGGGCCGGATCATCGACGACGCCGAGATCAAGGCGCAGTTGGCCGCCGCCCAGCCTTATCAAGACTGGCTGGACGCCACGCAGATCCGCTTGCAGGATCTACCGACCGAGGTCGGGCCGATGGCGCCCGACCCGCAGACCCTGCTGCGCCGCCAACAGGCTTTCGGCTACACTCAGGAAGACGTGCACGCCTTCCTCGATCCGATGGCGGCGAGCGGCGACGACCCGATCGGCTCCATGGGTCGCGACACCCCACCCGCCGTGCTGTCCGACCGGCCCAAACTGCTCTACGACTACTTCAAGCAGAAATTCGCCCAAGTCACCAACCCGCCCATCGACCCGATCCGTGAAGCGCTGGTGATGTCCCTGGTGTCGTTCATCGGCCCCCGGCCCAACCTGCTCGATCCGGGCAGCGCGGGCACGCAGAAGCGTCTGGAGGTCAAGCGCCCGATTTTGGCCAACGTCGACCTGGAACGGGTCCGCCGCATCGAGTACCACGTCGACCGGGCCTTCCGCACCCGCACTCTGCACATGACGTATCCAGTGGGGCGCGGAGCCGAGGGCATGGCCCGGGCGTTGGAAGATCTGTGTCGCGAGGCGGCCGACGTGGTGCGGCGCGGCGACAATATCCTGATCCTCTCCGACCGGGGCTTGGACGCCGATCACATCGCCATCCCCGCCCTGCTCGCGACCGCCGCCGTCCACCATCATCTGATCCGGGCTGGATTGCGCACCGAGGTCGGACTGGTGGTGGAAACCGGCGAGGCCAAGCGTGTTCACGACTTCTGCCTGCTGGCCGGCTACGGCGCTGAGGCCATCAACCCGTGGCTGGCCTTCGACACCTTGTCCGCCGCGCTCGCCCGCGGTCCGCGCGCCCCGACCGAGACCGAGGTCCACGACCGCTACACCCAGGCCTTGGCCAAGGGTATTCTCAAGGTCATGTCCAAGATGGGCATTTCCACCTACCAGTCCTACTGCGGCGCGCAGATCTTCGAAGCCGTGGGCTTGGCCAGCGAGTTCGTGGAGCGTTACTTCACCGGCACCCAGGGGGTGATCGAGGGCGTCGGCCTGGCTGAAATCGCCCAGGAAGCCGTGCGCCGCCACCATCAAGCGTTCGGCGATGCGCCGCTGTACCGCAATGCTTTGGACGTGGGCGGCGAGCTGGCCTATCGGCTGCGCGGCGAACGGCACGCCTGGACCCCGGAAACGGTGTCGCTGCTGCAACATGCGGTGCGCGCCGGCGACTACGCCCAGTACAAGGACTACAGCCGGGTGATGGACGACCAGCGCGACGGGCTGCGCAACCTGCGTGGCCTGTTCGAACTCCGCCTGGCCAGCCAGCCCTTGACTCTGGATGAAGTCGAGCCGGCCGGAGAAATCGTCAAGCGCATGGCGACGGGTGCTATCTCGTTCGGTGCCATTTCCTGGGAAGCGCACACCACCCTGGCGATCGCCATGAACCACCTGGGCGGACGCTCCAACACCGGCGAGGGCGGCGAGGATCCCAGTCGCTACCTCCCGCTGGAGAACGGCGACTCCAGCCGTTCGGCGATCAAACAGGTCGCCTCCGGCCGCTTCGGCGTGACCGCTGAGTATCTGGTCAACGCCGACGCCATTCAGATCAAAATGGCCCAGGGCGCCAAGCCCGGTGAAGGCGGGCAATTGCCCGGCCACAAGGTGGACGACTTCATCGCCCGGGTTCGCCACTCCACGCCGGGCGTCGGTCTGATCTCACCACCGCCCCATCACGACATTTACTCCATCGAAGATCTGGCGCAACTGATCTTCGATCTGAAGAACGTCAACCCAAAGGCGGCCATCAGCGTCAAACTGGTCTCCGAAATCGGCGTCGGCACGGTGGCGGCCGGGGTCGCCAAGGCCCACGCCGACCACGTCACCATCTCCGGCGAAGACGGCGGCACCGGCGCCAGCCCGCTGACCTCGATTCAGAACGCCGGCTCACCCTGGGAAATCGGTCTGGCCGAAACCCACCAGACCCTGGTGCGCAACGAACTGCGCGGGCGCATCGCCGTGCAGGTGGACGGCGGGCTGCGCACCGGACGGGACGTCGTGATCGGCGCCCTGCTCGGCGCCGACGAATTCGGTTTCGGCACCGCCGCCCTGATCGCCGCCGGCTGCGTGATGATGCGCAAGTGTCATCTCAACACCTGTCCGGTGGGGGTCGCCACGCAAGACCCGGAACTGCGCAGGCGCTTCCCCGGCCAACCGGCCCACGTCATCAACTTCATCCACTTCGTGATCGAAGAGGTGCGGGAGTGGATGGCGCAGCTCGGTTTCCGCACCTTCGACGAAATGATCGGTCGCGCCGACCGTCTGGACATGCGCCGGGCCATCCACCACTGGAAGGCCCGCGGGCTGGACTTCAGCCGGCTGCTGGCGGTGCCCCCCGCCCCGCCCGGCGCTGCGATCTACCACTGCGAGGAACAGGAACACGGATTGGCCAACGTCCTGGACCATCACTTGATCGCCCAGGCCCAACCGGCCCTGGAGGCCCGGCGGCCGGTGCGGATCGAAACTCCGGTCCACAACACCGACCGCACCGTCGGCGCCATGCTGTCCGGCCAAATCGCCCGCCGCTACGGCCACGACGGTCTTCCGGACGACACCATCCACATCACTCTCAGCGGCACGGCGGGCCAAAGCTTCGGCGCTTTCCTGGCCCGAGGCGTCACCATGGACCTCAGCGGCGAGGCGAACGACTACGTCGGCAAGGGCCTGTCCGGCGGGCGGCTGATCGTCCGGCCACCGGCCGCCAGCCCGCGTCGCGCCGAAGAGCATATCATCGTCGGCAACACCGTCCTGTACGGCGCCATCGCCGGTGAATGCTACTTCCGCGGGGTCGCCGGCGAACGCTTCGCCGTGCGCAACTCCGGGGCGCTGGCGGTGGTGGAAGGCACGGGCGACCACGGCTGCGAGTACATGACCGGCGGCGTGGTGGTGGTGCTCGGACCGACCGGGCGCAACTTCGCCGCCGGCATGAGCGGCGGCCTCGCCTACGTCTTGGACGAGGCCGGCGACTTCGCCCGCCGCGCCAATCCCGCCATGGTCGCGCTGGAACCCTTGAACGACACCGAGGACACGCTGAACGTCCGGGCGCTGCGCGACGACTGGCGTGCCCTGGCTGAAGCCGAACTGCCGCGGGACATGCTCCGCCACGACGCCCGGCGCCTGCACGTCCTGATCGCCCGCCACTACGTCCACACCGGCAGCGCGCCCGCCCATCGGGTCCTGGAGCACTGGCGCGACCTGCTGCCGAAGTTCGTCAAAGTCATGCCG
>REEE01000181.1 GCA_007695245.1 Candidatus Competibacteraceae bacterium | reverse complement strand
CGTCCAGTTGACAGAACACCCGTTCCCTATTCCAAAAACAATTCATTTCGAACGCCACTTGCTCGAGATCACTGGGAACGATACTTGCCGAGGGTTGGCGCTAACGTGATTGTGCTTAGGGGTTAGCGGGGATCGGACGTGGCCAGATAGAGCAAAGGCGGTGCTCGGGATATCGGTCAGCTTGCCGAGCAGAGCCATGATAGACTCTATAACATGGTATATTAACTTGCAGGTGATAGCACCTTGGCCGCGATATTACAATCATGATCGCAACCTATTCACGCATGGCCCACGGGATCACATCCATTCCAGCGATTTTAGCGAGCGGGCAACGCCATGGCATCGGCCTGGCGGCGCGCTTGGTCGCCTATGCCGCCATCTGGTCGATCCTCACCGCCGGGAATCTCGCCTCCTGGCTCTGGGGTGCACCCGCGATTATCGCCGCCGCCGCGTTCAACCCGTTTCGGGGCGACGCATCCTGGCCCTGGCGCCCGAGCAGGCTGCCGCGGTTCGTTCCAGTCTTCATCTGGTTTTCCTTGCGCAGCGCGGTGGACGTGGCCTGGCGCGCGCTTCAACCCCGCCGGCCCTTGCAGCCGACGCTGGTGGATTATTTCTGGCGACTGCCGCCGGGCCGGTCGCGCATTTTTCTGGCTAATCTGATCAATCTGATGCCCGGAACCTTGTGCGTGCATATCGCCGACCGGGCGCTGACCGTCCATCTCCTGGACAGTTCCTCCGGCGCCCTGGCCGGTTTACGGCACCTGGAAGGGCATGTGGCGCGGCTGTTCGGACTCACGATCCATGACTGAAATCTATCCGCTTCTGGCGCTGCTGCTGCTGCTCAATATCTTCGTGGGACTGACGCGGGTGTTGCGCGGTCCCACGGCGGCGGACCGCATGCTGGCGGCGGAGATGTTTTCCACCTCAGTGGTCGTCATCGTGCTGCTGCTATCGGTCGTGACCGACCGACCGACCTTGGTGGATGTGGCATTGGTCTTCGCGTTGCTGTCGGCGCTGGCGGTGGTAACCTTCGTCAGCCGCGCCTGGCATGCCCTGGAAACGCCCACCGGCAACGACCGGCAAGAGGAAGACCGGCCATGAGAGTTGTCGAGTGGTTCGGGGGGTTGCTGGTATTGCTCGGCATGCCGTTCTTTTTCTCCGGCACTTTGGGACTGTTGCGTTTCCCCGATGTGTACACGCGCCTGCACGCCCTGGCCAAGGGCGACAATGTGGGCCTGGGCCTCGTCTGCCTGGGACTGGGCCTACAGTCCGGGAGTCTGGCGATGACCCTCAAGTTGCTGCTGATCTGGATATTGATGTTGATCGCCTCCGCCACCGGTGCGGGTCTGATCGCCCGCACGGCGATGGTACGGGGCATCAAACCCTGGGGACTGTGATGGCTTGGGCGACGGTGGCCTTCGATCTGCTGCTCGCTGTGGGGCTCGGCTGGCTCGCCTGGCAATCGATGCATGGAACCGGTTTGTTTCGCGCGGTGGTGAGCTTCATGGTGTTCGGCCTGCTGATGGCTTTGGCCTGGGTGCGTTTGGACGCTCCCGATATCGCCTTGGCCGAGGCGGCTATCGGTGCCGGCATCACCGGCGCCTTGCTGCTGTCCGCCCTGAGCCGGTGGCCGGAAGCAGACGGATCGCCGGACGTCGATCGTCGCCGAAGGTGGGCTCCGGGCTTCTGGATGCCGACCGCCATCGTTCTGCTGAGCCTGCTCGGCTTGGCGGCCTGGCGGTTGCCAGCGCCGGGCCTGGGCGTGGAGACGGCGGCGGCTCTGGGACTGGCCGGAGTCGATAATCCGGTGACCGCCGTGCTGCTCAATTTCCGGGCCTTCGATACCCTGTTGGAAATCGGCATCCTGCTCTTGGGCGCGGTGGTGATCTGGTCTCTGGGAACCTTGTCCCAACCGTTGGCACCCACCGCACCCTCGCCCGCGCTTCCCGCCCTGGGCCGCCTGCTGTTTCCAGCCTTCGTATTGGCTTCCACCTACCTGCTTTGGCGTGGCGGCCATGCGCCGGGCGGCGCTTTTCCCGCCGGCGCTGTCCTGGGTGCGGGCGGCATCCTGATGCTGCTGGCCGGAGCTCGTCCCTGGCTCACGAGCGACGAGCACGGTCCCTGGCGCTGGATCCTGGCGCTGGGATTGCTCGCCATGCTGGCCGCGGCCGTCGGGGTACTGGCGGTGGGCCAGGACTTCTTCCAGTATCCTCCAGCTCTCGCCGGCCCGTTGATTCTGCTGCTGGAGCTGACCGCCGGGCTGTCCATCGCGCTGCTGTTGTTTGCCCTCTACCTGGGCGGGCAGCCGCCGGTACGGTGGGATCGGGGACCCACACCGTGACCCCATACCTCGTGCTGGCCGCCGTGCTGTTCGTTCTGGGGCTGCACGGCCTGTTCGTCTGCCGCCATCCACTGCGCAAGATCCTGGCTTTGAACGTCCTCACCACCGCCGTGTTTCTGTTGCTGGTGACCGTGGCCCGGCTCGCCGAACCCCTGGATCCGGTTCCTCACGCCATGGTGCTGACCGGCATCGTGGTCACCGTCAGCACCACGGCGGTCGCTCTGGCCCTGGCGGCGCGGTTGGCGGCGTTCGGGCGCGGCACCGGCGGAAAGCGACGCACGGACGGGTCGTGAACGGCGGCGACATCGGGGCAGTGATCCTTGCCGTCCTGCCTCTGGCCGCGGCCATCGGCGCTTTCGTCCGTCCCGGAGCCGGGCCGACGTTGACCCTGGGCACGGGGCTTTTGACGCTGGGGGCCGCGCTGGCCGTCGCCCGACAGGCGCTCGAAACGGGAAGCTGGCGTCAGGAGCTGGGCGGCTGGGGCGCTCCCTTGGGCATCGGTTGGCGGCTGGACGGCCTGAGCGCGTGCATGTTGCTACTCACGGCCTTGGTGGTCGGTGCCGCCGCCGTCTACCGCGCGGCGGAGAAACCGGAAAAACCGCCGTCGGAGGCCGACCGGTATTTTTGGCCGCTCTGGCTATTCCTCTGGGGTGGGCTGAACGCTCTGTTCCTGGCCGCCGACCTGTTCAATCTTTACGTGACCTTGGAGTTCGTTTCACTGGCGGCCGTGGGGCTCATCGCCCTGGCCGGCGGTCCAGCCCTGGCCGCCGCCTGGCGCTATTTTCTGGCTACCTTGCTGGGCTCGTCCATCTACTTGCTGGGGGTTGCGCTGCTCTACGGTCAGTACGGTGTCCTGGATCTGGAGCAGATGGCCGGCGTGCTGAGTTCAGGCCCGACCACCGTTCTCGCCGCCGCGCTGGCGACCTTGGGTTTGTTGCTTAAAGGAGCGGTGTTTCCCCTGCATTTCTGGTTGCCCGCGGCCCATGGCCGCGCGCCGGCCACGGTGAGCGCGGTTCTGTCGGGCGTGGTGGTGGCCGGCGCCTTCTATCTCATGGTCCGGCTGTGGTTCGGACCCTTCGCCGTACTGCTGGACGGCGGACCGGCCCTGGTGCTCGGCGGCCTGGGAGCGGCCGCCATCCTCTGGGGAGGGACGCAGGCTCTACTGCAACGCCGCCTCAAGATGCTTATCGCCTATTCCACCGTCTCGCAACTCGGCTACGGGATGCTGGTTTTTCCGCTGGTCGGCAGCGGAGTACTGGCGGAGCGGGCCTGGCGCGGGGCGCTGCTGCTGGTCCTGGCGCACGGGCTGGCCAAGGCCGCTTTATTCCTGGCCGCCGGGTGCATCGTGCGCGCGCGAGGACACGACCGCATCGGTCGGCTCGGCGGGCCACAAAACGGACCCGCGTGGGCCTGGCTGGCCTTCGCCCTGGCCAGCGCCAGCCTGATCGGTCTGCCGCCCACCGGCGGCTTCGCGGGCAAGTGGTGGCTATTGCAATCGGCTCTGGCGGCGCAGGCCTGGATCTGGGTGGCGGTGATTTTGAGCGGCACCGTGCTGACCGCCGCTTATCTGTTCCGGGCGCTGGCTGGACCGTTAACCCCAGCGGTCCCGCCGGTTGCCGTGTCTCGCCCGCCCACCGCTTTAGCCATGATCGCTCTGGCATTGGCCTTGGGGGCGTGGGCTTTGGGCCTGCTATCGGCTCCCTTCGGTCGTTTGCTGGCCTATCCCCTGGGTGGGGCGTGATCGACGCCTCAATCGGCGCGACGCTACCCGCGTCGGCGGCGACGGCGTTGCTGGGCGGCGCTTTGGCGGCGCCCTGGCTGGCGCTGGCGTTACTGGGCGTTCCCATCACCCGCTCCTGGGCCATGCGCCTCATGCCTTGGGCGGCGCTGCCGGCGCTGTTGGCCGCCCTGCTGGTGCCTTCGGGCGCGGTGCTGTCGGGGAGCGGACCACCCACGGAGGTCGGCTTCGGCATGGACCCCGTCGCTCGGGCCTTCCTGCTGCCGGCGGCCCTGCTTTGGGGGTTGGCCGGCTGGTTCGCCGACCGTTGGATCGCCGGCGCGGAGCGGCGCGCGCTGTTCGCCGGGTTCTGGCTGGCGGCCATGGCCGGCAATCTGGGGTTGATTCTGGCCCAGGATCTACTGGCCTTTTATACCTGTTTTGCCCTGATGACCTTCGCCGCTTACGGTCTGGTGATCCATGAAGGCACCGACCGGGCTCTGCGCGCCGGGCGTCTGTATCTGGCGATGATGGTGGTTGGGGAGACCTGCCTGTTTACCGCCGTCGCCCTGGCGGCGGTTTCCGCCGTCGGGCCGCGGTTGGAATTCGCCGGAATGGCCGGAACGCCGCTGGCCATGGCGCTGTTCGCCGCGGGTTTCGGCATGAAATTGGGCGTGCTCGGCTTGCACGGCTGGTTGCCCGTGGCTCATCCCGTGGCCCCCGTACCCGCCAGCGCGGTGCTCGGCGGCGCGATGATCAAGGCCGGACTCCTGGGCTGGTGGCGGGTGGCGTCCCCGGAGTCGGCGGAGCTGACGGCCTGGGGGCTACCTTTGGTGGGTCTGGGTCTGGCGGCGGCCTTTTATGGGATATTCATGGGGCTGCCCGAGCGCGACCCCAAGACCGTGCTGGCCTGGTCCAGCATCAGCCAGATGGGCTTGGCGACGCTGCTGGCCGGCGTCGCCGTGCTGGAGCCCAGGGCGGGACCGGTCGCCTGGACGGGGCTGGCTGTCTTGGTCCTGCATCATGGTCTGGCCAAGGGGGCGCTGTTTCTGGGCGTGGGCGTTATGGCGACCGCGGGCGGGTCGTCGCGCCGCCTGGCCTGGGTGATCCTCTGGTGGCCGGCGTTGGCCTTGGCGGGTGCGCCCGGCACCAGCGGGGCTTTGGCCAAAACCGCTCTGGACCTGGCCGTGGCGCAGACCGTGCACGGCTCATGGATCGGGCCGGCCCTGTCCCTCGGCGCCGTGGCCACCACGCTGCTGATGGCCCGGTTTCTCTACCTGGCCTGGACGATCCAGCCAGACCCTCGTCCGGAGGGCGAGCGGGGAATCTGGGAGGCCTGGGGGGTTCTGATCGTGCTTCTGCTGGGGGTGCCGTGGTTCTGGTCGGTGGAACGAATCGTCGCGCAAGCTTTTTCACTCGACGCCATAGCCGCCGCTCTGTGGCCCCCAGCGCTGGGTTTGCTGCTGGCCGGCGTTGCGTGGAGGCTGTGGCCCCGACTCCCACGCCGACCCGGGTGGCCCGCACGGGTGCCGGGAACGCGCCCGCGCGGACGGGCGTTCCCTGCTCTTCCGCTCGCGCTGTCGCGCCTGGAGCAGCGCCTGCACCGCTGGCCCGTGGTGGGCCGAACGGTAATGATCGTCACGCTGTTGTTGGTCGCCGCGCTGTGGCGTGCCAATGCCTGAGACCGCGCGCCCGGAAACGCCGAGGCACGGATTTTCAACCCCGCAGCGCTTCCCGCAACCGCTCCACGCCCTCGGCCAGACAGAGGATGGCGTTGGTATAGGCGAAGCGGACGTGCCGGTTCGGCTGATGGTCGCCGAAATCGAGGCCCGGGGTGATGGCGACGCCCGCGTTCTCCAGAAGATGCAGCGCAAACGCCTGGCTGTCGTCGGTGAACCGACCACAGTCGGCGTAGAGATAGAACGCGCCGTCGGGAGTGATGGGAATCTCGAACCCCAACTCGCGCAGAGCCGGCAGCAGAAAATCCCGCCGCGCCTGGAACTCCCGCCGGCGCTCGGCGAATATCGCCGCCGCCTTCGGCGTGAAGGCGGCCAGCGCCGCGTACTGCGCCGGCGTGGATGCGGCCAGGAACAGGTTCTGCGCCAGTTTCTCCGCCGCGCCGACGCCCGCTTCGGGCGCCACCAGCCAACCCAGCCGCCACCCGGTCATCCCGTAGTACTTGGAAAAACTGTTGACGACCCAGACGCGCTCTGAATAGGCCAGCGCGGTCTGAATCGGCGCGCCGTACACCAGTCCGTGATAGATCTCGTCCATAATCACCCGGCCGCCGCGCGCTTCAACCGTGGTGACGAGCGCCGCCAGATCCTGGGGTGGGAGCACCGTGCCGGTGGGATTGGCCGGCGAGGCCAGCAGGACGACGGTGGTCCGTTCGTCCCAATGCCGATCCACCAGGTCGGCGGTCAGTTGATAGCCGGTCTCCGGTCCGACCGGAACGCCGACGGCTTCGCCTTCCACCAGCCGTACGAACTGCCGGTTGCAGGGATATCCCGGATCGGCCAGCAACACCCGGTCGCCGGGATCGATCGTGGCCGCCGTCGCCAGTTGCAGGGCGCCCGAGGCGCCGGGGGTGATCAGAATGCGCCGGGCCGGCACTTCGACGCCGTAGCGCTCCCGATAATGATCGCTGATGGCTTGGCGCAACTCCGGCAAGCCGGCGGCGGCGGTGTAGCGGGTGCGGCCTTCCGCCAGCGCCCGTTGGCCGGCGGCGAGGATCGGCGCGGCGGTCGGAAAATCCGGCTCGCCGATTTCCAGGTGCACGATTGATCGGCCGGTGGCTTCCAGTTCCCGGGCGCGGGCCAGCAATGCCATGACGTGAAATGGCGCGATATCCGCCATGCGGCGGGCCAGCGCGCCCGGCCTGCGGCTCAAAACGACCGCCCCCGGTTATCTTCCTCGTCGTGGAGGGCTAAATCGGCCGAGGCGGACGACTTGCCGCCGCCGCTCGTGCCTTCGGCCAGGCGGATTTGCAGACCCACATTATTCTTGGAATCGGCGTTCTTGATCGCTTCATCCCGGGAAATCTTGCCGTCCTTGTACAGCTTGAACAGGGACTGATCGAAGGTCTGGGTGCCCGATTCGGTGGACTGCTCCATGGCGTCCTTGACGTAGTCGATCTTGCCCTTCTGGATCAGATCGGCGATGTAAGGGGTGTTCAGCAGCACTTCCACCGCCGGCACCAATCCGCCTTCCAACGAGCGGATCAGCCGTTGCGAGATGATGGCGCGCAGGTTCAGCGACAGATCCATCAGCAGTTGCGAGCGGGCGTCCTCGGGGAAGAAGTTGACGATGCGTTCCAAAGCACCGTTGGCGTTGTTGGCGTGCAGGGTGGACAACACCAGATGGCCGGTCTCGGCGAAGGTCAGCACGTATTTCATCACTTCGCGGGCGCGGACCTCGCCCACCAGAATGACGTCCGGCGCTTCGCGCATGGCGCTGCGCAGGGCGTGTTCGTAGGTGCGGGTGTCGATGCCGATCTCACGCTGGGCGACCACCGATTTCTTATGCTGGTGGGTGAATTCAATCGGGTCCTCAATGGTGATGATGTGGCCCGGCGCGCTGGAGTTGCGGTGATCGATCATCGCCGCGAGAGTCGTGGATTTGCCGGAGCCGGTGGCCCCCACCAACAGGACCAGGCCGCGCTTTTCCATCACGACTTGCCGCAACAGCGGCGGCAGGCCCAGTTCCTCGACTTGGGGAATGTCGCCCTTGATGTAGCGGATCACCATCGACACCTCGCCGCGCTGCTTGAAGACGTTGGCGCGGAACCGACCGACGCCTTGCAGCGGAATGGCGAAGTTGAGTTCCCACTCGTGCTCGAACTCCTTGATCTGGTCGTCTTTCATGACCGAGTAGGAAATCTCGCGCACCTGCCCCGGCCCGATCACCTTGTTGCCGATCGGACGCACCACGCCGCCGATCTTGATATTCACCGGGGCGCCGACGTGGAAAAACAGGTCGGAAGCGTCTTTGTCGACCATCAATTTGAGATACGGAGTGATATCCATGGAAAGTCCTCGTTCAGGCCAGCCGATTCAAACCGTTCAACGCCGCCACCCGATAGGCTTCGGCCATGGTCGGATAATTGAACGTCGTATTGACAAAGTATTTGGATGGTGTTGGCCGCGCCCCGCTGGGCCATAATCGCTTGGCCGATATGGACGATCTCGGTGATGGTGGCGGGAGATGGCGAAAACTCCTTCCATAAAAGTGTTCGTGGTTTGTTTCTTAGTTTAACTCTTTTTACAACCGGCGCAAAAATGATCTTAATGAGGGGTGTTTTCGTTAAATTTATATGACTTTTCCGCCAGCGCCCAGACGACGTGTTCCCGGACCAGCGCGGACGGGTGCGTCAAGCGCGCCCGCAGGGCGTCCGAGATCGCCGCCGAACGCGGCGCGTTGCCCAAGGCCACGGCGACGTTGCGCAGCCAGCGTTCGTGGCCGATCCGGCGGATGGCGCTGCCTTCGGTGCGGCGCAGGAACTCCGCCTCGTCCCAGCCGAACAGTTCGATCAGATCCGGCGCGTCCAGCCCGTGCCGGGCGCGGAAATCCGGCTCGACGCTCGGCCGGGCGAAGCGGTTCCACGGACAGACGAGCTGGCAGTCGTCGCAGCCGTAAATCCGATTGCCGAGGGCGCGACGGAATTCCCGCGGAATCGGCCCGTGCAGTTCGATGGTGTGATAGGAGATACAGCGGCGGGCGTCCACCCGGTACGGCGCGACGATGGCCTGAGTCGGACAAATCTCCAGACAGGCCACGCAGCGCCCGCAGTGTTCGCTGGCCGGCGCATCCGCCGGCAGCGGCAGGTCCACATAGATTTCACCCAGAAAAAACCACGAACCCGTGCGCCGGTCCAGCAGGTTGCTATGCTTGCCGATCCAGCCCAGCCCCGCCTGCTCGGCCAAGGCTTTTTCCAGCACGGGCGCGCTGTCCACGAACACCCGGTATCCGAACGGGCCGATGGCGGCGGCGATCCGCTCGGCCAGCCGTTGCAACCGCCGGCGCAACACCTTGTGATAATCCCGACCCAGCGCGTAGCGTGATATATAACCGAGTTCCGGGCGATGCAGCACGCTCCACGGCTCGGCGGTGTCCGGCGGTCGATAATCCATTCGCGCCGTGATCGCGCGCACCGTGCCGGGGACCAGTTCCGCGGGTCGGCTGCGCTTGACCCCGTGCCGGGCCATATACGCCATCTCCCCATGAAAGCCCGCCGCCAGCCAGTCGAGTAGCCGCCCTTCGTGCGCGGCGAGATCGAGCGCGGCGATGCCGAGGTGCTGGAAGCCCAGTTCCTGGCTCCACTGCTTGATCGCCGTGGTGAGATCGGCGAGTTGGGGATCGCTGAGAGTGACGGTCATCGTGCGGTGGCTGGATTTCGAAAAATGACCGGCGTATTGTGCCTGCTATCATCGCGGCTCAGGAGAATCGTCATCATGCGCGAATTGCCCATCGAACTGTACCGCGCCGCCCAAGTGCGGGAGTTGGACCGCCTCGCCATTGAGGATCGGGGTATCCCCGGCTACACCTTGATGAACCGGGCCGGCGAAGCCGCCTTCAACCTGCTGCGCCAGCGCTGGCCCAAAGTCTGGCGGATCGTGGTGGTCTGCGGCGGCGGCAACAACGGCGGCGACGGCTACGTGGTGGCCCGGCTGGCTCGCCAGGCTGGCTTGGGCGCGCGCGTGCTGGCGCTCGCCGATCCGGAGAGCCTGCGCGGCGACGCGCAAACCGCCTGGCGCGACGCCCTCGCCGCCGGCGTTCCGGTCGAACCCTATACCGTCACCAGTCTGGATGATACCGATCTCTTGGTGGACGCCATCCTCGGCACCGGACTGGAACGCGACGTCGAGGGTCTCTGGCGCGAAGCCATCGACGCCATGAACGCGCATCCCGCCGCGATTCTGGCGCTCGACATTCCCTCCGGCCTGCACGCCGATACCGGCGCGATTCTGGGTGCGGCGATCCAGGCGGCGGCCACTCTGACCTTCATCGGCCTCAAGCAAGGCTTGTTCACCGGTCAGGGGCCGGCCTGTTGCGGGGCTTTGAGCTTTGCCGGATTGAGCGTACCGCCCGAGATTTATCCGGCCATCCACCCGGCCTGCTGGCGCTACACCGGTGAGGATTTGCCGGCGCTGCTGCCCCGTCGCCCGCGTAGCGCCCACAAGGGCCATTTCGGTCATGTCCTGGTCATCGGTGGCGATTCGGGTCTTGCCGGCGCGGCGCGCCTGGCCGCCGAAGCCGCCGCCCGTACCGGGGCCGGATTGGTCAGCATCGCCACGCGCGCCGTTCATGCCGGCTGGCAGGCGGCGGTGCGTCCGGAGCTGATGTTCCACGGGGTCGAAACGCCGGACGAACTCACTCCTCTGTTGAACCGAGCCACCGTGATCGCCATCGGTCCAGGTCTGGGCCGCAATGACTGGGGTCGGGCTCTGCTATGCGCCGCGCTGGCCAGCGACAAACCGCTGGTGGTGGACGCCGATGCCCTGAACCTGCTGGCGGTCGAACCGGCGTTTCGCGACGACTGGATACTGACCCCGCATCCCGGCGAGGCCGCCCGGTTGCTGAAGATGACCCCGGCCCAGGTCGAGGCCGACCGGTTTGCCGCCGTCGAAGATCTGGCGCTGCGCTACGGCGGGGTGGCGCTGCTCAAAGGCGCCGGTTCGCTGATCGCCAGTCAGCCGGATGGCTTGGTGGCGCTCTCCGCGACCGGTAATCCAGGGATGGCCACCGGTGGCATGGGCGATGTGTTGACCGGGGTGATCGCCGCTCTGGTGGCGCAGGGCCTATCGCCGTTCGCGGCGGCCCAGGCCGGCGCGTATCTGCACGGGCAAGCCGGCGACCTGGCGGCGCAGGCCGGCGGCGAGCGCGGAATGGCGGCCACCGACCTGCTGCCTTTTCTCCGACAATTGGTCAATCCCTGAGCCATGTTCGACTGCATTCTCGATTCCGCCGCCACGACCGAAGCGCTCGGCGCGCGGCTGGCCGGCGCGTTGACGCCGGGTTGTGTGATCTATCTGCACGGCGAACTAGGTGCCGGCAAAACCACCCTGGCGCGGGGCCTCATCCAGGCGCTCGGCCATCATGGCACGGTGAAGAGTCCGACCTACACCTTGGTGGAGCCTTATCAACTCGGGGAGTGGCGGCTGTTTCACTGGGATTTGTATCGACTGGTCGATCCCGGCGAACTGGAATTTCTGGGCCTGCGCGACCAGTTCGACGGTCAGGCGGTGCTGCTGATCGAGTGGCCGGAGCGTGGCCGGGGCGAGTTGCCAGCGCCGGATGTGGAGGTCACGCTCAGCTACGCGGGCGAGGGCCGCGCGGGACAGTTGGAAGCGGCTTCCGCAGCGGGACGCCGCTTGCTGGCGCGGTTGGGGTATGAAGGTCCCTTAAATCTCACCGGGACCGCTTGATTGAAACGGTGGTATGACCGAACAACGACTGAAACCCGGTACGTTGTGGCCGCTGCTCCAGCAGCGACGCCGGGAAGCCCTCGCCAGTGGGTCCCTGCAAACCATCGCAACGACCTGGAAGTTTGTGGAAGACGGCGGCGTGCGCTTCGTGATTCGAATGGCGGCGGACCCGGCGCGCAAGGGCGAGGACCCGGCGCGCCAAAGCGAGCGGTGCCACTCCGGCGGGCCGCCGCCCAACCCTTTCCTGCCTTGCGAGCCGGACCTGTGCGTCGCCGGAATCTCCGAGACCCATCTGGCCCTGCTCAATAAATTCAACGCCATCGATCACCATTTGCTGATCGTCACCCGGCATTTCGCCCATCAGGAAACCCTGCTCGATTCGGCCGACTTGCAGGCCCTGTCCCTGTGCTTGGCCGAGTACGAGGGACTCGGTTTCTACAATGGCGGCGCGGTGGCCGGCGCCAGCCAGCCGCACAAGCACTTGCAACTGGTGCCGCTGCCCCTGATCGATGCGTCGGGTCCCGCCATCCCCATCGACCCGCTGTTACGGACCATTCCCCGCGACGCGCAGGTCGGGACCGTGCCGGGGTTTTCCTTCCCGCACGCCTTCGTGGCGCTGGACGCGGCCCTCGTCACCCAGCCGCGTGTCTTCGCGGACGCTCTGCACGAAGGCTACCGCGCCGGCTTGCAGGCGACCGGCATCCAGGCGGTTCGAGTCGACGGCGCAACCCGCCAATCCGCGCCGTACAATCTGCTGGTCACCCGCGACTGGCTGTTGCTGATCCCGCGCCGCCGGGCGGAGTTCGCCGGGATTTCAATCAATGCCCTCGGCTTCGCCGGCTCGCTATTCGTCAAGAACCAGGAACAACTAGCGGTGCTCCGACGCTGGGGACCGTTGGCGGTGTTGCGGGCGGTGGCGCAACCGACGACCCCTGCCGCGTGAGTGGCGCCACTCAGAATGCTCGATCCACCGATGGGAGCCGGCATAACCCATTCCGGCTACCTGATAGTAGCCGATCAGTAAGATTTGCCCTGGACAGGGGATGCCTCAATCGCGACGGGCATGGGCCTCAAATCCGCCTGGCAGCAGGTCTGCGGCCTGCTAGACTCAAGAAGCGCCCAAATCCCGAGATTCGGTCGTCGAGGCGGAACCGCATCGGTTGTCGGGCGTTGTTTGGTCGCACCACGGTCTGCGGTCCGGCGTACAAACGGCCCTGCCGGCGGAGGTCCGAGCATTAACGAAATCACAACAAACTCGGAGGAATCACCCACCATGTCCATCAATCGTCGTGAGTTACTGAAAGGAACCGCCGCAGCCGCCGGCGCCGCCGTGCTGGGCGCCCCCGCCATCGTCAGGGCCGAAGAAAAAAAGCGCTTCAACTGGCGCATGACCACCACTTGGCCCGCCGGCCTGCCTTTCTTCCAAACTGGACCGGGCAGCGCCACGGACTTCGCCAAGCGCGTCGAGGAGATGTCCGACGGCCGCATCCGCATTCGCGTCTATGCCGCCGGCGAACTGGTGCCCGCCTTTGAGGGCTTCGACGCCGCATCCGCCGGCCGACAGGTGCAGCTCAATCATGGCTGCGCCTACTACTGGTCCGGCAAGTCCTTCGCCGCCCAATACTTCACCGCCGTCCCTTTCGGCATGACCTTTCAGGGTCACAACGCCTGGCTCAACGAGGGCGGCGGATATGCGCTGTACGAAGAGGTCTACAAGCCCTTCAAACTGGTGCCCCTGGTGGTGGGTTGCACCGGCGTGCAGCCGGTGGGCTGGTTCCGCCGTCCGGTGGAGGGGTTGAGCGACTTCCGCGGCCTGAACATCCGCATGCCCGGACTCGCGGGCGATATTTATAACGCCATCGGCGCCAACGCCCGCCTGTTGCCCGGCGGCGAACTGTTCGCGGCGCTGGAACGCGGCGCCATCGATGCCGCCGAGTGGGTGGGTCCCTATTCGGATCGGGAATTGGGCCTGCATAACGCCGCCAAGAATTACTACTCCTCCGGTTGGCACGAGCCCGCCACCAGCACCGAGGTCGTGGTCAACCAGGCGGCCTGGGACTCCCTGCCCAAGGATCTACAGGCCATCCTGCGCAACGCGGCCGCCGCCTGCAACATCACTTCCCACGCCTGGCTGGAAGCCCGCAACGCCGACGCCCTGGACGATCTGGTGAACAACCACGGCGTCAAATTTGGCCCGCTGCCCGACGATGTGATCAAGGCCCTGCTGGCAGCCACCCGGGATATCCTGAGCAGCAACGCCGCGAAGGACGCCACCGTGCGTAAGGTCCACGAGAGCTACTTCAAGTTCAAGGCCAAGCACGACCGCTGGCAGGCCAACTCGGAGACCGCGTTCCAGACGCAAATCCGCGACTTGGGTCAGACCATCCTGTCCTGAGATCGTCCCTCAACTCTTCGACGCCGGGGTGAAACATTCCACGCCCCGGCTGAGGATATCCATGTCGCGACTGCTGCTGGGCCTGGAACGACTACTCAACGGGATCACCAGTCTCGCGGGCTGGATTTCCGGTTTCTCCATGGTGGCCATGATCCTGCTCATTTTCGGCAATATGGCCGCCCGCTACCTGCTGGGCATGGGCGCCGTGTGGCTCCAGGAACTGGAGTGGTATCTGCTGTCCCTGTCGGTGATGACCGGCATCTCCTATGCCATGCGTTACGACGAACATGTGCGGGTAGACGTGTTTTCCCACCACTTCAGCCGCGTCGGCAAACTGTGGTTGGACGCGATCACCATGGTCCTGGTGGCCATCCCGGCCTCCGTGTTGATCGCTCATTATGGCTGGCCGTTCATGGAGACGTCTTTTACCCGCGGTGAGGGCTCGCCCAACGCCGGCGGCATGCCTTGGCTGTTCCTACCCAAGCTTATGATTATCATCGGCTTTATCCTGATCGCCGCCGAGTCCCTGCGTCAGGCGCTGCGCGCTGGCCGACGGCTGACCTTCCACTACCGCGCGTCCGCGCGCCGGCGCATCCTGGAGCACCGACGCCATGCCGCTTGAGTACATCGCCCTGATGATGGTGGTGGCTTTCTTTTTGCTGGTGCTCACGGGCATGCCGGTGGCCTTCGCCATCGCCGCCGTGGGTTTCGTCTTCGGTTTCATCGGCTTCGACGGCTGGCTGTTCGAACTGCTGCCCGCGCGGATCTTCGGCACGATTACCAATTACACCCTCCTGGCCATTCCGCTGTTCGTGTTCATGGGGGTCATGCTGGACAAGACCCGGGTGGCGGAACGGATGCTGGACGTGATCGGCCACGCCTGCGGGGCGCTGCCCGGCGGCATGGCGCTGGCCGTGATCCTGGTGGGCTTGCTCATGGGGGCGGCTACCGGCATCGTGGGCGCGGCCATCGTGACCTTGACGCTCATGGCCTTGCCGACGCTGCTGCGCCGTGGCTACAAGCGCACCGTGGCCTGCGGCACCATCTGCGCTTCCGGCACGCTCGGCCAGATCATCCCGCCCAGCCTGGTGCTCTTGGTGCTGGCGGATACCATGAATCTGTCGGTGGGGAGCCTGTTCGCCGCCGCGCTCGTTCCGGGACTCATGCTGGCGGGCCTGTATGTGGTCTACCTGCTGGTCCTGGCCTGGTTCTACGCCGCCGACGTGCCCGCCATCGACGCGGCGGAGCGCGCGAACGTCGGCCGCATGCAGCTCGTGAAGGATCTGTTCACCTCGGTGCTACCGCCGCTGACCCTGGTCCTGGTGGTGTTGGGTTCCATCATCGGCGGCGTCGCCGCGCCCACCGAGGCCGCCGCCGTGGGCGCCGTCGGTTCCGTGGTGCTGGCGATCCTGATGCGCCGCTTGGATAAAACGGTGTTCGGCACGGCGCTGATGGTCTCGGTGCGCATTACCGCCATGGTGTTCTTCGTGCTGATCGCCTCTCAGGTGTTCGCTCTGGCCTTCCGGGGGTTGGATGGCGAGCTGCTGATCGAAGCCATGTTTGATTGGGTGCCGGGCGGCCCCTACGGCACGCTGTTGTTCATGATGCTGTTGATCTTCCTGCTGGGCTTCTTCCTGGAGTGGATCCAGATCACCTACATCGCCGTTCCCCTGTTCCTGCCCTTCCTGGCAGGCTATCCGGAATTCTCCATGGTGTGGATCGCCATCCTCATCGCCATGAACTTGCAGACCTCATTTCTGACGCCGCCGTTTGGCTGGTCCCTGATCTTCATGAAGGGGGTGGCGCCCAAGGGCATCCTGACCACCGACATCTACAAGGGCGCTGTCCCTTTTGTGATTATCCAGGTGATCGCCCTGGGGCTGATCGTGGCGTTTCCCGGCATCGCCTTGTGGCTGCCTCATGCCATTGGGTGGTAAGCGGCGTACCAGGGCGAACTCGATCTCCCAACCCGCTTGGAGATGACGAACGGCGCAGGCGGATAGTCTGGACGCTGACGGCGAGCGCGGGTCAAAACCCGGTCGTGTCCTCGACGTAGCTGAAGACCTCGATGCCCAGATGTTCCGCAACCGGGCGGGCGGTGGGATGCACCATCGGCGAGATGACCAGCTTGCGCCGCACGGGCCGCCGGTGGCGCCGTTCGTAGTACTGCACCTTGCGGTCGAACGTATACATGTCGGATTTGGATATCGAGGATTTGAGTTCGCAGAGGATCACGACGCCGTTTTGGATTATGAGGTCGATTTCGACTTGATCGGGCCGGCCGAAGACCAGACCTTCATCGTCGAACTCGTTGATGTGCAACACTTCGACGCCAAAGCTTTGTTCCAGAATACCTTTGAGCGCATCGCGGAAGCTGTGTTCGGAGGCGACTCCCCACCGGGCACCGAGCGCGCCGATGCCCTGCTCCTGCCGGGAGCGGGATAGCGCGATCTCCCCCAGTAATTTCTTGTTGGCGAGGTTTTGCTCGTCCCACTTGCGGTTGTTTTCCTCCCATTTGCGTTTCTGCTCCTCGGTATTGGCGTCGAAGCGAGCGCCCCACTCGTCCCACTTGCGGTTGTTCTCTTCCCACTTGAGTCTCTGCTCCGCGCGGTCGGCAGCGAATTCCTGCAACATACGCTCGAAGCGGGCGTCGAAGGTTTCGGGTGTCACCGCTGTTTCCCGAATCAGTTGTTCCAACCATTGCCGGACGCCCTGATCCTGCTTGAGCAGTTCGGGTAATTCAGCCTTTAGGCGGGTTTTCAGATCTTCTACGGTCATGTTTGGTCCTCCGATCGCTCATCTTTTGACTGGGGCATGGTCGGCGGAGTTCGCCGGGATGGCAACCAACGATACCCCATTGGCGCGGGAGAGGCCGGAGGGCGGCTGCGGGAGAGCGGCCGTGAATGCTCGCTTGCACCCGACTCAGGAATCACCCAAGCACTCGCGCAGCGCAACAGCCAGGTTGTGCAGCAGTTGGAAATAGGCGTCGGGACCGGAGGTCAACTCCGCGCCCAGCGGATCGAGCACTCCCTTACGCGCGTCGCTCCCCTCAATGACCGTATCCACTAGCGCCGGTTGAAACTGCGGCTCGCTGAATACACAACGGGCCTGGAGATCGCGAATCCGGCTCTGGATTTCCGCCACCCGTCGCGCGCCGGGCCGCTGTTCCGGATGGAGGACCACCGAACCCACCGCATTCAAGCCATAGCGTCGCTCGAAGTATTGATAGGCATCATGAAACACGATGTAGGGTCGGTCCTGGGCCGGTTGCAGTTCCGTAGCCAAGCGTTGATTCAACTGGTCGAGACGCTCGATCAGCGCCGCGCCGTTGCGCTCGTAGTCGGCTTGGTGATCGGAATCGACTTCGCCGAGCGTAGCGACGATCTGACGGACCATGGCGATGGCGTTGATCGGGTCCAGCCAGACATGGGCATCGTGATCGGAATGACCGTGATCATGGCCGTGACCGTGATCGTGGCCGTGATCATGGCCGTGACCGTGATCGTGGCCGTGATCGTCGTGAGCATGCGCGTGCGGCTCCCAAGCGCCGCCTTCCCGCAGCGGCAGAATCGTCAGATCGGGCGCGTCCATCAGCGCTACGGTCCGGACTCGATCCTCGACATTTGCCAGCGGCTTGACCAGAAACATTTCCAAATCCGGACCGATCCAGAATACCACTTGGGCTTCGCTGATCGCACGCATGTCCGAAGGTCGCAGGCTATACTCATGCGGCGAAGCGCCGCCCGGCGTCAGCAGTATCGGTTCGCCGACCCCCTGCATGACCCCCGCCACCAGTGAATGGACCGGCTTGATGCTTGCCACCACTTTAGGTTCGGCGGCGATTCCAACCAGCGGACCACACAGCAACAGCATTCCCAGCAGTTTGAGCCAACCGCGCGCGCGCGGCGAATGACCTGTCTTCATCAGCAAATCCTCGTGTAGATGTTAGGGGTTTAAAGAAGCAATAGGATAACATTTCTCCATCACCGTCAAGATTTGGAGTCCACACCATGGCCGCACCTTTGGAGATCGCGTCGTCCTCGCCCCGCGCCCGGCAGGCGCTGGAACACGCGGAACGCCTGTGCCAGGAGAGGGGAGTGCGTCTGACCGTATTGCGCCGGCGCGTGTTGGAAATTATCTGGAGCCACGCCAGACCGCTCGGGGCCTACGCGATTTTGGACGTGCTGCGCGACGATGGCCGGGCGGGTGCCCCGCCCACCGTATACCGGGCGCTGGATTTTCTGCTGGAACAAGGACTGATCCACCGACTGGCCTCATTGAATGTCTTCACCGGCTGTTGCCAGCCGGATCGCCGCCACGGCGGCCAGTTTCTGATCTGCCGGGATTGCGGGCAGGTCGACGAACTGAACAACACTCAGGTCGAATGCTTGCTGAACGATGAGGCCGACGCGCGCGGGTTTGAAGTTTTGACGCAAATGATCGAGGTGTTGGGCCGCTGTCCGAATTGCTGGCAGGGAGTCACGCACCGTGCCGGCTGAATCGTTGTTGACGGTTGACGGCGTCAGTCTCGCCATTCGGGGTAGCTCGATTCTGCAAGATATCAGTCTCCAGGTTCGCGGCGGCGAGATCGTGGCGTTGATCGGCCCGAACGGCGCCGGCAAATCCACTCTGGTGCGGGTCGTCCTGGGGCTGCTCCAGCCGGAGCGCGGCCGGGTCTGGCGCAAGCCGGGCGTGCGGATCGGTTACATGCCGCAACGACTGACGGTGGACGAGACCTTGCCGCTGACCGCGCGGCGCTTCATCACCCTGGGGATGCCGGCCTCGCGGGAGCAGGTCCGGGCGGTGCTGGCGGAGGTGGGTGCCGAGCGGGTGCTCGATACGCCGGTGCAGGCCGTTTCCGGGGGGGAAATGCAGCGGGTGATGCTGGCGCGGGCGCTCCTGCGCGAACCCGATCTGCTGGTGCTGGACGAACCGATCCAGGGCGTGGACTTGAGCGGCCAGTACGAACTGTATGACTTGATCGGCGACCTGCGCCGGCAACGGGGCTGCGGCATTTTGATGGTGTCCCACGAGTTGCATCTGGTCATGGCGGCCACCGATCACGTGCTGTGCCTGAACCGGCACATTTGCTGTTCCGGGCATCCGGAGCACGTCGCCCGCGATCCGGCCTACCTGCAATTGTTCGGCATCGACGGCGCGCGGCGGTTGGCGGTCTATCACCATCACCACAACCACCGCCACGACCTGCGTGGGACGGTGGTCGCCGGGGATTCTCCCGTTCCGGCGCGCTCCGCGATGCCTGAGGAGCAGGGGATTCCCCCTCGATCCGAGGAGCGGAAAGCGCATGGATGACTTTCTGATTCGCGCCATGCTCGGCGGTTTCGGGGTGGCGCTGGCCGCCGGGCCGCTGGGGACCTTTGTCGTTTGGCGGCGCATGGCCTATTTCGGCGATACCCTGGCGCATTCCGGGCTGCTGGGCGTGGTGCTCGGCATCGTGTTGAACGTCAACCCGCAACTGGGGGTGGTCGCGACCTGTCTGCTGGTGGCCTTGATACTGGTGCTGCTGCAGCGGCAGCGCCGACTGGCCGCCGATACCCTGTTGGGCATCCTCGCTCATGCCACCCTGTCGCTGGGACTGGTGGCGCTGGCTTTCATGGAAACGGTGCGCGTCGATCTGGTCGGTTACCTGTTCGGCGATATCCTGGCGATCAACGTGACTGATCTGTACTGGATTTGGGGCGGTGCCTTGCTGGCGCTGGGCGTGCTGGCCTGGCTGTGGCGCCCGTTGCTGGCCGCCACCGTTCACGAGGAACTGGCGCAGGTGGAAGGCGTGCCCACCTTTCCGATCCGCCTGGCTTTCATGGCGTTGATCGCGATTGTGATCGCCGTGGCGATGAAAGTGGTCGGTATTCTGCTGATCACCTCGCTGCTGATTATTCCAGCGGCGGCGGCGCGCCGCTTCGCCCGTTCTCCGGAAGGCATGGCGGTCCTGGCCAGCGGATTTGGATGCATGGCGGTCGGTTCGGGGCTGTGGGCCTCGCTGCGCTGGGATACGCCGGCCGGCCCCTCGGTGGTGGTGGCGGCCACCGCCCTGTTCGCGCTGGCCTTCCTGATTCCTAACTGGTCGAGGCGTCAAACCGGGTTCTGAAAAGCCGTAACCCCCGGCCTGCCGACAGGCAAGAAGCCGGGATGAGAACAGGTGGTGACTCATGTCGTGCTCGGCCAGCCCGGGCCGACGCGAACGAGGTAGGAACGAGCCCCTTCCTAAAATAGTTATTAGCTATCAATAATTGAAAAATAATCAATTTTATTATTGCTGCCGGCACCCCTATCATGAAGGAGCGTAACACTTATGGGAGATGCCGTTATGTTGAAAACCTTCACTTTTGCCCTGGTTCATATCATGGTGGCCTTTACCGTCGTGTACCTCTTGACCGGCAGCGCGTTGGCGGGCGGCATCGTGGCCTTGGTCGAACCGGCCTGCAACACGGTCGCCTATCACTTCCACGAAAAAGTCTGGGAAGCCTGGCGTCGGCATCGACGCTCGACCGTCGGCTATGCCACTCAGGCCGCGAGTGTCTGACGATGGAACAACTTCAGCAGTGGAAAACCACGCGACAGCGCGCGATGCCGCAAAAAACCCTTTACCCTCTTGCCAATCCGACCGCTATTGGTTAATCTTCCGCGCCTGTTGTTGCAGGCGCGTAGCTCAGCTGGTTAGAGCACCACCTTGACATGGTGGGGGTCGTTGGTTCGAGTCCAATCGCGCCTACCAAATTTTATTTTGCGTTGCAAAGTTGACCGTTTTCCCAAGGGCGCGCCTTCCTTCCAAAAGAAGGGCTTTGTGGCGCGCCCTTTATCATTTGCCTCCTAAGTGAAAATAAAACCGTGCGTGGCTTGAGAGATTCGTAACAATGCCAGTCATTACGCTCCCCGATGGTAGCCAGCGCGCGTTCGACGCGCCCGTCAGCGTGCGGGAAGTCGCTGCGGCGATCGGTCCGGGTCTGGCCAAGTCGGCTCTGGCCGGCCGACTGGACGGTCGGCTGGTGGATACTTCGCACCTCATCGAGCACGACGCGACTCTGGCCATCGTCACCGGGCGCGACCCGGAAGCCCTGGATCTCATCCGCCACTCCAGCGCCCACCTGTTGGCCCACGCCGTGAAACAGCTCTATCCCGAGGTTCAGGTCACCATCGGTCCGGTGATCGAACAGGGCTTTTACTACGACTTCGCCATCGAACGTCCCTTCACTCCCGAGGACCTGGAGCGGATTCAGGCACGGATGGAGGAACTGGCGGCCCAGGATCTTCCCGTCAGCCGTTCGGTCATGCCGCGGGATGAAGCGGTGACCTTTTTTCGCGACCTGGGCGAGGAGTACAAAGCCCAGATCATCGCCGACATTCCGGGGAACGAGGAGATTTCGCTGTACCGGCAGGCCGATTTCATCGATCTCTGCCGCGGCCCGCACGTCCCTTCCACCGGGCATCTCAAAGCCTTCAAACTGATGAAGGTGGCCGGTGCCTACTGGCGCGGCGACTCCCGCAACGAGATGTTGCAACGCATCTACGGCACCGCCTGGCTGGACTCGAAGGCCCTGAAAGCCTATCTGCACCGGCTGGAGGAAGCGGAAAAGCGCGATCACCGCCGCATCGGCAAGGCGCTCGACCTGTTCCACCTTCAGGAGGAAGCGCCGGGCATGGTGTTCTGGCACGATCGCGGCTGGCGCATTTACGTCGAAGTCCAGAACTATATCCGCCAGATGTTGCGCGAACACGGCTATCAGGAAATCCACACCCCGCAGATCGTCGACCGTAGCTTGTGGGAACGCTCCGGGCACTGGGAAAAATTTCGCTCCGACATGTTCACCACCGCCTCGGAAAATCGCGACTACGCGGTCAAACCGATGAACTGTCCGGGCCACATCCAAATTTTCAACCAGGGACTGAAGAGCTACCGCGACTTGCCCCTGCGGTTGGCTGAATTCGGTTCCTGCCACCGCAACGAGCCGTCCGGTACCCTGCACGGGCTGATGCGGGTGCGCGGCTTCGTCCAGGACGACGCCCACATTTTCTGCACCGAGGAGCAGATTCAGGCCGAAGTCTCGGCCTTCATGGATCTGCTGTTCCAGGTTTACACCGATTTCGGCTTCAGTGAGGTGCAACTGGCTCTGGCGACCCGGCCGGACCAGCGAGTCGGCAGCGACGAGGTCTGGGATAAGGCGGAAAAAGCCCTGGAACTGGCGCTGAACCGCACCGGGCTGCCCTGGCAGCTCAAGCCCGGCGAAGGGGCCTTCTACGGGCCGAAAATCGAGTTCGTGCTGCGCGACTGCCTGGACCGGCTCTGGCAGTGTGGCACCATTCAGGTGGATTTTTCGATGCCCGGCCGACTCGACGCCCACTACATCGCCGAAGACGGCGGCAAACGGGTTCCGGTCATGCTGCACCGCGCCATTCTCGGCTCGCTGGAACGTTTTATCGGCATTCTGATCGAGCAGTACGCCGGCGCATTGCCCGTTTGGCTGGCACCGGCGCAGGCGGTGGTTTTGAATATCACCGACCATCAGGCCGATTACGCGGCCCGGATTGAAAAATCCCTTATGCAACAAGGTTTCCGCGTCGCAGCCGACTTGAGAAACGAAAAGATCGGCTTTAAAATCCGCGAGCATACCTTGCAACGTGTTCCCTACTTGCTGATTGTAGGCGACCGGGAAATGACCGCGGAAACGGTCGCGGTGCGGACCCGCACCGGTCAGGATCTGGGCGACATGAGTCTCGCCACCTTCGTGGAACGGCTGCAAACCGACATCGCCCGCCGCGGGCGGACCGAATAATCACGGGAGGACCGCAACATCGCCGCGAACACCGAACTCCGGCTCAACGACGAAATCACCGGGCGTGAAGTGCGCCTGATCGACCAGGAAGGCGAGCAAATGGGCGTCGTTTCCCTGGTGCAAGCCCGGCGGATCGCCGAAGAAGCCGAACTGGATCTGGTGGAAATTTCGCCCAACGCCAAACCCCCGGTTTGCCGGATCATGGACTATGGCAAATTCCGCTTCGAGCAGGCCAAGAAACAAAGCGAGGCGCGAAAAAAACAGAAACAGATCCAGGTGAAGGAAATCAAATTCCGGCCCGGTACGGACGAGGGAGACTATCAGGTCAAACTGCGCAACCTGATCCGCTTCCTGAGTGATGGCGATAAAGCCAAGGTGACGCTGCGGTTTCGGGGCCGCGAAATGGCGCACCAAGAACTGGGAACCCAGCTTCTCAAACGAGTCGAAGAAGACCTCGTGTCCTATGGCACGATCGAGCAGCGGCCCCGGATGGAAGGACGGCAGATGGTCATGACCATCGCGCCGATCAAGAAAAAATAATCCCTCCGCAGGCCAGCCGCGTCGTTCGCTTCCGGCTCGCGTCGGGGGCCAGCCCAGCATTTTTTAAAATTGCGGAGTCATGCAATGCCCAAGATGAAGACCAATCGCGGCGCGGCCAAGCGCTTCAGCCGCACCGGGTCCGGTAAGTACAAGTGTTCCCACTCGCACCTCCGGCATATCCTGACCAAGAAGAGCACCAAGCGGAAGCGTCAGTTGCGCGGCGTCACCACCGTGGCGGCGGTGGATGTCCCGGCCGTGCGCCGGATGCTGCCCTACAACTGATCCCGCTGAATCGGAGAGAGCAACCATGTCCCGAGTGAAACGTGGCGTTACCGCCCATGCCCGCCATAAAAAAGTCCTGAAGCTGGCCAAGGGTTACCGCGGCGCCCGCAGCAAGGTGTACCGGGTCGCCAAACAGGCGGTGATCAAGGCCGGTCAGTACGCCTATCGCGACCGCCGCCAGAAGAAGCGCGAGTTTCGCGCGCTGTGGATCACCCGCATCAATGCGGGCGCCCGCGACAACGGTCTGTCCTACAGCCGGTTGATCAACGGGCTCAAGCAGGCGGCCATCGAGGTCGACCGCAAGGTGCTGGCCGATTTGGCGGTGCTCGACAAACCGGCGTTCGCCGAACTGGCCAACCGCGCCAAGGCCGCGCTCGGCGTCGCCTGAACGCCGCGCCGGATCGCCCGCCGATCCGTCGGTCAGCGGGATTCCGCACGGGGAAGGGCCTGGGTCCTTCCCTTTTTCATTGGAACCTCAACTCTCACCCCCAATCCTTCTCCCAACTGTGGGAGCGGAGAGTCGAGGTTTGCGTTATCGTCGGAGAGACCGCCAGCGTGGACGCATTGTCCGAATTGTTGCAAACCGCCCGGATCGCCATCGCCGGGGCCGGCGATCTCGCTGCCCTGGATCAGACGCGCGTGCATTATCTGGGCAAAAAAGGCGTGCTCACCGAACGCCTGAAGGCACTGGGCCAACTGCCCGCCGCGGAGCGGCGCCAGGCGGGTCAGGCGATCAACGAAGCCAAGCAGGCGCTGGAAACCGCGCTGACCGCGCGCAAGGTCGAACTGGAAGCGGCGGCGCTGGACGCCCGACTGGCCGGCGAGGCCATTGATGTCACCCTGCCGGGGCGCGGTCAGGCTCCGGGCGGCTATCATCCGGTCAGCCGCACCCTGACCCGTATCGAGACGCTGTTTGCTCGCATCGGGTTCGCCGTCGCCGAAGGGCCGGAGGTCGAGGACGATTTCCGTAATTTTGAAGCGCTCAATATCCCGCCGCAGCATCCGGCGCGGGCCATGCACGACACGTTTTATTTCGATGCGCACACCCTGTTGCGCACCCACACCTCGCCGGTGCAAATCCGGGTGATGGAGACGCAGGCACCGCCGGTGCGGGTCATCGCGCCGGGCCGGGTCTACCGCTGCGATTCCGATATCACGCACAGCCCGATGTTTCATCAGGTCGAGGGCCTGCTGGTCGATGAGGACGTCAGCTTCGCCGATCTCAAGGGCGTGCTGGACGATTTTCTCCACCGCTTTTTCGAACGCGATGACTTGGCGGTGCGCTTCCGCCCGTCCTATTTTCCCTTTACCGAGCCGTCCGCCGAAGTGGATATCCAGTGCGTGATCTGCGGCGGCGCGGGCTGCCGGGTGTGCAAGCAGACCGGTTGGTTGGAAGTGCTGGGCTGCGGCATGGTCCATCCGGCGGTGTTCGAGAAAGTCGGCATCGACAGCGAACGCTACACCGGCTACGCCTTCGGCATGGGTGTCGAGCGCCTGGCCATGCTGCGCTATGGCGTCAACGATCTGCGGCTGTTCTTCGACAACGATCTGCGCTTCCTGCGGCAGTTCCAGTAAGGCTTACGGCATGAAAGTCAGCGAACAATGGTTGCGGGAATGGGTCGATCCCACGGTGTCCAGCGCGGAACTGGCGGCGCGCTTGACCATGGCCGGTCTGGAGGTGGCTGGTATCGAACCGGCCGCGCCGGCCTTCGACCAGGTGGTCGTCGGCCGGGTGGTCGACCTGATTCCCCACCCCGACGCCGACCGGTTGCGGGTCGCGACCGTGGACGTGGGCCAGGCGGAACCGTTGCCCATCGTCTGCGGCGCGCCGAACGTCGCCGTCGGCCTGTGCGCCCCGACCGCCTTGATCGGGGCGGTGTTGCCGGGCGGGTTGACCATCAAGCGATCCAAACTGCGCGGCGTCGAGTCGCGGGGCATGTTGTGTTCGGCCAAGGAACTGGGACTGGCGGAAAGCGCCGACGGGTTGTTGCCGCTGCCGCCGGACAGCCGGCCCGGGCAGAGCGTGCGCGAGCTGCTGGGGCTGGACGACTCGATCATCGAAATCGAACTGACGCCCAATCGCGGCGACTGTCTGGGTATGGAAGGCATCGCCCGCGAAGTGGCGGCGATCGCCCGCTGCGAATTTCGGCCGTTGCCCGCCGCCGAGACGCCGGCCGTACTGGATGACGTCTTCCCGGTGACGCTGCTCGATCCGGCCGACTGTCCGCGCTACGTGGGCCGGGTCATTCGCGGAGTCGATCCCGCCGCCAAAACCCCGCTGTGGATGCAGGAGCGGCTGCGCCGGGCCGGCGTCCGCAGCCTGGGGCCGCTGGTGGACGTAACCAACTACGTGATGCTGGAACTCGGTCAGCCGATGCATGCTTTCGACCTGGGCCGGCTGACCGGCGGCATCGAAGTGCGCCGCGCCCGACCCGGCGAGCGCCTGGAGTTGTTGAACGGGTCGGTGGTGGAGCCGGACGGGGAAACCCTGCTGATCGCCGACCACAACGGTCCGCTGGCGCTGGCCGGCATCATGGGCGGCGAGATCAGTTCCTGCACCGCCGCCACTCGCGACGTGTTTCTGGAAAGCGCGTTTTTTACTCCGACCCGCATTGCGGGCCGCGCCCGGCGTCTCGGCCTGCAAACCGATTCGTCCTATCGCTTCGAACGCGGGGTGGACGCGCAATTGCAGCGCCGCGCCGCCCAGCGCGCCACCCGCTTGTTGATCGACATCGCGGGCGGCCAGCCGGGACCGATCATGGAAGCGGTCGCTACTGAATATCTACCGGCGGAACCGGCCATCCGCCTGCGCCCGGAACGGCTCCGCAAGTTGCTGGGTGCGGAGGTTCCCGCCGCCGACGTCGAGGAAATCCTGCGGCGGTTGGGCATGGCGGTGGCGATTGACGTCGATCACTGGCTGGTGGTTCCACCCAGCAGCCGCTTTGATGTCACGCTGGAAGCGGATTTGATCGAGGAGGTTGCCCGCGTCCATGGTTACGACCACCTGCCCGGCAACCGGCCGTTGACCCGCCTGGAAATGCCGCCGCAACCGGAGGGTTGGGTGGCGTTGGAACGGCTTCGGGAAACGCTGGTGCAACGGGGTTTTCAGGAAGCGATCACCTATAGTTTCGTGGACCCGGCGTTCCAGCGGCACCTCGATCCGGAACGGCCGCCGCTGGCGCTGGCCAATCCAATTTCCGCCGACCTGGCGGTCATGCGCACCCGTCTGTGGCCGGGTTTGCTCAAAGCGCTGGTTTACAATCAAAAGCGCCAGCAGTCGCGAGTCCGATTGTTCGAACACGGCCTGACGTTTGTTCCGGACGGGAGCGGGTTGCGGCAGGAAGCTTACCTCGGCGGGGTGGCGGTGGGCGAGGCCTTGCCGGAACAATGGGGCGCGCCGGCGCGGCCGCTGGACTTCTTCGATCTCAAGGCCGATGTCGAGGCGTTGCTGGCCTTAACCAGCGAGCCGGACGCCTTTGCCTTTGTCGCCGCCGCGCATCCGGCCCTGCATCCGGGGCAGAGCGCCCGGATCGACCGCGCGGGCGCGCCGCTCGGCTGGCTGGGTGCGTTGCATCCCCAAGTGGCGCGGGAACTGGAGGTGGAAGGTGATGCCTTCGTGTTCGAACTGCGGTTGACCGCTTTGCAGGCGGCGCGCGCGCCGGCGTTTCAGCCATTGTCCCGGTTTCCGGCCAGCCGGCGCGACCTCGCCATCGTGGTCGACGACGCGGTGACCGCACGGGCGATTCGGGAGAATATCCGTTGTCATGGAGGCGAATTGCTGCGTGCAGTGCGGCTATTTGATGTCTATCGAGGGCCAGGAATCCCCAAGGGTCGGAAAAGTTTGGCTTTGGGATTGATTTTACAGGACTTCTCGCGCAATCTTACCGACAATGTGGTCGATGAGGCCGTTTCCGGCATTCTGGCCGGATTGGCGGAACAGTTTGACGCAACGCTTAGGGTTTAGGGGCATGGCACTAACAAAAGCCGATATGGCGGAAATGTTGTTCGAGGAACTGGGGCTCAACAAGCGCGAGGCCAAGGAACTGGTGGAAATCTTCTTTGAGGAGATTCGTAGCGCCTTGGAGCAGGGGCAGCAGGTGAAATTGTCCGGATTCGGCAATTTTGATCTGCGGGACAAGAATCAGCGGCCCGGCCGCAATCCGAAGACCGGCGAGGAAATTCCGATCACCGCGCGCCGGGTGGTGACCTTCCGGCCCGGACAGAAGCTCAAGGCCCGGGTGGATGCATTCAAGGGTTAATTGCGGCGTTTCGCGCGCGAAACGCTTGGCAAGCCCGGCGGATTAAATTACGATAGTCAATCCTGCGGCGACCGACAGTCAGTCGCCGCTTTCGGGGCGTAGCGCAGCCTGGTAGCGCACCTGCATGGGGTGCAGGTGGTCGGAGGTTCAAATCCTCTCGCCCCGACCAA
>REEE01000098.1 GCA_007695245.1 Candidatus Competibacteraceae bacterium | reverse complement strand
TGTTTCGCGTTCATGACCGCACACGCTTCGAGATTCATGTTTACGCGCTCTGTCCGGACGACCGGAGCGACTACTATCAGCGGATCCGGGCGGATGCGGACCGGTTTGTGGATTTAACCGGGACGAGCAACTCCGAAGCCGCAGCGCGCATCCATGCCGATGGCGTTCACCTGCTGATCGATTTGATGGGCTACACGGCCTGCGCCCGCTCGGAAATCTTCGCCCTGCGGCCCGCGCCGGTGCAAGTCAGTTATCTCGGTTATCCCGGCACGTTGGGCGCGGACTTCATCCCCTACATCATCGCCGATCCGGTGGTGTTGCCGGAGGCATTACTGAGCCACTTCAGCGAATGTCCGGTTTATCTGCCGGACTGCTACCAGGTCAACGACCGCTGGCAGGACATCGCCGAGACCGGCATCCGGCGAACAGACCAGAATTTGCCCGAATCCGGCTTCGTTTTCTGTTGTTTCAATCAGATCCAGAAGCTGGAACCGGTCATGTTCGCGGTCTGGATGCGCATCCTCCTTCGCGTGCCGAACTCGGTGCTGTGGCTATACTCCGACAGCGAGGAAGCGCAGGCCAACCTGCGATCCGCCGCCGCCGCTGGTGGGATTGACGGCGAACGGCTGGTGTTCGCCAAACGCCTGCCCAAGGACCGGCATCTCGAACGTCACCGCCTGGCCGACCTGTTTCTCGACACGCGCATTTACAACGCCCATACCACCGCCAGCGATGCGCTGTGGGCCGGAGTACCGGTGCTGACTTGCCTGGGCGGGACGTTCCCGGCGCGCGTGGCCGCCAGTTTGCTCCAGGCGGTTGGGTTGCCGGAACTGATCAGCCATTCCCTGGAGGAGTATGAAGAGCAGGCTGTGCGGTTGGCGACGCAGCCAACGGAATTGGCGGGCCTGCGGGAAAAGCTGGCGCATAACCGCCTGCGAACCTCTCTGTTCGATACCGAACGTTTCGCCCGGCATCTGGAACGGGCGTATGAGATGATGTGGGAGCGCCGCGTTCGAGGCTTGCCGCCTGCATCGCTACAGGTTCCCGCCCTGCCGGGCAGCGTTTGATCGCGATGTCCACGAGGTCATCCACAACGGGTTCCGGTCGGGGCGGGGTGCTTTTTCAGGTCGTGCGCCAGTGCTGGCTGCAACGTCAGTTATTTCTGAAACTGCTGAAGCGGGATTTCGCCGAGCGCTATCGCGGCTCCTACCTGGGTGTGTTGTGGTCGCTGCTGTTGCCCCTGTTGTCGCTGCTGGTGTTCACGTTCTTTTTCGGCGTGATTTTTCAGATGCGCTGGGGAGGACAGACCGATGGCTCCCTGGTCGATCTCGCCCTGGCGCTGTTTGTTGGTCTGGCGCTTTATGGTTTTCTCGCCGAATGCCTGAACCGCGCCCCTGGCTTGATCCTGTCACACCCGAACTACGTCAAGAATGTGATCTTTCCCCTGGAGATGTTGCCCGCGGTCACGGTGGCCTCCGCCCTGTTGCTCCTGACCGCGACGTTCCTGGTTATTCTGCTGTTGCAATCGACCTTGGGCGATGGGTTGACGTGGACGGTGCTGCTGCTGCCGGTGCTGGTATTGCCCTTGGTGCTGTTCATGCTGGGGCTGACCTGGTTTCTGGCGTCCCTGGGTGTGTATATTCGCGATATTCAGCAATTGGTCGTCCCGCTGGTGCAGTTGATGATGTTCATGAGTCCGGTCTTCTATCCGCTCAGTGCGCTGCCGGACTCGGTCCGGCCCTGGTTGCAGTTCAATCCGCTGGCGCTGGTCATCGAACAGACTCGAGGGATCGTCCTGTTCGGCCAAGCGCCAGCCTGGACACCCTACCTGGGGTTTCTGCTGGGAACGCTGGTGATCGCCTTGCTGGGTGCCTACTGGTTCGCCCGCACTCGCCGGGGTTTCGCCGATGTCCTCTGAGCCGGAGGTGGTGATCGAGACACACGAACTCGGCAAGTGCTATCAGATCTACGAACGGCCGCAGGATCGACTGAAGCAGATGTTGTGGCGCGGCCGGCACCGCTACTACCACGAATTCTGGGCCTTGCGCGATGTGTCGTTCGCGGTGCGGCGCGGAGAGACCGTTGGGGTGATCGGCCGGAACGGTTCCGGCAAATCCACCCTGCTTAAAATGCTCTGCAACACGCTGGCGCCCACCACGGGAACCCTGGCGGTGCGGGGCCGGGTCGCGGCGCTGCTGGAGCTGGGCACCGGCTTTAACCCGGAGTTTACCGGTCGCGAGAATGTCTATCTCAACGCGGCGATTCTCGGCCTCGACGACGCGGAAATCGACCACTATCTGCCTGAGATTCTCCAGTTTGCCGACATCGGCGAGTTCATCGAACAGCCGGTCAAGACCTATTCCAGCGGGATGGCGGTGCGGCTGGCTTTCGCCGTGGCCGCCCACGTCCGCGCCGATATCCTGGTCATCGACGAGGCGCTGTCGGTCGGCGACGTCTTCTTCGTCCAGAAATGCATGCGGTTTCTCCGGAAGTTTCAGGAGCAGGGTACCCTGTTTTTCGTCAGTCACGATACCGCGGCGGTGGTGAATCTCTGCGATCACGTATTGTGGTTGGAACACGGCCAGGTACGCGAGGCCGGACCGGCCAAGGAGGTCTGCGAGCATTATCTGGCCATCCTGCGCGAGAGTCCGGGGGCGATCGGAGCGCCGTCGCGGAGGAAGGAACGACCGGCCGCCGACGCCAGACCGCGCGATATCGGAACAACCGATCAGCGGCTGGCGTTCCTGAACCAGACCCGATTTCGCAACGATCTGGAACTGTTCGACTTTCGCCCCGAGGTTGAGGGTTACGGCACCGGGGCGATCCTGATCGAGGATGTCCGCTTCGAAGACGAGCAGGGTCGGCTCTTGCACTGGATGGTCGGTGGTGAGTTGGCCACCCTGGTCGTGCAGGTCTTGGCTCTGGAAGATCTGGAGAATCCGATCATCGGGTTTTTCATCAAGGATCGACTGGGGCAAAATCTATTTGGCGATAATACTTATTTGACCTACGCCGCCGATCCCCGTCCGGCGGTTGCGGGGCAACGCTTGATGGCGCGTTTCACTTTTCGAATGCCGGTGCTGCCGGTCGGTGATTACGCGGTGGATATCGCGGCGGCTTCCGGCACCCAGCAGGAGCATGTCACGCATTGTTGGTGTAACGACGTACTGATTTTCAAGTCCCACGCCAGCAGCGTTCATCAGGGGTTGGTGGGAATTCCGATGCTGGATATCCAACTGGGTATCTCCATGGACGCCAAATGTTAAGACCGGTCCCAGGAATGCAGGGTGTTGGGGGTTTTTGCAATTTTTTCTGATAATGAATCCTATTTCATTACCTGCTTCAGAGCGTAAAAAAACGGCGGAGTGACGTGACCGCGAATGCTATTCTCGTACCCGAGACCGACCCCGCCGTCATCCATCGCGATCAGGGTCGGTATTGCTGCGCGGGTCGCTGGACGCTGGATGGCGGCATCGAGACCCTCGACGCCCAGCGTCAAGGCGTGAATTGGGGCAGCGGCGCTCTGCAACTGGACGGCTCCGGCATCCGCGCCATCGACACCACCGGCGCGCTGCAACTGCTGAACCTGATCGCCGCGCTGGAGCGGGACGGACGCCGGGTGCAATTGACCGGACTGCGCGCCGAGCACCAGGCGCTGCTGGATCTGGTGCGGGAACGCCGCGCCACCGCCGGAGAAGCACGACCCGCGCCGCCCGCCTGGAACGGCCTGGAACGACTGGGCCGCTGGTTCTCGCGTCATCTGAGCCACGGCATCGAATTCCTGGCCTTCATCGGTGAAGCGGCGACGGCGCTGGGACGGCTGGCGCTGCATCCCGGCCGCTTCCGCTGGCGGGCGCTGTTGGGGAATATCGAAACCGCCGGAGTTCACGCCCTGCCGATCATCGCCCTGCTGTCGTTCATGATCGGGGTGGTGATCGCCTATCAGGGCGGCCAGCAACTGAAAATTTATGGCGCCAACATTTTCATCGTCGAACTGGTGGCGCTGACGCTGCTGCGCGAGCTGGCGCCGCTGATCACCGCTATCATCGTCGCCGGCCGCACCGGCTCGTCCTACACCGCCCAGATCGGCACCATGCGGATTACCGAGGAAGTCGACGCGCTGCATACCATCGGCATCCGACCCATGGATCTGTTGGTATTGCCCAAACTGCTGGCGCTGATCATCGTGTTGCCGCTGTTGACCGTGTTCGCCGACCTCTTCAGCGTGTTCGGCGGCATGGTCGTGGCGCGGGCGTTTCTGGAGGTGAGTTTCACCGACTTCCTCGACCGCTTCGCGCAAGTGGTGACGCTGACCTCGTTCCTGCTGGGCGTGGGCAAGGCGCCGGTGTTCGCCGCTATCATCGCCCTGGTCGGTTGTTACCAGGGCTTCCGGGTGCGGGGCGGCGCCGACAGCGTCGGCCGGCACACCACGATCAGCGTGGTGCAGGCCATCTTTCTGGTGATCGCCGCCAACGCCCTGTTCTCGGTGATCCTGGGCGGAGTGGGGCTGTGGCGCTAGCGGCCGATCCGGCGGAGGTCGTCATCGCGGTGCGCGACCTGCGCGCCCAATTCGGCGCGGCCGTCATCCTCGACCACCTGGATCTCGAGGTTCGGCGCGGTGAGGTGGTGGCGCTGGTCGGTGGCAGCGGCTCCGGCAAAACCACCCTGTTGCGCGCGATCATCATGCTGCTGCGCCCGGCGGCGGGTTCGATCCAACTGTTCGGTCAGGAAATCCTCGGTATCGGCGAGAGTGCGGCGTTCCGCTTGCGGAGCCGGTTCGGGATGCTGTTCCAGCAGGGCGCGCTGTTCAGCTCGTTGACGGTGCGGGACAATGTGGCGGTGCCGTTGCGCGAGCACACCCGTCTACCGGCCCGGTACATCGCCGAAATCGCCGACCTCAAGATCGCCCTGGCGGGCCTGCCGGCCGACGCCGGCGATAAATGGCCGCGCGAATTGAGCGGCGGGATGCTCAAACGCGCGGCGCTGGCCCGGGCGCTGGCGCTGGACCCGGCGCTGCTGTTCCTGGACGAACCCACCGCCGGCCTGGATCCGGTCAGCGCCGGGGCGTTCGACGAACTGGTGGTGCAACTGAAGGAGTCGCTGGGTCTGACCGTGGTGATGGTGACCCACGATCTGGATTCCCTGTGGCGCGTCACCGACCGGGTGGCGTTTCTGGGCGAAAAACGCGTGGTGGGTTATGCGCCGATGCCGGAATTGATCGCGCACGAACATCCGTTAATTCGCGCCTATTTCGAAGGGCCGCGCGCGCGCGCGGCGCGGGAGCAGGCATGCCGAGCAAAGTAAATTACGCCCTGGTCGGGCTGTTTGTCATCCTCCTCGGTGCGGTGTTGCTGGGGATGGTGTTCTGGCTGACGGTGGGCGGTGAAATCAAGATCTACGACCGCTATAAAGTCTATTTCCATGAATCGGTGGCCGGCCTGAATCCCCGGGCGACGGTTCGGTACCGGGGCGTGCAGGTCGGACAGGTGGATGCCATTCGCTTGGACCCGAGCAATCCCGATCGGGTCGAAGTGGTGCTGAACATCGAGCGCGGCACGCCGATTCGCCGCGACACCATCGCCACCCTGTCCACTCAAGGGTTGACCGGGGTGGCGGCGGTGGAACTGAGCGGTGGTGACCGCCATTCCTTGCCTCTGGAAAAGGAACCCGAACGGGAGTTGCCGGTGATTCAGGCCGGACCCTCGCTGGTGGCGCGGCTGGACGATGCCTTCAACCATGTTCTGACCAATCTGAACGCGCTATCCAGTCGCCTGGAGCGGTTGCTGAGCGATGAGAATCAGACCGCCATCACGGAGATCCTGCACCAGATCAGTACGATCACCGGGGCGGTGGCCGACCGATCCGACAGCCTCGGCCAGACGCTCGCCCACCTGGAGACTTTCACCGGCGTACTGGCGGGACGCGCGGAGCCGATGGGCCAGGCGCTGGACCAACTGGCGGTGGCGTTGCAAGGTACCGGCGATCTGGGCCAGCAGGCTCAGGCGACCCTGCGCGAGATTCAGGCCAGCGCGCAAGCGGCGCGCAAAACCGCCGACAGCTTCAGCCAAACCAGTCGGAATCTGAACGACCTGGCCGAAGTCGGGCAGCGGGAAATGCGGCGTCTGGGGCAAAATGCCGAACCCGAGTTGAACGCGCTGCTGACGCAGGCCAATCAACTGGTGGCGGTCCTGCGGCGACTGGCCGAAATGCTGGAACAACAACCCAACGCCCTGTTACGCGG
>REEE01000384.1 GCA_007695245.1 Candidatus Competibacteraceae bacterium | reverse complement strand
TGGGGATCTGGAGCGGTTGCGCGCGGCGATTCTGGCGACGCGCCCCGCTTGACCGATCCCCCATGACTGCCCCACCCTTGGACTCATCTGCTCCGTCTTGGCCCCGCTGGATCGCCGACCTGCGCCGACTGCTCGGCATTCGCCCGCAATTCCTGCTCTCCGGACCGATCCGCGACCTGTTCCTGACGCCGCTCGCCGGGCAGACCGTCCTGCTGCCGATCCTGGACTGTCTCTGGGAAGCGCTGGCGCTCCATGGCTATCAATACCTGCTGGTCCATGACCGGGTCGACGGGCTGCGCGTCCATCCCGATACCCCCGCCGCCCGGCAATTCGCCAGCCGCGCGCTCGATCAGGACTTCACGGGTGCCCCCCTGCCGATCAGTCTTCACCGTCTGCCCGGCGTCCTGCGCGCGCTGGTCAGCGCCGACGTCCGCGCCGCCGCCGTCATCGACTACGCCTCGCGGGTGCCGGTCAGCGTCCAGCAACTCACCGAAGCCGAACACGAATTCTTCACCGCCTGCGAAAAACTCGCCTACGTGGCCCATCCCCGGTTGGCCGCCCCCGACCCCGCTCCCCGGTTCAACCCGATCCTCTGGCTGTGCCACCGCGAAACCGACCTGCCGTCCTGGTTCATCCTCGACAACGAAGCCGTCCACCGCCTGACCCTGCCGGCCCCCGACTTCGACGAGCGCCGTCACGCGGCGGCACTGCTGGCGGCCTCCTTCGTCGGTCACGCCGAAGCCACCGCCGAGCAACATCGCCTGTTCGCCGACAGCTTCGCCCGACTCACCGAAGGATCGAGCCTGCACGGCCTGTTCGCCATCGCCCAACTGGCCGAGGAACAACGGTTGCCGCTGGCCGAGGTCGGCGACGCGGTGCGCTGCTTCCAGGTCGGGGCGCTGGACAACCCCTGGAAAAAAGCCTACCTGCGCGAGCGCATTCAGAGCGCCGCCGAGGAACTCGGCCGGCGGGTCAAGGGCCAGAAACCGGCGATCATCAAAACCGTGGACATCCTCATGCGCTCGGTGATGGGACTGACCGGCGCGCACGCCGCCCCCGCCTCCCGCGCGGCGCGCTGTTCTTCGCCGGGCCGACCGGAGTGGGGAAAACCGAGCTGGCCCGCGCCCTGACCGCCCTGCTGTTCGGCGACGAACGCGCCTACATCCGCTTCGACATGAGCGAATTCGCCGCCGAACACGCCGACGCCCGGTTGCTCGGTGCCCCGCCCGGCTACGTCGGCTACGACGCCGGCGGCGAACTGACCAACGCGGTCCGCGCCCGGCCGTTCAGCGTGGTGCTGTTCGACGAGATCGAAAAGGCCCATCCGCGCATTCTCGACAAGTTCCTGCAAATCCTCGAAGACGGGCGCTTGACCGACGGGCGCGGCGATACCGTGTACTTTTCCGAGGCCATCCTGATCTTTACCTCCAATCTCGGCATCACCGTCCAGGACGACGCCGGCCAGCGTCGCCCGCGGGTGCGGCCCGGCGAACCCTACGAACAGGTCGAGCGCCAGGTGCGCGCCGCGATCGGCGATTACTTCAAGTTCACCCTGGGTCGCCCGGAACTCCTCAACCGCATCGGCGACAACATCGTGGTGTTCGATTTCATCCAACCGGCCACCGCCGAACAGATTTTCGCCGGGATGCTCGACCGCGTCGCCGGGCGGATCGCGGACGAGCACGAGCTGACCCTGGTCGTTCCCGAACCGGTTCGCCAACAACTGCGGGCCTGGTGTACCCAGGACTTGAGCGACGGCGGGCGCGGCATCGGCAACCGGTTGGAAACCACCTTCGTCAACCCCCTGGCCCGCGCCCTGTTCTACCTCGCCGAGGATCGGCGGCGTCAACGGATCACGGTGACGGCGGTGCGCCTGGAAGAGAACGTCTACACGGTGGAGTTGACCTGACCATGAGCGGCCCCAAATGCTATCGCTATACGGTCGACGCCGCCCGGCTGCAACAGCGGTTGGAAGCCGAACGCCAGCAGCGGGAACGGGCGGAATGCCAGCAGGCGATCGCCCGACTCCACGCGGAATGGTCCGCCCTGCCGCGAGCCTTGGCCGAACTCCAGCAACGCTATCCCGCCGAATCCTTGACCGTCGATCTGACCTCGCCCGCGCCGCCGCCGGATGACACGCTGGACGCGGCGCGACCGTACCGCGACCGGCTGGCGCAGCGCCTCCGCCAGGCCCGCGCCGATTTGCAGCGCCTGAGCGAACGCGCTGCCGCGAATCACGCCGCGAAAACCCTGCTGGCGGAACTCAGCCGGGACGCCGCCGCCCCGCGCCCGGCCGCCGAGGTTCTGCAAGCCAGCGGCGCTCCGACTCCCGGCGAAGACCGCCACGCCGAATGGCAACGCTTGTTCGCTCGCCTGAACGATGCCGATCGAGACCAGCCGCCGGCCGCCTTGATCGAGCTGCACGAGGCTTTTCTGACCGCCGCCAGCGTCCGGCGGGCCGAGGCGCTGGCCGCCGAACTGCGCCGGCGCATCCAGCACCTCAATCACGTCCAGCGGACGGCGCTCGACCGGCAGCGGCGCCAGGAAGAACAGGACGCCGCCCGCCGCTACGCGCAGCAGGTGATCGGCGATACCCTGGTGGAACTGGGCTATGAGGTGGAACCGGGCTTCGCCACCCTGTTTGTCGAAGGCGGCGTCGCGCATATCCAGCAACCGGACTGGGGCGATTACTACGTGCGGCTGCGGGTCCAACCCGAGGCCGGCGATCTCAATCTGAACGTCGTGCGGGTCAGCGAAGCGCGCGCCGCTGTCTCGAACGAACAGGTCCGGCGCGACCGGGAGATGGAGGAACAGTGGTGCGCCGCGCATCGGGAGTTGCTGCAACGTCTGGCGGAACAGGGCATCGCCAGCCAGCCGCTGCGCGCCCATGCGCCGGGTGAGTTGCCCGTGCAATGCGTGCGGCCGGACACGGTGCAACGGCCCAGCCGGGCGCGCGGGCGTCCAACCGGCGGGCGGCTGCGGCGGCGGGAGTTGTGAAGAATTGGCAGGAAGGTGGGTAAGCGTTGGGTCGAACCACCCCGGCGCTGCGCGCCACCCCTCCTTATCCAAGGAGGGGAAGGGGCGGTGAGTCCGGCGCGGCGCGGCGCTCCGTCGAACCACCCCGGCGCTGACGCGCCACCCCTCCTTATCCGAAGGAGGGGAAGGGGCGGTGAGTCCGGCGCGGCGCTCCGTCGAACCACCCCGGCGCTGACGCGCCACCCCGCCTTGTCCCGGGAGGGGAGTTTCCATATTCTGTTTGGGATGACTATGGAACACCCCGCGACAACGTGTTGCGTTCATGCCCCCCCTGGAGACTGCCTCATGTCGCCCTCCCCGGAAGCCCCTCCTGCCCCCGCCGCGACCGTGCGCGATGACTTGGCCGCGACCCGTCTGGACGGTCCCGCGCCGACGGTGCGCGACGCCGCCGAACCGCCGCGCACCCTGATGCGGTTGCCTTCGGCGCTGGCCGGGCGCTACCGCCTGGCGCGGCCGATGCCGACGGCGGGCGGGGAGGCGGATCTGCTGCTGGTCGACGCCCTGGCCGACGGGCAGCGGTACGTCGCCAAGATTTACCGCTACGGCATTCAGGTCAAACGGGAGGTGCTGGACCGGATCCAGCAGGCGGGATCGGACGCGGTGGCGCACCTGATCGAACACGGCCAGTCGGACGGGCATTGCTATGAGGTGCTGGAATACCTGCCGAAGGGGTCGCTACGGTCCCGTTTGGAGGGGGGACCGCTGGCGGACGACCAGGCGCGGGCGCTGGTGGCGCAAGCGAGCGCGGCGCTGGCGGTCCTGCACGCCCGCGACATCCTGCACCGCGACCTCAAGCCGGAGAACGTCCTGATCCGGCAGTGGCAACCCTTGCGGATCGCCCTGACCGACTTCGGGATCGCCTCGGTGGCGGAAGCGACCCAGCACTTCACGAGCGCGGCGCGGACCCTGCGCTACGCCGCGCCGGAAGCGGCGACCGGGGTGATCGGCGCGGCGGCGGACTACTGGTCGCTGGGGATGCTGGTGTTGGAGGCGGTGAGCGGGCGGCATCCCTACGCCGGGCTGTCGGACGCGGTGCTGAGCTACCAGTTGGTGACCCAGCCGGTGGACTGCGGCGCGGTGGCGGACCCGTGGCGGACCCTGTGCCGGGGGCTGCTGGCGCGCGATCCGAAGCAACGCTGGGGCCAGGCGGAGATCGAGCGCTGGCTGGCGGGCGATGAAGCCCTGCGCTTGCCGGTGGAGGCACCGCCGCCAGAGACGGCCACGCGCCATTATCGGCCCTACCGATTTCAGGGCGTCGAATGCTGGACCGCCCGCGAACTGGCGCTGCACATGGCCCGGCACTGGGAGGCCGGCGTTCAGGATTTGCGCCAAGGCTTTCTCTTGCCCTGGCTGCGCGATGAATGGCGCGATCAGGATTTGGCGCGCGCCGTATTGGAGTTGAGTGGCGCTAAAAAGAAATTGAATCATGACGAGCGGTTATTGCGGGTCTTGGTCAAAATAGCCCCCGATTTACCGCCGGTGTGGAAACAGGCCAGTTTGGCCTCGGCCGATTTGCTGGCGGCGGCGAGCGCGGCGATGAGCGGCAACAGCCACATCCAGAAAGAGTTGACGGAGATTTATCAGCATGATGTATTGGGGGTCTATGGAGATGCCGGCAACGCCGAATGCCAAGAGGTTAGGGAAAAATGGCAGCGAGCCGTCAAAGAATACGAGCAGGCATGGACCAAGCTGGCAAAACAAGGTGTTTCCAAGAAACTGCGCCCCGATCGGGCGGCGGTATTGCCTGTCCTGTTATTAGTGAGCGGTTCGCCGTCCTTTGGTAGTCAACTGAAGGATAAAATAAACAAAACGGTTAAAAAGCTCAAAAGCCTTCCAGATTATCTCCGGGATTGGTTGGATAAGCCCATCGACGGCATGAGTTTGGCGTTGTGTACTGTCGTTGAAGCACAGTTACGTTTGGAACCCATGCTGTCCAAGTTTGAGGTCTTCCGTAAGGAATACTCCATATTGGGTGAAAACAGGGAGATCAAGGCCGATTTATCTCAAATGGAGGACGATATCTATGCCGGTGTCTATGGTGATCTCGCCGAATTTCAGAAGGCTTTGGACACGCTGGAAAATAAAATTGAACCTTTGAGTAAAGCAACTGAAAAATATCAAGGGTTATTAACCAACTTGAACGATAGACTTTTCCGAGTACTGAGATATAAAACCTCCGATGCAGCCGTAGAGGAACTCAATGAAATTATTGAACATCTTGAACATGCGGTTGAGACTATAGTTGCTAGCAACCTGGTAGAGGCGGAAATGCGACCGGGGGTATTTGCAGAGACGTGGAGCCTTGAGATGGCCATGAAGGCCATAGAAAAAGAGCTTGATTCACTAAAAATGAAAAAACTAAAAAGGCCGCGCTAACGGTGAGTCATGCTGAGTGGGTTCACAAAGTGATTTTCAAAAGGTATTGCAATTCAACACAGGGGCTAAGATTTTTAGTTGACGATGACCCTGAAAAAATATAGGAAGGATCATGCATAGTGAATTAGAAAAAACCAGATACAGGATTTACATTGAAACGAGCATAGTCAGTTACCTTGTTGCTCGCCAGTCACGAGATGTCATCATTGCTGGACACCAACTAGCAACGCAAGTTTTTTGGGATATGCTCACCGAATTTGAGGTTTATCTTTCAGATATGGTTTTACAAGAAGTTTCCAAAGGTGATCCAGAGCAGGCACAACTGAGATTGCAGGCTTTAACTGGATTTCCCGTACTGGAAATTGATGATGAAGCTCGAAATATAGCCGATCAACTGATTGCAGGAAAGGCGGTTCCAAAGAATTGTCCCGAGGATGCCTTGCATATCGCTGTCGCTGCTGTGAATGGTATGGACATCATGGTTACCTGGAATTTTAAGCATATCAATAACCCATTGACTAAGGCAAAGATGCGCCAAATCATAGAGAATCAGGGGTATGCTTTTCCAGAAATATGCTCACCCGATGAACTTACTGGAGATCAAACATGAAAGACCCGATTGTTGAGGAAATTCGCCGGATTCGTGATGAACATGCTAAAAAGTTCAATTATGACCTCCGCGCCATTTGTGAAGATTTCAAGCAACACCAACGGCATTGTGGACATCCGCTGGTTCGGTTAAAGTCTAAGCCTGTAGTCAAGGCTCCACACCATCCCGACGCTTCGTAACGCTCCGTCGAACCACCCCGGCGCTGACGCGCCACCCCTCCTTATCCGAAGGAGG
>REEE01000145.1 GCA_007695245.1 Candidatus Competibacteraceae bacterium | reverse complement strand
AAGATGTACCGGGAGAAGGGCGCCTACGCCCGGGCCTGGGGGCAGTCGGGCAAGATCCTCCTCGGCGCCAGCGTCGCGCTGATCTTCGCCGTGCCGATGGTACAGGTCTTCATCCAGTCCGGGCAGGCCTCGGCCTACGCCAGCATGCCGCTGGTGCTGGCCGAAGGCGTCTCGGCGGTGTCGGGCGCCGCCTGGCCCTTTTTCTCACCGATCATCGGCGCGCTGGGCGCGTTCATCGCCGGGTCGAACACGGTCAGCAACATGATGTTCTCGCTGTTCCAGTTCGCGACCGCCGTGCAGATCGACCTGAACGCCAACCAGGCGGCCTTCGTCGTGGCTCTACAGGCTGTGGGCGGCGCCGCCGGCAATATGATCTGCGTGCATAACGTGGTGGCGGCCTCGGCCACCGTCGGGCTGATCGGCCGCGAGGGCGACCTGATCCGCAAGGCGCTGATCCCGATGACCTACTACGTATTGGCGGCCGGGGCGTTAGGCATGGCGATCATCTACGCCGCGATGTTCTGGTATCTCGCCTGGCTCGTGGTGGTGGCGGCCTTCCTGCTGTTCATGTTCTGGAACCGGGGCCAGACGCTCGAGGCGGCCCCGGCCTCCGCCGCTTCCTGAGCGCTCCGCGCTCTCGATCCGGATCCGGCCGCCGCGCGCGCCGGGTCCGGACTCCCGTCCCCCGCCGACCGGCGGGCGCGCCAGCCGCACCATGGGGCCAAGCCCGCTCAAGCTGTACGACATCACCGAATTTCTGCACGACGTGGTGCTGGAGCGGCTGACCTTCCACAAACAGCCGGAAACCGTCGCCCTGCATTCCCCGTGCAGCAACATCCACATGGGCTTGCAGGCCAAGCTCAAGGCCATCGCGGAAACCTGCGTGGAGAAAGTCGTCATCCCGGACCGGATCGCCTGCTGCGGCTGGGTCGGAGACAAGGGATTCACCTACCCGGAACTGAACGCCAGCGCCCTGGGGGACTTGAAGGGGGCGCTGCCGGATGAGTGCCAGTCCGGCTACTCCACCAGTCGCACTTGCAAGATCGGTCTGTCCCTCCACAGCGGGCGCTACTACCGCTCCATCGTGTACCTGGTGGACCGCTGTTCGGAGGCCAAAACCGGCTGAACCCAGAACGAAGCCGCCGAATGCACTTAATTTGATTTAATTTTCAATATCTTATTTTTCGTACAGAGAAAATTTTTAATCTATGACCACGAATTCGGAGTCTTGTGACGACATCCACGTTTAGAATACTGGCTGCTGAAACGTTGACTACTCGACCACTCGACCGAGGGCAAACCGATGATTGGCGCGTTGGCGATTTTGCTGGGTCTGCAACTGATCGGTGAAGTCGCCGTGCAAATTAGCGGTGTTCCAATCCCCGGTCCGGTCGTCGGGATGCTCCTGCTGTTCAGCGTACTCCGCTGGCGCAAATCCCTTCCCTACAAGCTGCGCAAGACGGCGGAAACGCTGCTCTCGCATCTATCGCTGCTGTTTATCCCCGCCGGGGTCGGGATCATCCAGCATGGGGCGCGGCTAGCGGATGAATGGCTGGCGCTCCTCGCGGCGATGGTCCTGAGTACGCTGATCACGGTCGCCATTACCGCGCTGGTCATGCAGTGGATCATCCGCATTCAGCGGAGAACGCGACGAGATGGATAAGATGCTCGATGATATCTGGGTGTATTTGGCCGCCTCGCCGTTGTTGTGGCTGACCGTAACCTTAATGGTTTATCTGGCCGGGCAGTGGCTGTTCGAGCGCAGCGGCGGACAAGCCTGGTTTAACCCAGTTGCTCTGTCCATCATTCTGCTGGCGTCGCTCCTGCTGCTCACCGGTGTTCCCTACGCCACTTATTTCAAGGGAGCGCAATTCATTCACTTCTTGCTTGGCCCAGCGACCGTGGCGCTGGCGATTCCTCTCTACCTGCACTGGAATCGGGTGCGGCAACTGTTCCTGCCGGTCATCGTCGGCCTGTTGGCCGGTTCGATCACCGCCATTCTTTCGGCCGTCGGCTTGGCCGGGCTGCTGGGTGGCTCGCCACGCACGCTATTGTCACTGGTTCCGAAGTCCGTCACGACTCCGGTGGCTATGGGCGTTGCGGAGAAAATCGGCGGCATCCCGTCATTGACCGCGGTCATTGTGATCCTGACCGGCGTTGTCGGCGCGGTCGCCGCCCCAACCTTGCTGAACATGCTGCGGATTCGGGACGAGGCGGTCCAGGGCTTCGCCATCGGCGTGGCGGCGCATGGGATCGGCACGGCGCGGGCATTGCAAATCAGCAGTATGGCGGGCGCATTCGCCGGTCTGGCCATCGGCCTGAACGCGCTGTTGACTTCTCTGCTGGCACCGGTGATCGTTCGGTTACTGCACGTTTCATTTAATTTATAAATTTTTCCCATAGCTGCTTTGATAAGAAAGAGCATCTTTGGGTTTTGAAGCGATTTCCAGCCCTAATTGCTTCAAGTCGCGAAGCGATTAAGGGCGCAATCCCTTCCATGTCCAAAGCTTGTCCAAGCCCCGCATGAATCCTGAAAAATGCCTCCCATCACCCTCATCAGCCTGACCGAGCCCGGCCGAGCCTTGGCCGAACGATTGCTGACGCTGTTGCCCGCCGCCGACCATCTCCACCGGCCCCAGCCCTTTCAGGATCGGGTCCGCGAGCGCTTCCTGACCGGTCATCGGCTGATCCTGCTCTGCGCGGTCGGAATCGCGGTACGGACCCTGGCGCCGGTATTGCGCGATAAATACCAGGACCCGGCGGTGCTGGTGCTGGACGAACACGGGCGATTCGTGGTGCCGATCCTGTCCGGCCACGAGGGCGGCGCCAACGAATGGGCGCGGCAGGTCGCCCAATTCCTGGGCGCGCAGCACGTCATCACCGGCGCGCAGCGCTATACCCAGCCGCTGCTGGTGGCCGGTCTCGGCTGCAATCGCGGTTGCCCGCTGGAACCGCTGCTGGCCTTACTCGACCAGACCCTCGCCCGCCACGGCCTGCAACGCCACGAGCTACGCGCGCTGGCCAGCATCGAACTGAAACAGGACGAGCCGGGCCTGCATCGACTGGCGGCGACGCTGGGACTGCCGATTCACTTCTATCCCGCCGCCGTGCTGCGCGACTACAGCGACCGACTCAGCCGCAAGTCCGAGATCGTCTTTCGGGAAACCGGTTGCTACGGGGTCGCCGAAGCCGCGGCGCTGGCGCACGCCGAACGGCTGGTCGGTCATGACCATCCGGCCGAACTGCTCATTCCCAAACAGAAGAACGCCGACGCCACGCTGGCGGTCGCCCGGATTTACGGCAACCTGGACCCTTGAGCGCCGGGAACCGCCCGCCCCGGCGCAAACTCCGCACCCTCCGCCGCCCGCGCTTGTGCCATTGGCGACAATCGCCGCCGTCGCGCCGTGGCCTTTGCGACATCGCCCGCGATCCTTCCCCATAAAAATAAACTCAAACAACGAGTTAATTTTTCTCCACGATTAGGCACAGCAGTTGCTAATGAACCCCCTGCCGCCCATCCGCGGGCGGTGGCGGGTTTGCAATCCGCTCTCGACGAATTTACCGCTCCGAGGGAACACGCGCATGGAACTCATCAGTCAACCGTCGGCCGCCAGCCCCTCACCGGCGCTTCACCCCTGCTATTCCCCGGAAGCGCACCGGCATTTTGCCCGCCTGCATCTGGCGGTCGCGCCGAAATGCAACATCCAGTGCCATTACTGCAATCGCAAATACCATTGCAGCAACGAATCTCGCCCCGGCGTGGTGTCGGAATTGCTCACTCCGGAGCAGGCGGTCAGCAAGGCGCTCGTAGTCGGCGCGAACATCCCCCATCTGGCGGTGGTCGGCATCGCCGGGCCGGGCGATCCGCTCGCCAACCCCGAACCGGTGTTCGCCACCCTGCGCGAACTGCGGGCGCAGGCCTCCGACCTCATGCTCTGTCTGTCCACCAACGGGCTGGCCTTGCCGGAACAGGTCGATAACATCGTGGCGCACGGCGTCCACCACGTCACCATCACCATCAACAGCGTGGACCCGGAGATCGGCGCGCAAATTTACCCATGGATCGTCTGGCAAGGCCGCCGGCTGCGCGGGCGCGAAGCAGCGGAAACGCTCATCGCCCAACAACTGCGCGGTCTGGAGGAACTGACGGCGCGCGGCGTCCAGGTCAAGATCAACTCGGTGCTGATCCCCGGTGTCAACGACGCCCATCTGCCGGAAGTCAGCCGGGTGGTGCGCGAGAAAGGCGCGATTCTGCACAACGTCATGCCGCTGATCGCTCGCGCGGAGCACGGCACGCATTATGGCCTCACCGGCCAACGCGAACCGACCGCCGAAGAACTGGCGGCGGCGCGCGCCGCCTGCGAGACCAGTTCGACGATGATGAGCCACTGCCAGCAATGCCGGGCCGATGCGACCGGAATGCTGGGCGACGATCGCAACGCCGAATTCAGCATCGAGAAAGTCGCGGCCGAAACCATCGACCCGCAAGCGGCCATGGCCAAGCGCACCGCAGTCCGCGCGGCCATCGTGCGCCGCCTGGAGAACGCGGCCCCGGCCCCATCCGCCGCCGCCCCGCCGCAGCGCTCGACCGTCGTCCCGCTGCGCCGTCCGACCCCCGAGCAACCGTTGCGGATCGCGGTGGGCAGCCTGAACGGACAGACCATCGACGCCCACTTCGGCCATTTGCGCGAACTGCTGATTTACGACGTATCCGCCCATGAGGCGCGCCTGGTCGAGCGCCGGGAGATCGCCCGCTACTGTCACGGTCCGGTCACCTGCGGCGACGGGGAAACGGCGCTGGCCGGCGCGATTCTCGCCCTGCACGACTGCGCGGCGATCTTGTGTTCGCGGGTCGGCTTCACGCCGTGGCGGGCGCTGGAATCCGCCGGTATCGAACCCAACAGCGAACACGCCGATAAATCGATCGATCAGGCCCTGCGGGCGCTTTACGACGGCTGGCGGGCGAACGGCCGGCTGATGATGGCGATGACGCCGTCGCGCGCGACCGCGGGCTGATCGCCTTTACCCTTCTTTTTTACCCATCCTTACCGAGACGACTCTTCATGGCCAAAGCCCAACTCACCTTCGCCGATATCGGCATCACCGTCACCGTACCGGCCGGAAGCCGGGTCATCGAGATCTCCGACAAGGTGAATTCGAACATCATCTACGGCTGCCGCGAGGGCGATTGCGCGACCTGTCTGATGAAAGTCATGGAGGGCATGGAGCACCTGAGCGAACCCTCGGTGCTGGAGAGCCGGCTCCTCAAGGAGCACTACGCCGGCGCGGATTTCCGGCTGGCCTGTCAGGCGCAGGTGCTGGGCGGCGAAATCGTGGTGCGGCCGGCTTAAGAACACCACCCTTCAATCAGGAGACAGACTAATGCCATTAATAAACTTTTCAAATCCCGAACATCCACTCAAGACTGTTTATGCCCCGGCTGGCAGCCATGTCGAAACAGTTTTGAAGGTCGCCAAGGATAACAAGATTCCCATTGCCTTCGATTGCCAGGATGGTGAATGCGGCACTTGCCTGGTCAAAGTAACGAGCCTTGATAAAAAGCCTCGGATGAGTGGTCCCCCTACGGAGAAAGAAAGAAATCTGCTGAAACAATTGGGCAAACTGACTGATGAGGATATCGAACGCATCCTGGTCGATGACATTCCGCCACCCTGGCGGCTAGCCTGTCAGATGATCGTGCGGGATGAAGAAATCCTGGTCGAGTATTGACGGTCACCGCTCATGTGGCTGTCGTTGCGGCTGGAATCCTCAGCGCATCCCAGGGGCGTCAATCCCCGGCGGGAAGTGCATGACTTCCTGATCGACCATCGCCGTGGCTCGCCCAACGACGAGACCCTGGCCCGAATGCTGGCGACGCAAGCGGTCGGCGGCGGGGCGTTACCACCGGGTTTGGGGCTGCGGCCCGAGGATTACCAGGCGTTGCTGGCATGGCACTTTCCCAATGCGGTTCCGCCGCGCATCCCCCGCCGTCCCCCACCGCTCTGGGATGCACGCCTGCTGGAGGAGAAGGACGAACTGGTCAACCTGCTGCGGCTGCACCGGGCCGGACAGGACCCCTCGGAGGAGTGGCTGAGCGAGATCGTCGCCGCCGGCTGCATGGCCAACAACCATCTCTGGGAAGACTTGGGGCTGTGGTCGCGACGGGATCTAAGCGAATTGATGATCCGCAACTTCCCGGCGCTGGCGGCGCGCAACGACCGGGATATGAAGTGGAAGAAGTTCCTCTACAAGCAGCTTTGCGAGCA
>REEE01000173.1 GCA_007695245.1 Candidatus Competibacteraceae bacterium | reverse complement strand
AAAGCCTGGAAGCCGGGATCATCCCGGAGCGTTCCCATCATCACCAGGTCGCGAATTTGCGCGAAGCGGCGCACGCTGGGTTCGTCGTCCGCGTAACCGCGAGCGCTGCCGAGAATCTCGGCCTGGCTGGTCTCGTCCAACTCGTTTTGCCATACCGCATCGTCGCCGGCGACCAAGCCCGCCAGCGCCGCGGTGGCGCGGGACAGGGCGATTTTCTCGGCATCGGCGCGCAGCTTCTGTTGCGCGACTTGATTGGGATGAGTCCCGACCGGATTAACCGCATACCCGATAAACGCCGCCTCGCCGGTGACATTGACCACGACCTGGCGGTGACCGACCGGCGGAATCAGGCGGCCTTCGATCTCGGCCAGCGCCTGCTTCAGCCCTTCCTGCAGAGAGACCGTTTCCATGATGTTGGGCGCGGGTCGCGTCAGCCGGGTGGCGGTTCTGGGCGTGGTGACCAGATGCACGAAAACCGTGCGGGCCTCTGTATCCACCTCGACCGCATAGGCCACGAAACCGCGCGCCAGAATCTTGAGGGACTGTTCCAACCGTTCCTGATCGTTAGCCGCGAGATTGATCAGCGCGAGCCGGATCGCGTCGTCCTGTTCCAGGATCTCGATCACCTGCCGCTGGGCGTCCGGCGCCAGCGCGGCGAAGCAGGCGGGCAGGCGGAGTCGGGCATCCGCGAGCGCCTTGAGACGCGCCTCTTGCTGAAAGCGCTGCGCCGCCACCGGATTGGCGGCCGCCGGATAATCGGCCGTTCCGGTCGCTACCCAGCCCAGACTCTGGCCAAACCGGATCATCCGGCAACCGGCGGCGCGCTGACCGACTGCGGCGACGATGGCGGCCTGGGCGGTTCTGGCTTGCCAGGTGGGTTCTCCGGTCAGCGGGTCCTGGATCACGCGCGCCTGTTCGGCACCCCGCGGAATGGAGGTGGAGGGCAGCGGCGCGATAAACTCTTCGGCCGCCGGGCGGGTCGCGGCGGCCGGTGTGATCCAGAGCAGACCGAGCGAGAGGGTGAGTGCATGAAGCAGGTAGCGCATGAGAGCGATTCCAAGGTGGACTGGAGTTTCAGGGCGCTGGCGAAGCGTCGTCCGCGCGCCCCAACCGGGACAATTTTTCCTTGGTGCGCCGAAGTTGTTCGATGGCCAGCTCCAGTTCGTCATCGAACGCATTGCGCGCGTCCCGGTCGGCGTGACGCCGCAACTCCGCCAGCTTGCGGCGGGTCATTTCCAGTTCCTTGACCGCCAGGACCAGTTCGTCCGTGGTTTTCCGCAACCGCTCGGCGACGATCCGGGCGATGGAGCGGTACAGCAAAGCCTGGCAGGTTTCGCGTTCTGGAGGCGACAGCTTCTGGAGAAAGCCCGGACTCAGCTCCAGACACCAGGTGGTTTCCAGGGCATGCACCGACGCGGTGCGGGTTTCGTTACCCAGCAGGGAGAGTTCGCCGAACACGTCTCCTACCTGATCCAGCACGGTGATCGGACTGCGGTTCTTGGTCACCCGCACCTTACCATTGAGTAGCACGTACAGGCGGTCTCCGAACGCGCCTTCGGGAATGATCAGTTCCTCGGGATCGTAAACGAGCATGCGACTGACGCCGAGGATCTGCTTGAGATGGGGTTCGTCAAAGTTTTGGAGGAACGGGATCGGTTTGAACCGTTCGGTCATCTCGCTCAGGGCGGGGCCGCTTTGGTGGATGTGCATGTCGGGTATCCTGGGGGAATCCGTGAAGGGATCATCGCTCGATCCTGGAATCGCGCTGGGCGTTATAGCCCGAAATCCGGGTAAATTCCACGATATCGAGTGGCTCCGGTTGCGGGTATTACCGGGCGTAGTCCAGTCAGACGCCCTCGCGGAAGAGTCTGCTATCGAGTCGAAGCGAAATGGAAGATGAGCGTTGGCATTATAGCCACCGCTGGTTCGTGAAAGGGAATTCCAGAGATGCCATCGAACCGCGGTTCCAGGCCGCCGGCATCGCCATGCGCGACCGTTGCGGTTGGAGTAAGATAGCCGCTGGCAATTTCGCCCCAGCATTTTCACGATCCGGCTATATGAAGACCTTGCGCCGTCTTGTTCTAATGACCGTCGTTGCCGCCCTGGTGGGTGGGTGCGCCCCGACCAACGAACTCCTGCGCGATGATCCCGATCCCTTCGAGGGCTTCAATCGTGCGATGTTCGCATTCAACGAAGCCGCCGATAAAGCGGTCATCAAACCGGTCGCCCGGGCCTACCAGACGGTTCTCCCCACCCCGGTCAACAACAGCATCACCAATTTCTTCAGCAATCTTAATGATGTGGTGGTTCTGGCCAACAGTCTGCTGCAATTCAGGCTCCACGATGCCGCCATGAACAGCAGCCGGATCGTGTTCAACACCACCTTCGGGGTACTGGGGTTGTTCGACGTGGCCAGCCACATGGAACTACCCAAGCAGCGAAAGGATTTCGGCCAGACTTTGGGTCGTTGGGGCTTCAGTGAAGGCTATTTCATCGTGCTGCCCATCCTGGGACCGAGCACGGTGCGTGATGCGTTCGGGCTGGTCGGTAATTTCTATGTCAGCCCTGTCACATGGGCGACCGATTCCAGCACGACTCAGTGGAGCCTGTGGGGGCTGGACTTGATCGACCGTCGGGCCGGGTTTTTGCGGCTCGAACGAGCTTTCGCCGACGCGCAGATCGACCCTTATTCGTTCCAGCGCAGTGCCTACTTGCAGCAACGCCGCAATCTGGTGTACGACGGCAGTCCGCCCCAGCCGGATTTCGATTTCGATTTCGATTTCGATTTCGACGACCTCGACGTGGACAGTCCGCCGGAATGACGACGTCCTGGGTGACGCTGACGGTCTTCGACGCCTTGCCGCAGGCGGAAATCGTGCGCGGACGGTTGCTGGCGGAGGAGGTTCCCTGCGTGTTGGTGGATCGTTCGTTATTGCAAATCGGCATCGTCGCCGACGGTATCGAACTCCAAGTCGCGGAACGGGATCTGGAGCGCGCCCAAGCGGTGCTGGCCCAGGATTTTTCCGGGGATCTCGAGCCGGAATCATGATCCGGCGGGCGGGACTGACCGGTCTGCTGCGGTTGACCGCGGCGCTGCCGCTGCCGCTGGCGCACGGTATCGGCGCGACGCTTGGCTGGCTGCTGTGGTGCATTCCCAACGGGTTGCGGCGGATCGCCGCCCGCAATCTGAGCCTCTGTTTCCCGGAGTTGGACGCCGCCGAGCGCGAGCGGTTACTGCGCCGGAACCTGTTGGAAACCGGCAAACTGCTGCTGGAACTGGGGCCGTTGTGGCGGTGGCCCGGTGCGCGGGTGCTGGGGCTGGTCCGCGAACCGGTCGCCGGCGAGGGCGACTTGAGCGCCGCCGTGCGCCAGCGCCGGGGGGCCATTCTGATCACGCCGCATCTGGGCGCCTGGGAGATGGCGGGGCTGTATTATTCCAGCCGTCACCCGTTGACCATTCTGTATCGTCCCAGTCGCCTGGGGCTCGACGAACTGAGTCGCCAGGGCCGGGGTCGGCTCGGTGGCCGAGTGGTCGCCACCGACGCCAGTGGCGTAAAGACGCTGGTGGCGGCGCTCCGCAAGGGCGAGGCGCTCGGAATCCTGCCCGACCAGGATCCCGGTGGCGAGAGCGGCGTGTTCGCCCCGTTCTTCGGCATCGCCGCCAGCACCATGACCCTGGTCTCGCGGTTGGCCCTGAAAACCGGCGCGCCGGTTTTTCTCACTTGGGCCGAACGGTTGCCGCGTGGCCGAGGTTTCGTCGTCCATTTACGGGAACTGCCGGCGGTGGCCGGGGCCGCGTCGCTGGAGGAATCCGTGGCGGCCCTGAACCGGGGTGTGGAAGCGGCGATCCGTACCCTGCCCGCCCAATATTTGTGGGCTTACAAGCGCTTTAAGACCCGTCCGCCCGGCGCGCCCAAGCTGTACTGAACCCTGTTGGAAATCCGAAAATCGTGATTAAACCCCGCACTCCAGGGAACGCGTCGCCAGTGGGACACCCCAGGGATTTGATGTTATTCATAAATTGAGGAGGCCAGCCATGCCGGATGTCCGCAACTATGCCGTCGAGGAAACCCTGAAAAACGGTTTGCCGGCGACCGTCCGGGCCATTCGCCCGGATGATAAGAGCCGAATTGTTGCCGCGTTCAAGGAACTGGAACCCCACTCGATCTATTCCCGATTCTTCCAGCACAAACGAGAACTGAGCGCCGCGGAACTCCAGCGGATCACCGAGGTGGATTTTGCAAACGAGATCGCGCTGGTGGTGACGATCCGGCAAGGAGCGCGGGAAATGATTATCGGGTCCGGCCGCTACGTCGTCTACGCCGCTCCGGATGGGATTCCCAGCGCGGAGATCGCCTTTATTGTCGAAGAGACTTACCACGGTCAGGGCGTCGCCAGCCGCTTGCTACGACATCTGACCCAGATTGCCCGAGAGAAGGGGTTGAGACGGTTTACCGCGGAAATGCTGCCCGGCAATCAGTCGATGCTGGCCGTTTTCACGCATAGCGGGCTGCCGCAGGAAACCAAGCGGTCGGTCGATGCCGTGCAGACCACGCTGATGTTGGATCATCCTGATCCGCAAGGTGGCGGGCTTCTCCCGGACGGGTAGACCGACTTGGGAGGAGCCGCGCTCAGGTCATTGGCGGCGGTTAGTGGATGGCGAACGTCAGGTCGGCGTCCGCCGGGTCCGGGCTTCATGCGCCCAGGCCGGACCCGCGCCGACCGCTTTGCGGGTTCAACGCGCCGCCTGGCTGCGCACCGCCTCCAGATTCCAACCCTTGAGCAGATCCACCGCCACGTCCTGGGACTCAAGATTCTGGCCTTTCACCTGCATCAGGATGCGGCCGTCCAGCAACAGCGTGGCCTCGGCCCGGGAGCGGTCGGGTTCCCATTTGACGATGGCCGACTCACGACCGATACGCACTCGTTCCGTGTTGGGCTGGGCCGCAATTAGGGCCGGATTGCTGAACAGCGCCGACATGCCCTGCACCAGGGGATTGTCGATGATCAATGAGGCTTCCAGGCTGCCGTTGCCGTTGTCTTCACTGTACTTGCGTTCCAGCATGACGCCGCCGGCGCCGCCCAGCATGGCTGCGGCCCCGCCGCCGCCGGAGCTGGATTCCGCTGCGGCGGCGGTCCAACCCGCGGGCGCTTTGGGGAAAGTTTCGGCGATACGCCCGGACATGAGCTTGCGAATGTCATTGATGGCGAACTCCAACTCGGTGATCGCCGCACCGTAGTTTTCCTCCTGGTAGAGTTCGAGGCCGAGTTCGATCTGTTCCACCACCTCGCTGGCCAGCGCCGGGCCGGTCAGCGGGAGAGCGGCCAACATCACGGTCGCGAAGGATCGATGCAGTTTCTTCATGGTTTTGCCTCCCATGTGATTCATCGTGGTATTCAGAGTCCGTATAAGAACCAATCGATTGAGTGGAAACCGACGATTCGGTTACGGGTTCGATGAGTTTCCAGGTCGCTACAGTTCCCGCAAACTGCGCCACGGCGGTTGGTTCAACGCCGAGCGCGCCCCGAGCAAGCCGGCCGCGCCGACTCCGATCACCCCAGCGGCGGCGCCCAGCAGCCAAATCCACGGGTTCCACGGATACGGAAACTCGAAAATGTAGGTGGCCAGCACGTAACCCAGCACGGTCGCGGCACCGGCGGCCAGCACCCCGGCCAGCAGTCCCAAGGTCGCGAACTCCGCCAGCAGGCTTTCCCGAATCACCCGCCGGCGCGCCCCCAGCGTGCGCAACACGGCGCTTTCGAACCGGCGTTCGTCCTGCGTGGCCTGAATCGCCGCGTACAACACCACCAGCCCGGCCGCCAAGGTAAACAGGAATACGTATTCAACCGCCGTGATCGCCCGGTCCATGATCTCACGGACCTTGTCCATCAGCGCCTCCACGTCCAGCACCGTCACCGACGGATATTGCCGCACTAAATCCGCCAACAACGGTTTCTGCCCTCGGGGTAGATGGAAGCTGGTGATCCAGGTGGCGGGATAGTCGTCCAGCACCCCGGACGGGAACACCACAAAGAAGTTGGCCCGAAACGAATCCCATTCGACGCTGCGCAGGCTGATCACCCGGGCTTCCAGGGTCTGCCCGGCGATCTGGAAGCGCAGGATATCGTCCAGGGCGATGCCGAGTTCTTCCGCCAGCCCGATTTCCACTGAAGCGACGTTTTGACCCTGATCCCCAGCGTTCCACCAGCGACCGGCCAGAATGCGGTTGTCCTCCTGCAAGCGGTCGGTCCAGGACAGATTGAATTCCCGCGCCACCAACCGCTGAGCGCGCGGGGTACCGTAATCATCCGATCGCACGTCCCGGTCGTTGAGGCCGGTCAGCCGGCCGCGCACCATCGGGAACAGTTCCACGCTGTCCAGCCCGCGCTCGCGCAGGAACGTTCGCACGCCATCCACCTCGTCCGGCTGAATGTTGATCAGAAAATGATTGGGCGCGTCGTCCGGCAAACTGGCCCGCCAACTGCTCAGTAAATCAGTCCGCACCAAGGTCAGCATCAGCAGCGCCATCAGGCCCAGGCCCAGCGCCACCACCTGCACCGTGCTGCCGGGACCGCGCCGGGCGATGTTGGCCAGCCCGAACCGCCAGGCTACTCCCACCTGACCGCGCAACAGATTCAATGCCCTCACCAGCCCCCAGGCCGCCAGCGCCAGCACGAGCACCGTTCCCGCCACCCCGGCGCAGACGTACAGCGCCAGCCGCCACTCGCCGGCCTGCCAGGCCAGCAGCGCCACGGTCGCCGCCACCGCTGGACCGTACAGGGCCAGCAGGCGCGGATTGACCGGACCGAGATCGCGGCGCAACACCCGCAGCGGCGGCACTTCCCGCAACCGCAACAGCGGCGGCAAGCCAAAGCCGATCAGGGTGATCAGGCCGGTCGCCAGCGCCGGCAGCGCGGGTCGCCAAGACGCCGCGGGGAGTTGGCCGTCGGTGCCGACCAGCAGTTGGCCCAGCAGGGTGCTCAGCCCGTATTGGGCCAGATAACCGACCGTCAGACCCGCCGCGCCGGCCAGGATCGCCAGCAGCAGCAGTTCCAGCAGGAACAGCCGGGCGATCAGCGGCTGGGTGGCGCCGACGCAGCGCAGAATGGCCACGCTGTCCCAATGCCGGGCGGCGAAGCGTCGGGCGGCGATGGCTACGCCGACCCCGGCTAAAATCACGCTGACCAGCGCCGCCAGATTGAGAAAGCGTTGCGCCCGATCCAGCGCGGCTTGCAATTCGGCGCGTGCGTCGCGCACCTCTTGCAGTTTTTCATTAGTCGCCAGCCGGGATTGCGCCCAGTTCTTGAACGCCGTCAGCTCCACCGGCTCGCCGGCCAACAGCAACCGATGCTCGACCCGGCTGCCTAACTGCACCAGCTCGGTCGCAGGCACATCCGCCAAGTTCATCATCAGGCGCGGGGCGATACTGAATAGATCGCCAGCCCGATCCGGTTCGTAAGCCAGGACCTGGGCGACCTCGAACCGTCGGGCGCCGACGTCCACGCGGTCGCCGACGCTCAAATCGAGCACATGCAGCAAGCGCTCGTCCAGCCAGACCTGGCCGGGACCGGGAATGATCGCCACCACGCGCGGCGGCGCGAATGGGGCATCGCTGATCTGGAGCGCGCCGCGCAGCGGATAACCCGGACCCACAGCTTTGATCTCGGCCAGTTGCGTCGCCTCGTCGACCACGATCACGCTGGGAAAACTCAAGGTGGCGGCGGTCTCCAGTCCCAGGCGTCGCGCCTCCTCGACCAGCGCCGGCTGGATGGGCGTCGGTGCCGTCACCACCAGATCCGCGCCCAACAGCTCGCTGGCCTTGCGCTCCATCACCTGTTGAATCCGGTCGTTGAAGAATCCGACGGCGGCGACGCTGGCGATGGCGATCAGCAGCGCCACCGCCAGCACTCGCAGTTCGCCGGATTGCCAGTCGCGACGCAAGGCGCGCAACGCCATGCGGAGCAGGGCGAGTCCGTCGCGAACCCGGTTGCGCGATTCGATGATCGTTGCGGTCATGGTCAACCTGTAAGTTTTAAAATTCGTCAATCCGCTGGACAAGCTGTGAGCGGCGTTCGGGCGCGCGGACCTTAGCCCCGGCCTCTCTCTAAAGGGGCCTTCAGCTTTCAGCCCTCAACTTCTCCCCCCGCAACCGGCCATCATCCAGCTCCAAAATCCGGTCGCAGTAGTCCGCCAGTTCCGGATCGTGAGTCACCAGGATCAGGGTCGTGCCCTGCTCGCGGTTCAGGGCGAACAACAGCTCGATGATCCGATGGCCGGTCTTTTGGTCGAGGTTGCCAGTCGGTTCGTCGGCGAACAGCACGTCGGGGTTGCCGGCGAAGGCGCGGGCGATGGCGACCCGTTGCTGTTCGCCACCGGAGAGTTGACTGGGATAATGCCGGGCGCGGGCCTTGATGCCGACTCGCTCCAATAAATCCAGCGCCTGCCGGCGGGCGTCGGCCTGGCCGGCCAGCTCAAGCGGTAACAGCACGTTTTCCAACGCGGTCAACCCGCTCAGCAACTGGAAGGACTGAAATACGAAACCGACCCGACGCGCCCGCAATAAGGCGCGGCCGTCCTCATCAAGCGTGTTTAGATCAACCCCCGCCAGCCAGACCCGGCCCCGGCTCGGCGTGTCCAGACCGGCCAACAGGCCCAGCAGGGTGGATTTACCGGAACCGGAGGCACCGATCACCGCCACACTGTCGCCGGGAGCAATGGTAAAATTGATATCATCCAGGATGGTCAGCGGGCCTTCCGGGCTGACGACCTGCTTGCCCAACTGTTCGACCCGCACGATGAAATCCGTGTTCGGGTTGTCCAACACCGGAGCGGCGGCCACGCGGACGCCGCCTCCCGGCCCTTGGTCATGACCCACACGCATTGCCGAATGCTCCGATGATGAAATCGATTCGCTCACGATGGCTTCCAATCTTGATCTTGTGGCTGGCGACCCTGCCGGGCCTGACGACCGGCACCGAGGCGCCGGCGATTCTGGTGCTGGGCGACAGCTTGAGCGCCGCCTATGGCATCCCGGCCGAGCAGGGCTGGGTCAGCCTGCTGCAACGCCGGTTGATGGAACACGGGTTCCCGCATCGAGTGGTCAACGCCAGCATCAGCGGCGATACTACCAGCGGCGGCTTGAGCCGACTGCCGGCGGCGCTGGAACGCGAGCGTCCCGCGCTGGTCGTGCTGGAACTGGGTGCCAACGACGGGCTGAGAGGACAATCGCTGGACGCGATGACCGATAATCTGGCGCGGATGATCGAGATGTCCCGGCAAGCCGGCGCGCAAGTCGCGCTGGCGGAGATGCGAATTCCGCCGAATTATGGCCCTGCGTACACGCAAAAGTTTCAGTCTGCTTTCGGGGAACTGGCGGCGCGTTACGAAATTGCCCTGATTCCGTTCCTGCTCGATGGCGTGGCCGGCGACTTGGCGCTGATTCAGGACGACGGACTTCATCCGAGCGCCGACGCGCAACCGCGAATTCTCGACAACGTTTGGCCGGCGCTGGAGCCGCTGCTGGAGTAGGGGCGGTTGCAACCATTTACGCCCCTCTCCCGCCGGCGGGAAAGGGGGTGAGGGTCGCGATTTCCAGGCCGGTCAACACCAATCACATGCCCGTCGCCGCTTGTCAAGGGAGAGCCGAATTCCGATACTATGACCATGACCGAACCGACCTATCTCAGCAATCAGTTTCTGATCGCCATGCCCACTCTGGCCGATCCGAACTTCTTCCAGACGGTGACCTACATCAGCGAGCATAACGCCAATGGTGCGCTGGGACTGGTCATCAATCGACCGCTGGGCTTGTCGCTCGGACAATTGCTGGAACACCTGGAAATCACGACCGACCGGCTCGACCTTGCGACACAGCCGATCTACCAGGGGGGACCGGTCCAACCGGAACAGGGCTTCGTCCTCCACCGCCCGGTCGGTCGTTGGGGCGCGACCCTGCGCGTCACCGAGGACATCGGCATCACCACCTCCCGCGACATCCTGCAGGCCGTGGCGTGCGGCGAAGGTCCGAAGCAGATCCTGGTCACCCTGGGCTACGCGGGCTGGGGGGCAGGACAGTTGGAACAGGAACTGGTCGACAATGCCTGGCTGTTCGGCCCCGCCGACCCCGATATCCTGTTCCAGACGCCCAGCGACCAACGCTGGCAAGCCGCCGCCGCCCTGATGGGGATCGACTTGACCCTGCTGTCCGCGCATGCCGGCCACGCCTGACCATGGCCTGGAGTCGGCGTCGGCTCCCAAGCCGTCGCCGGTCTTCTCCTCCTGCCGGGTGGTGCTGGGCTTCGACTACGGCCGGCTCCGCATCGGGGTTGCGATCGGGGAGGCGCTCACCGGTTCGGCCCGCCCCCTGCGCGTCCTCCCGACCCGCCACCAGCGTCCCGACTGGGACGCCATCGGCCGACTGATCGGGGAATGGCAGCCGGATCTGCTGGTAGTCGGCGTGCCGCGCCATGCCGACGACACCGCCAGCGCCACCACCGAAGCCGCGCTGCGGTTCGGCCGCCAGTTGAATGGTCGCTTCCAGTTGCCCGTCGCGACCATCGACGAACGGCTGTCTTCCTGGGAAGCCAAGCAGCGGCGCTTCGAGACCAAATCCCCCGGCCGTCGTGGGGGTGCCGCTGCGGTGGATGCCCAGGCGGCGGCGCTCATTTTGGAAAGCTGGTTCAACCACCAACGGAGCCTCGACCCATGCGCGACGCCGAATTCCTGATCGAAGTCATGGCGGGTCAATTGCAGGATCTGCTAGATCGGCGCGGCATCGCCGAACCGGCGCTGGTCGGCGTTCACACCGGCGGAGTCTGGGTGGCCGAACGATTGCGCCAGCGGCTGGGTATCGCCACGCCGCTCGGCCTGCTGGATATTTCCTTCTACCGCGACGATTTCAGCCGGATCGGTGTCAACCCGCAGGTCCGGCCTTCGGAGTTGCCGTTCGACGTGGACGACCGCCACCTGGTGCTGATCGACGATGTGCTCCAGACCGGCCGCACCATTCGCGCCGCGTTGAACGAGCTGTTCGATTACGGCCGCCCCGCGTCGGTGCTGCTGGCGGCGCTGGTGGATCGCGGCGGTCGGGAGTTGCCGATCGAGGCCAACGTCATCGGCACGCGGTTAAAGCTTCCCGCCGGCCAACAAATTCAACTCACCGGTCCCGACCCCCTGCAACTGTCCATCCAAGCCGCGCCATGAACGCCGCTCACATCCAACTGGATCGTCAGGGCCGTTTGTTGCATTTCCTGACCGTGGAGGGGCTGAGCCGCCGCCACCTGATCGAAATCCTCGATACCGCCGAATCCCTGCACGGCGTGGCCGAACGGCGGGTCAAGAAACTGCCGACCCTGCACGGCAAGACCGTGGTCAATCTGTTTTTCGAGGTCAGCACCCGCACCCGCACCACTTTCGAATTAGCCGCCAAACGCCTGTCGGCGGACGTGCTCACCCTCAATATCGCGACGTCCTCGGCGGTCAAGGGCGAAAGCCTGCTGGACACCTTGCGCAACATCGAAGCCATGCAGTGCGACATGTTCGTGGTGCGCCACCAGCAGAGCGGCGCGGCGGAATTCATCGCCCGCCACGTCAAGCCGCACATCGCGGTGCTCAACGCCGGCGACGGCCGCCACGCCCATCCGACGCAAGCCCTGCTGGATGTGTTCACCATCCGTCGCCACAAGCCGGATTTCCCCAGCCTGCAAGTCGCCATCGTCGGCGATATCCTGCACTCGCGGGTCGCCCGTTCGCTGATCCACGCTCTCAATATTCTGGGCGTCGCCGACCTGCGGGTGGTCGCGCCCCGCACCCTGCTGCCGGCCCGGGTCGAGACTTTGGGCGTGCGGGTGTGCCATGAGCTGAACCAGGGACTGCGGGACGCGGATGTCGTCGTCATGCTGCGCTTGCAGCGGGAACGGATGGAAGGCGCGCTGTTGCCGAGCGAGCAGGAATTCTTCCAGCGCTACGGCCTGACCGAGGAGCGGCTGGCGTCGGCCAAATCGGACGCCATCGTCATGCATCCCGGCCCGATCAACCGAGGCGTGGAAATCGACTCGCGGGTGGCCGATGGGCCGCGTTCGGTGATTCTGGAACAAGTCACCAACGGCATCGCCGTGCGTATGGCGATCATGTCCATCACCTTGGGCAACCACGCCCGGCCGGTGGGAGAGGGGTCCTGAGATGCGCATCGCCATTCGCCACGGTCGACTGATCGATCCGGCCCATCAGGTCGACGCCACGATCGATCTGTTCGTCGCCGAGGGCCGGATCGCCGGCGTCGGCCAACCGCCGGCAGGCTTCACCGCCGACCGGGACATCGATGCCCGCGACCGCGTCGTCTGCCCCGGCCTGATCGACCTCTGCGCCCGGCTGCGGGAACCGGGCCAGGAACACAAGGCCACTATCGCCAGCGAAACCGCCGCCGCCGCCGCCGCCGGTATCACCACTTTACTCTGCCCGCCCGACACCGATCCCGCGATCGACGAACCAGCGGTCGTGGAACTGATCCGCCGCCGCGCCGAGGCGGCCGGTCAGGCTCGCGTGCTGACGCTGGGCGCGTTGACCCACCGGTTGCGCGGCGAACGGCTGGCGGAAATGGCGGCGCTCCAGGAAGCGGGTTGCGTCGGAGTCGGCGATGGCGGCCGACCGGTCGCCAGCACGCGGGTGCTACGGCGGGCGCTGGAATACGCCGCCACTTTCGGCTTGACCGTGTTTTTAACGCCGCTCGATCCCGCGCTCGGTCACGGCAACGCTCATGAGGGTCAGGTGGCGACCCGGATGGGCCTGGCCGGCATTCCAGCGGCGGCGGAAACCGGGGTCATCGCCCGCGATCTGGAGTTGATCCGCGATCTCGGGGTGCGGGTGCATTTCGGCCGGCTGTCCTGCGCCCGTTCCGTGGAGCTGGTGGCGCGCGCCCAGGCTGAAGGGTTGCGGGTGACCGCCGACGTCGCCGTACACCAATTGCACCTGACCGAGATCGATTTGGCCGGTTTCGACAGCCAATGCCATGTCCTGCCGCCTTTGCGCGGCTTGCGCGATCGGGATGCCTTGCGGGCCGGCTTGGCGAACGGGGTGCTGGGCGCGCTCTGCTCCGACCATCAGCCGCACGAGCCGGACGCCAAGCAGGCGCCGTTCGGCGATACCGAACCGGGGATCTCCGGGCTGGACACCCTGCTGGCCCTGAGCCTGCGGCTGGCGGCGGACGAGTTGCTGCCGCTATCGGCCTCGATCGAGCGGCTCACCTGGGGACCCGCGCGGATTCTCGGACTGGAGAGCGGTCATCTGGGCGTGGGCGCGCCGGCCGATATTTGCATCTTCGACCCGGAGGCCGACTGGCGGGTGGAACCCGACCGCCTGCGCAGTCGGGGTCGGAACAGCCCGTTTCTGGGATGGGAGTTGTCCGGGCGGGTGACCCATACTTTGTTGGAAGGGCGGGTGATTCATGAAGCGTGAGGATCGGAGGCGCTCTACGGCAACAGGTCGGCCACGGCGATGATCCGCTCGGGACTCGCCAGCGGCGCGACCGTCTCCCCGTGGCGCAGGACCGTCCGGGATTGATACTGATTCCCTTGGGGATCACGACACACTTCGAGGCAGTGATCCTGGAGATTCACGACCCAATACTCGGCGATGCCGTTACGGGCATACGCGGCGTGTTTGGTCTTCCGATCCAGGGCCAGCGAGGCATCGGCGACTTCGACGACGAGCACGGCGGTGGTCGGATGAGCCAGAGTGTAATCCCGCGCCTTGCCGGGAACCACGGCCACGTCGGGTTCCGGCTCGGAGGTATCGTCGAGCGCCAAGGGCATTTGTACGCGGACATCGTGGCCGGACGGGAACGCGGCTCGCAGCGCTTCCTCGACCAACCGCGTGGCGACGGCATGAAAGCTCTTTTGCGGCGACATATCGACGATCACTCCATCAATCAGCTCCACACGTTCTTCTGGCTGAAAAATATCGTGCAGCGCCATATCTTCATATTGTTGCCGGGTCCAGCGGTGAACCGGGGCCAGGATTGCGGTCATTGCCTGTCTCCAACACATCAGCAAAGTTTAAATTTGCGCCTACTTCAAAAGCTGGCGAACCCGGTTACAGCCTTTCCGAGCCGATGATCCCGGGGCCGCCCGACCAGGCGCGCGCTATATCGCCGCTCACATCTGTTGCTTGAATGACGCTTTGTTCTGCGCGTAAGTGATGGCTTCATCACGAGCGACCATGCCCTTCTTGACCATTTCCAACAGCGCCTGATCGAGTGTCTGCATCCCAAAAGATGCACCGGTCTGAATGGAGGAATACATCTGCGCTACCTTGTCCTCGCGGATCAGGTTGCGAATGGCGGGAACGCCGACCATGATTTCATGCACCGCGACTCGCCCGCCGCCCTTTTTCTTGAGCAGGGCCTGCGAGATGACCGCGCGCAGCGACTCGGACAGCATCGAGCGCACCATCGGCTTCTCGCCGGCTGGAAACACGTCGATGATGCGGTCGATGGTCTTGGGCGCGGAACTGGTGTGCAGGGTGCCGAACACCAGATGCCCGGTCTCGGACGCGGTCAGCGCCAGACTGATGGTTTCCCGGTCGCGCATTTCGCCGACCAGGATGATGTCCGGGTCTTCGCGCAACGCCGAGCGCAAGGCTTCGCTAAACCCCAGCGTGTCGCGATGCACCTCGCGCTGGTTGATCAGGCAGCGCTGGCTCTGATGGACGAACTCGATCGGGTCCTCAATCGTGAGAATGTGCCCGTACTCGTTCTTGTTGATATGGTCGATCATCGCCGCCAGGGTCGTGGATTTGCCCGAACCGGTCGGGCCGGTGACCAAAATCAACCCGCGCGGCACGGCGATGAGATCCCGAAACACCGGCGGACAACCGAGTTCGTCCAGGCTTTTGATCTCGGTGGGAATGGTGCGGAACACCCCGGCCGCGCCCCGATCCTGGTTGAAAGCGTTGACCCGGAAGCGGGCCAGCTTGGGAATTTCGAACGAAAAGTCGCATTCCAGGAATTCGTCATAATCCTTACGCTGTTTGTCGTTCATGATGTCGTAGATCAGCCCGTGCACCTGCTTGTGATCGAGCGGCGGCACGTTGATGCGGCGGACGTCGCCGTCCACCCGGATCATCGGCGGCAGGCCGGCCGACAAGTGCAGGTCCGAAGCATTGTTCTGCACGGAAAAGGCCAACAATTCGTCGAGGTTCATGGCGGTTGCTCCCGCGAAGGGCGGTCGATGGGCGACCCGGCGGCGGGCCATCCCGCCAGATCGGTTTTCCAGGTAGTATATAACGCAAAACAGGCATGATCGCCCGACCGCCTAGGAAATCCCGTCATGATGACCGCCGACTTCGCCGCCCGCCGCCAAGCGGTGCTGGCCCGCATCCGCGCCGCCGAGCAACGTTTCCAACGCCCTTTGGAATCGGTCGCGCTGCTGGCGGTCAGCAAGACTCAGCCGGCGGCGGCCGTCGCCGCCATGGCTGCGGTCGGCCAGACCAAATTCGGCGAAAACTATCTCCAGGAAGCCTTGGCGAAAATGACTGAACTGGCGACGCTGGATCTGGAGTGGCATTTCATCGGTCCCGTGCAGGCCAATAAAACCCGGAGCATCGCCGAACATTTCGCCTGGGTCCACAGCGTGGACCGGCTGAAGATCGCCGAGCGGCTGAGCGCGCAACGGCCCGCACGCCTGCCGCCGCTGAACGTCTGCCTGCAAGTGAACCTCGACCGCGAAACCACCAAGCACGGACTCGGTGAAACGGAGGTCGTCGCGGTCGCTCCAGCGGTCGCCGCGCTGCCGCGCCTGCGGCTGCGTGGCCTGATGACGATTCCCGCGCCGGTGGCGACGTTCGCCGCGCAACGACAACCGCTGGCCCGGTTGCGAGATTTACAGGAACGCCTGGTCGTCGCGGGCCTGGCGCTGGATACGCTGTCCATGGGCATGTCCGACGACCTGGAAGCCGCCGTCGCCGAGGGCGCGACCCTGGTCCGGATCGGTACCGCGCTGTTCGGCCCCCGCGTTTGAACGGAGGCTTTGCGTTATGCTAGCCAATGCCTGTCAACCTGCATGCGATTGGCGCCGAATCGAGGAAATCTGATGCCTTCGCTCGTTTCACCGCTTGTTTCACCCGCCGTTATCGCCGTGCGTCGCGGACTGATCGGCTTGTTATTGTTGCTCGCGTCGCCGGCCGTGGGAGCGGATGATCTGTATCTAAGCGAGATCGAGGAAGAAGCCAAACGCCAGGCCGCGACCCTGATCACGCAACCGACCGCGCCGAGCGCGGCGACCGCGCCCGACGCCGCGGCCGACCGGCTCGCGCCGGGGTTGGATAGCGCGGCGTTCGCGCGAGCCTTGCGCGCCGAATTGCCCGGAACCTTCGTCCTGTATCAACGGCTCGACCCGGCCCACCAACGGCAGGTGTACGAAGCCTATCGGCGCGATAATCGCCTCGCCAGCATCAGCGCGCAGGTCGCCCGGCTGAGCGGCGGCGGATCCTGAACTCCATGCCGGGTGCCATCGTGAGGCGGCGCCCGGCATTCCCTGCCCATCATGCAAGAATAGCTCTGTGATACCGAGGTGCAGATGAAACAGATTCCGATAGCCTTCATCGGCGGCGGCAACATGGCCCGCAGCCTGATCGGTGGCCTGCTGGCCGGAGACGGTGGAGCGGACCGCATTTGGGTCGCCGAGCCGGACGCCGGCCAGCGGGAATTCCTGCGCGGCCGCTTCGGCGTCCATACCGACGCCGACAATGAGGCCATCGCCGTCCGGGCCGACGTTGTGGTGCTGGCGGTCAAGCCGCAGATCCTCCGCGACGTCGCCCGGCAACTGGCCCCGGTCGTCCAGGCGCGCCGACCGCTGGTGGTTTCCGTCGCCGCCGGCGTGCGCGAACCGGACCTGCGGCACTGGCTGGGCGGCGGTTCGCTGGCGCTGGTGCGGACCATGCCCAACACCCCGGCGCTGGTCGGCAGTGCCGCCAGCGCCCTGTTCGCCAACCCCTTCGTGACCGAGGAAGGCCGGCAATGCGCGGAATCGTTGCTGCGAGCGGTCGGGACGACGGTCTGGGTACACGACGAAAGCCTGTTGGATACGATCACCGCGTTGTCCGGCAGTGGCCCGGCCTATTTCTTTTTGCTGATGGAGGCGCTGGAACAGGCGGCGACCGCAGCCGGGCTGGATGCGGAAACCGCGCGGCTGCTGACCTTGCAGACGGCGTTCGGCGCGGCCAAGATGGCCCTGGAAAGCGTGGATAGTCCCGCGACCTTGCGGGTCCGGGTGACCTCGCCGGGGGGCACCACCGAGCAGGCGCTGGCGGTTCTCCATGAAGGCGCGCTGAACACCCTGATCGCCAAAGCGCTGGAGGCCGCCCGTCACCGCTCCCGGGAACTGGGCGAATTGCTGGGAGGCCAGCCATGACCGCCGTGTTGTTCCTGATCCAGGCCGCCTTCGGTTTTTATATTCTGGTGGTCATGCTGCGCTTTTTGCTGCAATGCGTGCGCGCTGATTTCTACAATCCCTTGGTGCAGTTTCTGGTCCGCATCACCGATCCGCCGCTGCGGCCGCTGCGCCGGGTCGTGCCCAGTTACCGGGGTTTGGAACTGGCGGCCATCGTCCTGGCGTTCGCGCTGCAATTTTTCGAGATGTGGCTGGTCATGACGCTGGTCGGCCAGTACGCCAGCGTCGGCAGTCTGTTGTTCCTCACCGTGGGTGAACTGCTCAAGCTGCTGATCAATATCTACCTGTGGGGAGTGGTGATCCAGGCGGTGCTGAGCTGGATCAATCCCGATCCGCGCCATCCGATCATCCGCTTGCTGGCGCAACTGACCGCGCCGGTGCTGCGGCCAGCCCGACGGCTGATTCCGCCGATTTCGGGTGTGGACCTGTCGCCGATTCTGGTGGTGGTGACCCTGATTTTCATCAGTCTGCTGTTGCAGGATTTTCTGGGATCGTGGGCGGGCCTGCGCTGAATGAAGGGGTCCGCCTTGAGAGGAGGCGCGCCGGATGCCGATGGTTATCGCTGGGACGGTGCCGATATGGATCGGGCTCGTGGATCGTCGCGCCGCAACGGTTGCCGCCGGGAATCACACCACCGGCGTCTTTGCCGGTTGTCGCCCGATCCGGGGCCGATTAGACTTTTGCCCCTTCATGTCGCCCCCCAGGAACATTCCGACGGTCAGGAACCCATGCCACACAACTTTCCCCCGGATTCAATCGGTCTGGTCACGCCCCAGACCCTGCGTTTCGAACAGCCCTTGGCGCTGGATTGCGGCCGGTCGCTGGCGCAATACGAGATCGTCTTTGAAACCTACGGGACGCTGAACGCCGACCACAGCAATGCGGTGCTGGTCTGTCACGCCTTGTCGGGCGACCATCATGTCGCCGGCCATTACGAAGAAGATCCGGGCAAGCCGGGTTGGTGGGACAACTGCATCGGCCCCGGCAAGCCGCTCGACACCCGCGAATTTTTCGTGGTGTGCTGCAACAACCTGGGCGGTTGCCGGGGCTCCACCGGTCCGACCGCCATCAACCCGGACAACCGCAAACCCTACGGCCCGGACTTTCCCATCGTCACCGTCAAGGACTGGGTGCGCAGTCAGGCGCGGCTGGCCGACCGGCTCGGCATCCAGCAATGGGCGGCGGTGATCGGCGGCAGCCTCGGGGGCATGCAGGCGATGCAATGGGCCATCACTTTTCCCGAACGGGTGCGCCATGCGCTGGTGATCGCCGCCGCGCCGCGGCTGTCGGCGCAGAACATCGCTTTCAACGAGGTGGCGCGCCAGGCGATTCTGTCCGACCCGGATTTTCATCACGGTCATTACTATGAATTCGGCGTCGTGCCGCGCCGCGGGCTGATGCTGGCGCGGATGCTCGGCCACATCACTTATCTATCCGAGGAGGGCATGCGCGCCAAGTTCGGCCGCGAACTGCGCGAGGGCCGGATGAATTTCAACTTCAACTTCGAGACCGAGTTTCAGGTGGAAAGCTACCTGCGCCATCAGGGTCATGCTTTCGTGGACCGCTTCGACGCCAACACCTATCTGCTGATGACTAAGACCCTGGACTATTTCGATCCGGCGGCGGACTTCGATCACGACCTGGCGGCGGCTTTTCACCGGGCGCAGGCGCGATTCCTGGTCGTCTCCTTCACCAGCGACTGGCGGTTTTCGCCGGCCCGCTCGCGGGAAATCACGCGGGCGCTGGTGCAGGCCGGGCGTGAGGTCAGTTACGCCGAAATCCCCTCGGCGTTCGGCCACGACGCCTTTCTGATGCCGATCCCGCTGTATCACGACGTGCTGCGCGGCTATCTGACGCGAGTCGCCCAAGAGGTGAACGTCCATGCGGCCTGAACTGGAGCTGATCAGCGAGTGGATTCGTCCCGGCGCGCGGGTGCTGGATCTGGGCTGCGGCGACGGCGCGCTGCTCGCTTATCTACGCGCGCAGCGCCAGGTCACCGGTTACGGTCTGGAAATCGACCCCGCCAACCTGGTCCAATGCATTCAGACCGGGGTGAACGTCATCCACGCCGATTTGGAAGCGGGCCTGGCGGATTTCGGCGACAGCAGTTTCGATTACGTGATCATGACCCAGACCTTGCAGGCGGTGCGGCGCACCGAGGCGCTGCTGGACGAAATGCTGCGGGTGGGCCGGCAAGGGATCGTGACCTTTCCCAATTTCGGGTTCTGGCGCTGCCGGGCGCAGATCGCCCTGCGCGGGTTGATGCCGGTGGTCAAGACCCTGCCTTACCAGTGGTACGACACCCCGAATATCCACCTCTTCACCCTCCACGATTTCGAGCAACTGTGCCGCCGCAAGCGGGTCGATATCTTGCAACGCACGGTCCTCGATCACGCGCATCGTCCCCGGCTGGGGCCGAAGCTGTGGCCCAACCTGCTGGGCGAAATCGCCCTGTACCGACTCGGCCGCGCCTGAGCGCCCCCGATGATAACGACCGGAAAGACCGGATTTTGGAGACTCTCGATGCCGATGAACCCATCTGATTCCCGCCGCGCCCGCTGGCGCGACCGACTGCGCTCCGCGCGCGGTTTTACCTTGATCGAAGTGATGGTGGTCGTGGTGATCCTCAGCATTCTGGCGGCGGTGGTGGTGCCGCGGATCATGGACAATCCCGACAAGGCCCGGGTGGTCAAGGCCAAACAGGATATCCGGGTGATCAAGAATCAACTGGATTTGTACCGCTTGCACAATTTCCGCTATCCGACCACCGAGCAGGGCCTGGAAGCTCTGGTGCAGCGCCCCGCCGACGCGCCGCACTGGCAGGAGGGCGGCTATCTGGACCGGTTGCCCAGGGATCCGTGGGGGCGACCGTATCTCTATCTCAATCCCGGCCAGCACAGCGATATCGACATCTACTCGCTGGGCGCCGACGGTCAGCCGGGCGGCGATGGCGTGGACGCCGACATCGGCAACTGGAATCTGGAGGATTGATGGATTCCATGAGTCGATGGAGTCTGGATGAGTAAGGGTTTTACCCTGCTGGAGGTCATGGTCGTGATGATCCTGGTGGGCATCATGACCGGTTTCGCCCTGCTGTCGATCGGCGGTGGGACGCGGGATCGGCTGGTCGAGGAAGCCCGGCGGCTGGCGGCGCTGGTGGAGTTGCACCAGCAGGAAGCCATCCTCAACGGTGAAACGCGCGGGATCCGGTTCGACCGCGCGAGCTACGCGCTGCTGAGCCTGGACGACCAGGGTCGCTGGCGTCCGCCCGTCGCCGCCACTACCCTGGTCCGGCGCCAACTGCCCGAAGGTTTGACTCTGGGACTGTGGATCGAAGGCCGGCCCGTCGCGCCGGACCCCGAGAACGAGCAGCCGCAGGTGCTGCTGCTGGCCAGCGGCGAAACCACGGAATTCGTCGCCATCTTCGGATTCGCCGACGACGCGGGACCGAACGCGCCGCGGCAGCGGGTCGCCGGCGATGCGCTGGGCCGGTTGACGGTGGACGCGGTCGGCCGATGAAACTTCTTCCCCCTCAAGCCGGATTCACGCTGCTGGAGGTGCTGGTCGCCATGGCGGTATTGGCCATCGCCATGGGCGCGATCATCGGTGCCGCGACCCAGAGCATCCAGACCAGCGCCGCGCTGCGCGACCAGACCTTCGCCGGCTGGGTGGCGCTCAATCAGGTCAACGTACTGCTGCTGGACCCCGAACCCTGGCCCGAGGACGGCTCCCGACGAGGCGAGGCCGAACTGGCCCAGCGCGTCTGGCGCTGGGAGGCACGGTTCGAAGCGACCGACATTCCCGACCTGCGCCTTGTGAGAGTTACGGTTCGCGCCGACGCCGACGGTCCGGCCTTGAACACCCTGATCGCGTTCAAGGGCCAATCCCCGACCGATTCATCCGCCAACCCCTCCCTCCCGCCATGAACGCGGCGGCGCGCGGTTTTACCTTGCTGGAATTGCTGGTGGCCCTGGCGGTGTTCGCGATTCTGGCGGTCGCCGCCTACGGCGGTCTGCGCAATGTGTTGTTCACCCGCGTCGCCGTGGAAGCGCAAACTCAGCGGCTGGCGGCGGTGCAACTGGCGATCCATCGGCTGAGCCAGGATCTCGAACAAGCCGCGCCGCGCGGCATCCGCGACGAATACGGCGCGCCCCAAGCCGCCCTGCTCAGCGATGCCCTCGCCGGGGAGCGCGTGATCCTGACCCGCGCCGGCTGGGCCAATCCGCTCGGTCAGCCCCGCGCCAGCTTGCAGCGGGTCGCTTATCAGGTGCGGGGGAATCAGTTGTGGCGGCTGCATTGGCCGGTGCTCGACCGGGGGGGGCTGGCCGAGCCGCGTGAAATGCGGGTTCTGGACCAAGTGCGGGAATTCCGCATCCGCTTTTTGGATGAGAATGCATCCTGGCGGAACGACTGGCCGCCTCCGGCCAGCGCCGGGAACGGTCCGCGCGATCTCGACGCCCTGCCCCGCGCGGTGGAAATCAGCCTGACTTTGGAGGACTGGGGTGAAATCACCCGGTTGCTGCTGCTGCCCGGTTGAGGCCCGGCCGCGGAGTTCGGCTGGCGTCGCCTTGATCACGGTGTTGCTCGTGGTGTTTTTGTCCACCGTGACCGCCGCCAGCCTGGCGACCTTGCAGCAGATCGCCATCCGCCGCAGCACGGTGCTCCAGCACCAGCAACAGGCTCATCTATACGCGCTAGGTGCCGAACAATGGGCGAAGCTCATCCTGGAACGCGACCTGGAGGAAAGCGAAACCGATCATCCCGGCGAGGAATGGGCCAATCTACCGCCCGCGCGGCCCTTCGAAGGCGGCACGCTCGTCGCGCGCATCACGGACTTACAGGGCTGCTTTAACCTTAACAATCTGTGGCGACCGGCCGCCGCCGGTCCCGCGGCGACCCCGGACCCGAATCCAGATGCGGATGCGGATGCGGAAGCAGAGTCTCCCGCCGAAAGCGTTCCGAACCCGGACGCCGACGCGTCGGCGGTCCAGGAAGCCGGGCGCGATCAAATGCAAATCCAGCACTTGCAGCGCCTGCTGATCAGCCTCGACCTGGATCCGGCGCTCGCGCAAGCGATCGCCGACTGGATTGATCCCGACTCCGATCCGCAGTTTCCCGATGGTGCCGAGGATAGTTATTATCTGGTACAGGATCCCCCGTATCTAGCGGCCAATCGGCCGATGAGCAGCCGCTCGGAACTGCGCTTGGTCAAGGGCGTGGATCGGGACGCCTACGCCAAGCTGGCGCCCGTGGTGTGCGCTTTGCCGCCCGGGACGCCGTTGAATGTCAACACCGCCCCGGCGCCGGTGCTGGCGGCGCTGGGCGAAGGACTCGATCCCGTCGCCGTGGAGCGTCTGCTGGAAAATCGTCCGGACGAGGGCTATCAGAGCGTGGATGAGTTTCTAAGCGCGGTGCAATTGACCTTGACCGCGCCGGAAATCGCGCGGTTGAGCGTCTCCAGCCAGTATTTCCGGTTAAGTGCCGAAGTCCGGGTGGGCGACGGGCGCGCGGTGCTTTACAGTATCCTGCATCGTCAGGAGGGCGGCATCCGCGTCCTGTACCGCAGTTTTAGCCATGAGGATTGACTCCCCTTGCCTGTCCCGCTGACCTTCTTTCGTTTTCACGCCCCCGATCAGGTTGAATGGCTGGGTCCCGATGGCGTGGCCCAGCGCGGCTCCCCCGACGATCTGGCGGCGCGGTCCGGCGGCGCGCGTCTGGTGCTGGTCGCGCCGGGCGAATTGGCGACCCTGCACCGGGTTGCGCTGCCCGGCCGCAAACGGGCTCAGTGGGTCCAGGCCGTGCCTTACGCCCTGGAAGACCAACTGGTCGAGGACATCGAGCATTTACATTTCTCTCTCGGTAGCCTGCCGGAAGAGGGCCGGTTGCCGGTGGCGGTGATCCAGCGGACGGTCTTGCGCGCCTGGCTGGACCGGTGCGCCGAAGCCGGGGTCGCGCCGGCCGTCGTCGTTCCCGACCCGTTGCTGCTGCCTTGGGAAGAAGGCGACTGGAGCCTCCTGCTGGAAGCCGGACGGGCCGTGGTGCGCACGGGCCGTTGGGAAGGCTTCGCGGCGGAATTGGATCTGCTGGACCTGTTGTTATCGCAAGCCTTTGCCGAGGCCGGAGAGGCCCGGCCGCAACGCCTGCGGGTTTGGGGCGACCCGCCGCCGACCTTGGCCGTGGCCGATCTCATTCCCTGGGTTGAGGATCGCTCGCCCGAACCGTTGGCGGTGTTTGCGGCCGCCTATCGACCGGGCGCGGCGCTCGATTTGTTGCAGGGTTCCTTCAGCCGCCGCGCGCACTGGGGCCGGTGGGTGCGCCCCTGGCGCATGGCGGCGGGTTTGGCGGGATTGTGGCTGCTGGCGCAAGGCATCGCGCAAATCCACGAACGGTTCTGGTTGGAACGAGAAGTGATCGCGCTGCGAACCGAGATGGCGCGGCTCTACCAGGACGCCGTGCCGGGCGCGACCCGCATCGTTAATCCCCGGGCGCAATTGGAGGCCCATCTGCGGGAGTTGCGCTCCGGCGACGCGCGTACTGAAACGTTTCTCGAACTGCTCTACCGGGGGGGACAGCCGTTGACCCAGTTCCCGGACGTGACCCTGCGCGCTCTGAATTATCGCGACGGGCGCTTGAGCCTGGACCTGCACGGCGGCAGTCCGGCGGTGCTGGATCAACTCCAGCAGCAATTGAACCAGCAACCGGGGCTGCGCACCGAGATGCGCACCACCCAGCGGGAGGGCCAGGTGGAAAGTCAAGTCACCCTGACCTGGGAGGCGTCATGAAGGCGTGGTGGGAAACCTTGAGCCTCCGGGAACGCGGCGCGGTCGCCGGCGGGGCGCTGCTGACGCTGGTCCTGCTGGTCTACTTGTTGTTCTGGGAACCGTTCCAGACGCAACGCCACCGCCTGCAACGCACCGTCGCCGAACTGCGCGCCGAACTGGCCTGGATGCGCCAGGCCGCCCAAGAGGTTCGGCGTCTGGATGGCGCGCGCGCGCGCGTCGCCGATCCCGCCGCCGATGGCCGCTCGCTGTTGACCCTGGTCGATCAAACCGCACGGGCGGCCGGACTGGGCAGCGCCCTGCGGCGGGTCGCGCCCCAGGGCGTCGATCAGCTCAGCGTTCAATTGGATGCGGTCGAGTTCGAGCGGCTGATCGCCTGGTTGGGTGAGTTGGAGCGCGACCACTTTATCGCCATCGTCACCCTGAGCGTGGATCGCACCAGCGCCGCCGGGCGGGTGAACGCCCGGCTCATCGTGCGGAGCGCCCGGTCATGATGCGTGGGTTAAGCTATAGCCTGCTCTTTCTGGTCGCATTTTTACTGTTTCTGTCGTTGCGGGCACCGGCTACGTCGGCGACCGATCTGCTGGCGCGGCACCTGCCGGGTTTCAGCGTGCAGGCGGCGGCCGGACTGGCGACGGACGGGGCGGCGCAGGGTCTACGCTGGCGCGGAGTCGCCATCGAAAAACTGGCCTGGCGCTGGCGGCCCCGGGCGTTGGCGCGCGGTTGGCTGGAATTTACTCTGGACGTTGACGATCCGGACGTTAAACTGTTAGGAGATGTCGCGCTCGACCCACAACGCCGGTTGCGGTTGCGCAACACGAGGGGCCGGCTGCCGCTGATGACGTTGAGCGCCTTGGCCGGGCAGCCGCGCCCGCCCTTGCAGGGCATCGTGGAATTCGACCTGCGCGAATTGCGCCTGAATGCCGCCGGCCAGCCGCAAGCGGCCGATGGGCGGGTTGCGTTGCTCGACGCGCGCGCCACGCTGGACTCGCCGGTGCATCTCGGTGATTTTGTCGTCCAGTTAACAACCGAGCCGATGGGTATCCAGGGCGTCATTCAGGATCAGGGCGGACCGTTGGCGGTGGAGGGCATCCTGAACCTGGCACCGGACGGGGGCTACCGGTTCAACGGTCGGGCGACGCTCCGCGATGCCGCCGATCCGGCGCTGCGCCAAGCGCTGAGCCTGTTGGGTCCCGCGGATAGCGAGGGTTACTGGACCTTGAGTTTTTCGGGCGTCCTGGCCCCGTGAGGCGAGATACCGGTTCAACAGGGGAAGAGCCGGATAATCTTCAAGGCCATGATACTGATTTTATTACCTTAATAACTTAAAACTTAAAACTTAAAACTGCCCTGCACGCTTTTCCAACCGACTCCAAACGAAACCACCAGGGAGAACCTGTCGATGCGAGCACGACTGCGCGGCTTCACCATCCTTCTGACGATGCTGATCCTGGTGGCTTGCGCCACTCAGCCGGCGTCGCCGCCGCCGCCGCTGGCGGCGAACCGGGCACCGTTTATCATGACCGACGACCCGGTGTTCCCGGCACCGCCGGAACTGGCTCCCAAGGTCCGATTCTGGCAGCACGTTTTCGGGATCTGGGGTCGCCACCAGGTCGCGTTGCACGACAATCGGCATCTCGATCTGGTGTACGGCGTGCTCACCCTGCCCGGCTCGGCCGGCGACAGTCAAACCGCCGAACAGCGGGATTTCGTTCGCGGCCACCGGGACCAGCTCCAGTCCCTGTTGAGCCAAATGGAATTCAAGATTGCCAGAGGCGCGCCGCTGACGCCCCCCGAACAGGCGCTGGCGTCGCACATCCGGGCCAGCAGCGGCGGTCCCGGCGCCATCGCCGGCGCCAGCGAGCGACTGCGCAGCCAGCGCGGCATGCGCGAGAGCTTCAAGCGGGGTCTGGAAATCAGCGGCCGTTACGATGCAGTCTTTCGCGGCGTGTTTCGCGAGGCGGGGCTACCCGAGGATCTGGCCTACCTGCCGCACATCGAATCTTCTTTCCAGAACCACGCCGCGTCCTCGGTCGGCGCGCTGGGCATGTGGCAGTTCATGCCCGCCACCGCGCGGGAATTCATGATGATGAACGCCGCCGTGGACGAACGGCGCGATCCGGTCACCGCGGCGCAGGGCGCGGCGCGTTATCTGAGCCAAGCCCACAATCGCTTGGGGACCTGGCCGCTGGCGCTGACTTCATACAACCATGGGATCGGCGGTATGTCGCGCGCCAAACGGGAATTCGGCGACGATTTCGTCGCCATCGTGCAGGATTACTCGGGACCCCGCTTCGGGTTCGCTTCGCGAAATTTCTACGTGGAGTTCCTGGCGGTCCGCGAGATCGCCCGCAATCCCGAGCAATTTTTCCCGGAAGGCGTCCGTTACGAACCACCATTGCGGCAGGATCGGATTCGGCTCCGGCAGGCGGTGGCCGCGCCGACCCTGGCCAATTACTACGGAGTCAACCTGACGGAGCTGAATGGTCTGAATCGGGCCTGGCTGCCGGTGGCGCAGAGCGGCCGGGTTCCGCTGCCGGCCGGAACCATGGTATGGCTGCCGGCCGGAACCATGCTGCGCCTCGCGCAGCAAGGCGCTTCGTCCCGCACCTTGGCGCTGGCCGAACCGGTTACCACCGTTCGGTTGCGCTAAAGTCAGTCGTGGCGTTTCACCCTCTCTCGCCTGCGGGAGAGGGTTTCAATTCCTGGGTTTTTCCGCAACGCATCGCCGCCTTGCCGGACCCACTCGGTGGTTTTCGCCCTGAATTCTCAAACGACCCACACTAGCACCAACGGCAAGGTCACCATGGCCGCCGCGATTTCCACCGTCACGATCGTCGCGATCAACGAGGTGTCGCCGCCCAGTTGCCGGGCCAGAATGTAGGCGGTCGGCGCGCCCGGCAGCGCCGCGAAAGTCACCAGGATCGCGGTTTCCAACGCTCCCGGCCGCACGATCCCACACAGAATCGCCACCAGCGCGGGCAGCACCAGCAACTTCAACGCGCTCGCCGTCACCAGCAGGTCCGGCCGGCGCAAACCTTCCAGGCGCAGGCTCGCCCCCACCGCCAGCAGACCCAGCGGCAGCGCGGCCCGCGCCAGCAGATCCAGCACCGCCGCCGAACCCCACGGCAATCCGATCCCGCTCAGGTTCAGCCCGATGCCGGTCAGACAGGCCAACAGCAGCGGGTTGGTGATCAAGCCCCGCGTCACGCCCGCCACCGTCGCCGATCCGCCGGCGTGCAGGTTTAACACCAGCACGCACAACACGTTGATCAGCGGAATCATGATCGCCATGATCAGGGCCGCCACCGTGCCGCCCTCGGTATGAAACACCGCCAGCGCCACCGCCAAGCCAACATAGGTATTGAACCGGATCGCACCTTGATACACCGAGGTGAACGCCGGTCCATCCACCCGTAACCAGGGTCGCAGCGCATAAACCAGAGCCGTCATCGCCAGCAGTTGGGCGACGATGATCACCGCCACCGGTCCCACCGCGTAATCGCCCAGCCGGGCCAGCGCCAGCCGATGCACCAGCAGGGCGGGAAATAGAACGAAATAGGTGATGCGCTCGGCCGCCGGCCAGAATCCATCGCCGGGAAACCCGCCGCGCCGCAGGCCCAGTCCCAGCAGGATCAACGCGAAAATCGGCCCCAGCGCACCGACGATCGGGGAAAGATTAGCCATATCCTTGTTTTAATTCCCCTTTCCCCTTTCCCCTTTCCCCTTTCCCCTTTCCCGTCTCACTTCAAACAAAACCGCCCGATCAATCCGTGCAGCAGTTCCAGAGTCGGTTCGAGCGTGTCCAGCGCCAGGAACTCATCGGGCTGGTGGGCGCATTCCACGTTGCCCGGACCGAGGATCACCGTCTCCATGCCCAGCGCGTTCAAATACGGTCCCTCGGTGCCGAAACTCGCGACGCCCGCCGGCGCTCCGGTCAATTCCTCGGTCGCCTGGACGATGGCTGCCGCCGCCGGCGTTTCCAGCGCCTCGACGCCCTCGAACAGCGGTAAAAAACTCAGCCGCAATTCACTGTCGGCCAGCAACCGTCCCAACCGCTCGTGCAGCGCCC
>REEE01000258.1 GCA_007695245.1 Candidatus Competibacteraceae bacterium | reverse complement strand
CGCCCGCGCCCGTGAAGGAGTTGGTGACGTCGCCGACCGTCAAGGAAACGCCCGCGCCCGTGAAAGCACCGGCCGCGCCGTCCGCGGCCAGAGCCATACCCGAACCGTATTCAGCCGCTGCCAAAAAGCCCGTCGTGGAAACCCCCGCGCCCCGGTCAGCCCCGCTCTTGGAAACCCGCACCGCAACCGCTGGATCAGCATCGAGTGATTCAGCGGGCGGTCGCACCGTGGAACCGGACGCCGCGACGGCAATCCGCGCCACGGTGAGTCCCGCGGGTCCGGCCTCCGCCGCATCCGCCCGCCCCGACGCCGCGCCCCCGACGCCTGTGCCGACCGCTCCGGAGATCCTGAACCTGCTACAGAAAAACTGGGGGTGGATGCTGGGCCGGCAACTGCAACAGATGGTCAACAACCGGCAGCACGAGGCGAGGATCAACGTCAACCCCGCCCAGTTGGGACCTATCGAGGTCCGCATCTCGTTCCAGCAACATCAGGCCAACATCATGTTTTTCTCGCATGACGCGGCGGTCCGGGAAGCGTTGGAAAGCGCCATGCCGCGGTTGCGGGAACTGCTGGATGGCCAGGGACTACAATTGAATCAGACCCAGGTGTCCGACCAGCCCGCGTCCCGCCAGCAGTCGGGTTGGGGAGAACAAGCCGCGAAACAGCGCGACGGTGGATCCGCGGCGGGGTCCGGGACGCGGGAATCCGCTGAAGACGATGCGGATGCCTCTCCGCCGACCCGCCAACCTCAAGGTATGGTGGATCACTACGTCTAGCGCAACGATCCGCCCTTGGGCTCGATCCGCACCGGGACGACCGGCCGATTTTTCTTAGGCCGATCCCGCCGGATGAGATGCGGACCGGTCTGGATCGAGATGGCCGTTGACGCCGCTGAAATCGATGGCACGGGGGGAGGGCCGGTCTAACGGATCGCCGGGCAAGTCGCTTGCTTTCATCTGATTGTTAGAGTGCAGCATGCGAATCAGCTCCGCCTCGCCGCGCGCCAGCCCGCACAATTCGACGATCTCTTCGGCATCGGCGCCCTGCAAGGCCAGCTTGGTGGCGATCTTGAAGGTTTTCTGGTCGGAATCCCGGTTGGGCGATCCATCCTGCTCCATGTTTTCCCGGAACTGGCTGATCTGGATTTCCAGTTTCGCCAACCGTTCGCTGACCGCCGCCAGCGACAACGTGACTCCCTTGACATCCTGGCGCAAACCGGACATCTGTTCCGCCTCGGTCGCCCCGTTTGCCGCGGCGAAGTACGACCGGGCCGCCAGGAAACCCAGCGCTACCAACATCCCGTTACCGACCAGCAGGGCGATGATTGCGATACTTTGAAACATGGTGTCACTCATAAGTCCAGTCTCGGCCTTCTGGTGGAGAATGATGGTGATCCACAACGGCGAGGGCGACCGGACGGTCGCCCCTCCAAGGGTCGACGGGCAAGACCATACCTTTCAAAAGATCAATTTCTTCGACTTGCCGTCGGTTCGGTGGTTGGGGATGACACCGCCGTGAGCGTGGGCGCGGTGGTCGGCGCGGGCGGGGTCGGATAACGGGGATCGACGTTGCCCATGACCACCAGCACGACCCGTCGGTTCTGGTTGCGGCCCTCCGCGGTGCTGTTGTCGGCGATCGGCTGATACTCGCTATAACCGATCGCCGACATCCGGCCCGGCCGCACCCCGTTCTTCATCAGGACATGCACCACGCTGGCCGCGCGCGCCGCCGACAGCTCCCAATTTGATGGATAGACCGGGGTGTTGATCGGCACGTTGTCGGTGAAGCCTTCCACCTGAATCCGGTTGGGCACCTCACGCAGGATTTCAGCGATCCGGCTCATGGTCTCCAATGCGGCCTCATTGACTTGGGCGCTGCCACTAGCAAATAGGATACTGTTTTTGATCTCCACCTCGATCCAGAATGGATTGCGCCGGATATTCACCATGTCGCCTTGAATCAAATCCGCCAGGGAGATGCGCAGCTTGGCCACGACCTGACCCAGCTTCGAGTCACCGACGACCTCGGAACCGGGACCTTCGTCGGCGGCGGCGAGCTGCTGGCCGACGCCCGTACCCATATCCGTATCCCGCGGGACGTAAACCCGCTGGATGCGCTGGATGGGTGCCGCCGGCAGGGGACGCAAATCGGGGGCCACGCCCGGATCCATGTTCGCCTGCCCGGTGACTTGCGAGGCCGAAGCGCCGACCATGCCGCCGACCTGGATCGGCTTCATGCTGTCCGGACTGGCGGAGCGGAACGCGATCAACATCGACTGGGACAAGACCCGGTATTTGCCCTCGTTGACCGAGGAGACCGAATACATCACCACGAAAAACGCAAACAGCAAGGTGATAAAGTCGGCGTAGGACACCAGCCAGCGTTCGTGGTTTTCATGGGGTTCGTGTCTTTTTTTGCGGCTCATGGTGGCGTCCTCAGTTCTGAGTGAAGCCTTGCAAACGAGACTCGATGTTGCGCGGGTTCTCGCCGTGGGCGATGGCGATGACGCCCTCGACGAGCAATTCACTGAGGCGGATTTGCTTTTTGATGATGCTCTTGAGTTTATTGGCCATCGGCAGGCAGATCACATTGGCCAGCAGCAAGCCATAGATGGTGGCGACGAAGGCCGCGGCGATACCGCCCCCCAGCGCGCTGGGGTCGGCCAGATTGCCCATGACGTGGATCAGGGCCAGCACCGCGCCGATGATGCCGATGGTGGGCGCGTAGCCGCCCATGCCTTCGTAAACGCTGACGGCCTGCATGCTGGTCTCCTCGAGGATGGTCATGTCCATTTCCAGAATGTGGCGGATTTCCTCCGGCTCTTTGCCGTCCACCAATAATTGCAACGCCTTGGAGGCGAAGGGGTCGGGCTCCTGCTGGATCTGATCTTCCAGCCGCAGCAGTCCTTCCTTGCGGGCGATATTGCTCCAGCCGACGATTTTTTCGATGGTTTCCTCCATGGCGGCCGGCGGTGGCACGAAGACCCATTTGGCCAGGCCGAGCGAGCGTTTGAAGACGTCCATGGGCGCCTGAATCAGGACGGCGCCGATGGTGCCGCCGAACACGATGAAGAAGGCCGGGGCGTTGACCAGCGAGATCAGATGGCCGCCCTCCAGCAACATGCCGCCGATGATGCCGCCGAAGCCGACGATCAGGCCGGTCAAAGTTAAAATATCCATGAGGTCCGTTCCAGGTAGATCGATGTCTTAGTCCGCGCTGTCCGCGAACCGGGCCCGCAGCCGGGCCAGCGCCTGGCCGTGCAATTGGCTGACTCGGGATTCACTGACGCCCAGCACCGCGCCGATTTCCTTCAAGTGCAGTTCCTCGTCGTAGTAGAGCGACAGCACCAGCCGCTCCCGTTCCGGCAGCCGGTCGATGGCGCCCGCCAGTTGCGCGCGCAAGTGCGATCGTTGGGCGAGAGCGGCGGGATCGCCGTCGGGGGCCGGGAGACGGTCGGCGACGGATTCGTCGTCCGGTCCGACTTCGTCGAGCGATAGCAGTTGCTGGCCGCGCAGGTCGGCCAGCATCGCGTGATACTCGGGCAGCGGCACGCCCAGTTGTCCGGCGATATCCCGGTCCCGCGCCTCGCGGCCGGTGGCGGCCTCGACCGCCTGAATGGCGGCGGAGACCTGGCGCGCCTTGCGATGCACCGATCGGGGCGTCCAGTCGCCCTGGCGCATTTCATCGAGCATGGCGCCCCGGATGCGCGGCTCGGCGAAGGTGGCGAACGCCGCACCCTGGTCTGGATCGTAGCGGCGCGCGGCGTCCAACAGGCCTAACATGCCGGACTGAATGAGGTCGTCCACCTGGACCGAGGCCGGCAGGCGCGCCAGCAGGTGATAGGCGATGCGCTTGACCAATGGCGCGCCCTGGGCCAGCAGGTCGTCCGCGGCGTCGCCGCGGGCGCCGACGCTGGCGTACAGGGCCAAGCCTTTCATTCGACCTGGTCCTCCAGCACCGATTCAGGTTGGGCGCGCTCCCGATCCTCGGGCGATACGTAGGTGGGATTGATCAGCCGCTCGATGAAAAATTGCAGATAACCGCTGGCGGTGCGCGGCATGGGCCAGCGGCCGATCATCTGGGCGGCGAGTCGGTGAAACGCCTCCGCCGAGCGACTGCCCGGAAACGCCTCGACCACCGCGCGCTGCGCCTGCACCGCCTTGCGCAATTGCGGGTCCTCGGGAATGGCCCCGAAAAAGTGCAGGGTGACGTCCAGGAACCGGTCGGCGACCTTGACCAGCTTGCCAAACAGTTCGCGCCCTTCCTGGACGGTGGCGATCCGGTTGGCCAGGATCTGAAAGCGGTCCACGCCGTAGTCCTGACTCAGCAGCTTGACCATGGCGTAGGCGTCGGTGATCGAGGCCGGTTCGTCGCAGACCACCACCACCACTTCATGGGAGGCCCGGCTGAAGGTGATGACGCTGTCGGCGATACCGGCGGCGGAGTCGATCAACAGGATGTCCAGCGAATCGTTCAGTTCGCTGAAGGCGCTGACGATACCGGCGTTCTCATCGGCGTTCAGTTCGGCCATGCGCTTGATGCCCGAACTGGCCGGGATGATGCGGATGCCGTTGGGGCCGGTGATGATGATTTCCTCCAGCGTGCGCTCCTGGTCGATGACGTGCGACAGGTTGTACGACGGATGCAGCCCGAGGATGACATCGACGTTGGCGAGGCCCAAATCGGCGTCCAGGACCATGACGCTCTGGTTTTGCAGGCTCAGGGCCAGCGCCAGATTGACCGTGATGTTGGTCTTGCCCACCCCGCCCTTGCCGCTGGTCACGCAGATGACCCGCACCGGACGGCGGTGTTGCAGGCCGGCGGCCTGGTTGGCGAGCGAATCAGTAGGCGGCATGAGCGTTGAGTCTCCGGCCGAAGGTGAGAGCGAGCGCCTCACTGGCGGTAACGTCGCCGTAGCGCCCCGCGAAGGCTTCACCCATGCGGATCAATACGTCGACCCGCGCCACTTGGAGATCCTCGGGCACCCGCTGGCCGTTGCCGAGATAGGCGACCGGCAAGCTCCGATCGTGGATGACCGACAGCGCCGCCCCGAGCCGGGTGGTTTCATCCACCTTGGTGAGAATGACACCGCTCAGCGGGGTTCGGGAAAACGCGGCGACCGATTCGCCCAGCACCGCGTGCTGCGCGTTGGCCGCCAGCACCAAATAGCTGCGGATCTGGGGCGTTTCATCGAACAGGGCGAATTGCTGCGCCAGCCGGATGTCGCGCTGGCCCATGCCGGCGGTGTCGATCAGAATCAGCGACTTGTCGGCGAACGCCGCGATGGCGTTGCGCAACTCTTCGGGGGAGCTGACCAGCCGCGCGGGCGTATCCATGATCATGCCGAAGGTGCGGATCTGCTCGAAAGCGCCGATCCGGTAGCTGTCGGTGGTGATCAGCGCCACCCGGCCCGGCCCGTGCCGCAATTTGTAGCGCGCCGCCAGCTTGGCGATGGTGGTGGTCTTACCGACCCCGGTCGGTCCGATCAACGCCGCGATCCCGCCTCGGCTCAAAATATCGTCCTGAGTGACCGTCAGGCCGCGGCCCAGGGTTTCCAGCGCCAGACGCCAGCCCCGCTCGAGATCCGCCTCTCCAGCGGCGGCGTCGGCCAGGCGCAGGCACAGATCGGGACCGAAACCAAAGTCCAGCAATTGACTCAGCAACTCGGCGCGGCGCGGCTGGCCGCGCGCCAGATCGCCCCAGGCGAGGCCGGCCAGTTGCTGCTCCAGCAGCCCGCGCAGCCCGTGAATCTCGCTCTGCATATCGACCAGCAAGGGATCCTGCGACCAGACGACGCGCGGCTTGACATCGCGCGCGGCTTCAACGGGCGCGGGAGGTTCGGGCGCGCTCGGGGGCGCGCTCGGGGGCGCGGCTTCGGCGGTCGCGACCTCGACCTCTTGGCCGGCGAGCGGCGGTTCGGGCGCCGGGTCGCGTGACCGGGCGACGGTTTCAGGCGTCGCGACCGGCTGCTGCTGTACGCCTTGGAGGAGCTTTTCGTCGTAATCCACCGCCGCGACGATTTCGAAGCCGGAGGCGGTGCGCTGGTTGGACAGGATCACCGCTTCGGATCCCAGTTCGTCACGGACCTTGCGCATTGCCTCCCGGATATTGGAGGCACACAATCGTTTAATTTTCATGGCTCTCGTTACCGCTGTTGTCGCGACCGTCGTTGCCGGAACGACGCGTCGAGTTGGTTTACCGGCCCACCGTGGCGATCACCTTGAGCTTCCGGTCGTCGGGGATCTCGCCGAACGCCAGGACATGGAGGTTGGGGATGCCTTGCCTGACGAAGCGCGCCAGCATGACCCGGAGCGCATCCGGAACCAGGAGCACCGCCGCTTGGCCGACCAGTTCCTGCTTCTGAGCCGTCTCCTGGAGCGCCTTGTGCAAGCGCTCGGCGATCCCCGGTTCCAGGGGGGCCTGCTCGTCCTTGCTCATCTGCAAGGTACGAAGCAATATTTGTTCCAGTTCGGCGGCCAGGGTAATGACGGTGAGTTCATCTTCCAAGCCATTGATATGTTGCACGATCATCCGGCCCAAGGCGGTGCGGACCGCGGCGGTCAACGCGTCGGGGTCCTGACTCCGGGCACCGTGCTCCGCCAAAGTTTCGGCGATGGTCCGCATATCCCGGATCGGCACCTGCTCGGCCAGCAGATTTTGCAGCACCCGCGCCACGACCCGCAGCGGCAGGGTCTTGGGCACCAGATCCTGCGTCAGGCGCGGGGCGGTGGTCGCCAGTCGGTCCAGCAGTTGCTGGGTTTCCTCGTGACCCAGCAGCTCGTGGGCGTGCGCGAGCAGGAGCTGGTTGAGATGCGTGGCGATGACGGTGCTGGCATCCACCACCGTATAGCCGAGGGTTTGGGCCTGCTCGCGCTGGTTCGGCTCGATCCACACCGCCGGCAGCTTGAACGCCGGATCCTCGGTGGCGATGCCGGGCAACTGACCCTGGACCTGGCCCGGATTGATGGCCAGTTGCCGGTCGGGGAACGCCTCGGCGGTGGCGATCGTCACGCCGAGCAGCGTGAACCGGTACCCGGTCGGCGCGAGATCGAGATTGTCGCGAATGTGGACCGGCGGAACCAGAAAGCCCAATTCCTGGGATAATTTCTTACGGACGCCTTTGATGCGGGCCAGCAACTGGCCGTTTTGTTGCCGATCCACCAGCGCGATCAGCCGATAGCCGACTTCCATGCCGATGGTGTCCAGCGGCGGGACATCGTCCCAACCCACTTCCCGCGTATCCGGACTCTCGGTGGCCTCCGGACCGGCCGCCTCCGGACCGGCCGCCGTTGGAGCGGTCGATGACGGGCGGTGCTGGCGCCAGGCCAGATACCCGGCGCCGGCGGCCAGACTCAGGAAGACCAGGTTGGGCATGCCCGGAATCAGTCCCAGCAGACCGAGGACGCCCGCCGTAAACGCCAGCGTGCGCGGATTGCCGAACAATTGGGCCGTGATTTGCTGGCCGATGTCCTGGGCGCCCGAGACCCGGGTCACGATGATGGCGGTGGCGGTGGACAACAGCAGCGAGGGAATTTGCGCCACCAGACCGTCGCCGATCGTGAGCAGGGCGTAGAATTCCGCGGCTTCGCTCATCGACAGTTGGTGTTGCATGGTGCCGATGAGAATGCCGCCCAACAGGTTGATAAAGAGAATCAGCAGGCCGGCGATGGCGTCGCCCCGTACGAACTTGCTGGCGCCGTCCATGGAACCGTAGAAATCGGCTTCCTGGACGATTTCGGCGCGCCGGTGTTTGGCTTCGGCCTGGTCGATGACTCCGGCGTTGAGATCGGCGTCGATCGACATCTGTTTGCCGGGCATGGCGTCCAGAGTAAAGCGGGCGCTGACCTCGGATACCCGGCCAGCGCCCTTGGTCACCACCACGAAGTTGATGATGGTCAGGATCGCGAACACCACCAACCCAACCGCGTAGTTGCCGCCCATCACGAACTCGCCGAAGGCCTCGATCACCTTACCGGCGGCGTCCGGTCCGGTGTGGCCGTGCAACAGCACCACCCGGGTGGAGGCGACGTTGAGCGCCAGCCGCAGCAAGGTCGCGATCAACAACACGGTCGGGAACACCGCGAAATCCAGCGGTCGCGCGCTATGGATCGAGGCCAGCAGCACCACCAGCGACAGGGCGATATTGAAGGTGAAGCACAAATCCAGAATGAACGGCGGCAGCGGGATGACCAGCATCACGAGCAGGGCCATCAACAGCAGCGGCGCGCCCAGACCGGAGCGGATGATCCTACCGAGGATGGCGGAGATGTTCATGAGGGAAGACGGCTAGCGAGTGCGTAGTTGGGGAGGCACGGGAACATCGTTCATCGGGATGGGTTCGTCGTTGAGTTCGCCGTCCCGGCGCAGGCGATAGAGGTAGGCCAGCACTTGAGCGACCGCCGCGTACAGGCTCCCCGGAATGGGTTGCTCCAGCGCGCTGTTATAATACAGGGCGCGGGCCAGCAGCGGGGCCGTCACTTGCGGAATTCGATGCTGGGCGGCCAATTCGCGGATGCGTAATGCGATCTGGTCGACGCCGAGGGCGACCACGATCGGGGCCGCCATGGTGTCCTGCTGGTAGCGCAACGCCACGGCATAGTGCGTGGGATTGTTGATGACGACGTCGGCGGTGGGTACCTTTTCCATCATCCGGCGTTGGGCGAATTCCTGTTGCAGGCGGCGGATGCGGCTCTTGACTTCGGGTTTGCCTTCGACATCCTTATTTTCGTCGCGCACTTCCTGCCGGGTCATGCGCAGTTGGCGGAGATGGTTGAAAATCTGGAAAGGCACGTCCACCGCCGCGACCAGCAGCATCGGCAGGCTCAGAATCAAAAAAGCCCAGCCCAGCAGCCAGCCGGCGTGGGCCAGCGCCGGCAACAGCGATTCCTCGCCCAGATGCAGCAGTTGCGGCTGGAGCGCCCGAAGTAGAAAGACCGCCATCGTCGCTACGAGGGCGAACTTGGCCAGGGCCTTGCCCAACTCCATCAGCGAATTCCAGGAAAACAGCCGGGCCAGTCCCTTGAGCGGATGGATCCCTTTGAACTTGAATGCGAAGACCCAGCCTCCCAAAGCCAATGGCGCGACCAGGGCGACCACGACCCACGGGATCAGGAACGGCGCCAGCAGCAGTATCCAGTCCACCAAGAATTGCCCCAGCACTTCGGGAATCTGTTGGGGATCGTGGATGCTCCGCGCATCGAGCGTCAGGCTGGCCCGCATGCGGGCCGCGAGCTGACCCACCAGCGTGGGTCCCATCACCAGCAAACTGGCGGCGGCGACCAGCAGCATCACCAAGGTGGTCAGTTCCTTGGAGCGGGCGACCTGACCTTTTTCCGCCGCCTGCTGCTTGCGACGGGGGGTCGCTTCTTCAGTGCGTTCCTGGCCGTCGTTTGACTCGGCCATCAGCCGCTCCCGCCCAGCAGGCGCCCGATATCGCGCAACGCCAGGTCGAACAGTCGGGTCGCTTGCCCCGACAGGGTGGGCAAGCTCTGGAGAATAATCACCATTCCCAGGACGAGAGTAATCGGGAATCCCACCGAGAGAATATTGAGTTGCGGCGCGGCGCGGGTCATGACGCCGAACGATAGGGTCACCAGCAGCAGCGAGACGACGGCCGGCAGCGCGATCAGGACGGCGCCGGCGAACATCTGGCTGCCCCAGGAGACCAGAATCCAGAACAGATCCCGGTCGACGCCGATCGGCGCCACCGGCAGGATCGTGAAGCTGTCCACCAGCAGGCGGATCAGCAGCAGATGCCCGTTCAGACTCAGGAAGATCAGGCTGCCGAGCAGCGTATAGAGCTGGGCCAGCAGCGGGCTTTGCGCGCCGCTTTGCGGGTCCACCAGACTGGCGAAGCCCAGGCCCATCTGGGTGGCGACCATCTGGCCGCCGAGGGTGAGCGCCTCAAACGCCAGGCGCAACAGAAAGCCCATGCTCAGGCCGATCAATATTTGTTGAAACCCCACCAGGATTGCGGTCGGACTGAGGGGTTCGAGCACGGGTGGGGGCGGCGTCAACGGCAGAATCGCCCACGTCAGCACCAGCGCCATCATCAACCGAATCCGGCGGGGCAGAGTCCGCGACCCGAAAATCGGCGCCACGCCGAGCAACGCGGCGACCCGGGCCAACGGCCACAGGAACCCGCCGACCCAGGCGGTGATTTCGGCGCTGGTGACCTCCATGGCGCTAGCCGATTAAATGGGGGATATCCCGCAGGAGCCGCTCGGTGTAATCGATGATCAGGGCCAGCATCCACGATCCACCGAACAGCAGCACTGCCACCAGCGCTAACAACTTGGGGACGAAAGTCAGGGTCATTTCGTTGATTTGGGTCGCGGCCTGAAACATGCTGATCAGCACACCGACCGCCAGACCGGTCAGCAGCAGCGGCGCCGCGAGCAGAATGCCCGTTTCCAGGGTGCGTTGGCCGAGGGTGATAACAGTTTCCGGGGTCATGGCGGTCTCCAATGGGGTGGGAACTCGGGGAACTCGGTGAAACTCGGGAAAGAGTTCGGGGAGTTCAGGGAATATAAAAGCTGGCGGCCAACATATTCATGACCAGGCCCCAGCCGTCCACCATCACGAACAGCATGATTTTGAACGGCAAGGAAATCATCATCGGCGACAGCATCATCATGCCCATCGACATCAAAGTGCTGGCCACCACCAGATCGATGATCAGAAATGGCATGAACAGCATGAACCCGATCTGGAAGGCGGTCTTGAGTTCGCTGGTGATATAAGCCGGCGCCAGCAACGAGAACGGTACCTGGTCGGCCGATTCCAGCGACTCGCGTCCGGACAGTTGCACGAACAGGGCCAAGTCGCTTTCCCGGGTCTGGGCCAGCATGAATTCCTGCAACGGTTGCCGGCCTTGGTGGATGGCTTCCTCGAAACTCAGGGTTTCATTCAGATACGGGACGAGCGCCCGCTCGTGAATTCGCTCGAAGACCGGGGACATGATAAAAAAGGTCAGGAACAGCGCCAGGCCGACCAGAATCTGATTGGAGGGGGTTTGCATGGTGCCCATCGCCTGCCGCAGAAACGCCAGGACAATGAGGATCCGGGTAAAGGCGGTCATCATCAGCAACGCCGCCGGCAACAGAGTCAGCGCGGTCATCAGCGCCAGGACTTGCAGGCTCAGCGACCAGGTTTCACCGCCGTCCGCGGTCGGCGTGATGGTCACGGCCGGCAAGCCGGCGGGCGCGGCCAGCGCCGAACCGCACAGCAACGCCAGCAACAACCCGCCGCTGATCCCGACGAGAGAGCGGCGCGGGCGCTCAGGATTTCGGGCGTTCATGAGACAACTCCGTGGATGAGACATCCAACGCGCTTTGAAAGGAAGCCGATGGCGGGGACGGCGGAAACACATGCAGGGCCTGAATCTGGGTGGCGGTGACACCGATCAGCAGGCGAACCTGGTCCACCTCGACGAGCAGCAGGCGTTCCCGGGTCCCCAGCGGCAACCCGCCCAACACCTGGATCGCGCCGCCGCGGGGTTGGGTATGACGGCGCAGCAGCCAGCTCAGGCCGACCACCGCAGCCAGCACCACCACCAACCCCAGCGTCAGTTGCAGCCCCAGTCCCTCGCCGAACGCGAACGCTCCAGCGCGCGTGGGGTCCTCGCCGGTCGCCCGCGCCAGTTCCGACATCGCCAGCGCCGGTAGTGCTCTGCTCAGGATGCGCCAGACGTTCATCGCAGCCGGCGAATCCGTTCTTCCGGGCTGACGATGTCGGTGATCCGCACGCCGAAGCGTTCGTTGATCACCACGACTTCGCCGCGGGCCACCAGACAACCGTTGACCAGGATATCGAGCGGATCGCCGCCGGGCCGGTCCAGCTTGACCACCGAACCTTGGCTCAAGCGCAGCAACTCGCGAATGCTCATGCGCGTGTGGCCCAGTTCTAAAGATAAATTGATGGGAATGTCCAGCACCCGATCCAGGTTGGGTTCGGATTGGACGTTCGGCGCGTCCTGGGGAGCGTCGGGCAGGGTGGCGAGGTTTTCCTGGGTGGCGGACGGCGAACTCATGGCGCGGGATGCTCCTGAAGGCGGGTCGTGGGGCGGCGGTGCGTGGCGGCGGTCAGGCCGTGGCCGTGAACGGCGCGAAATCCGTTGGAGGCGCCGTCGCGGGTTCGGTCCATCCGCCGGGCAGGCCGAGCGGTTGGTCGATCTTGAGCGCGCGCCAGCCTTGGGCGACGCCGTAGCGACCCTGGTAGACCGAGACGTTCTCGACCTGCAGGGTCGCTTCATCGGGGATGTTGACGGAGATGACGTCGCCGATCTTGAGCGCCAGCAACTCGCTGAACAGCAGTTCGAAGCCCGCCAAAAAACAGCGCACGTCGACTTCGCTGTCCCGGACGCCCGCGTACAACCGTTCGGTGGATTGCGGGGTAGGGTTCGGATGTTCCTTGCTGAGGCTGTCGAGCAGAGCCTTCCGAATCGGTTCCAGAATGGAATAGGGCATGGCTAGATGCAGCGTGCCGGACAGGTTGTCGCGGCTGATGTGGACGCTGCTGACCGCCAGCAGCTCGGTCGGGTTGAGCGCGGTGATGAATTGCGGCTTGTTTTCGGAGTTCTGGTGCGCGCACTGGATCCGGGTGAACGGTTCCCAGGCTTCTTCCAGACAATCGAAGGACAGTTTCAACAGGCGTTGGATAAAGCGAGTCTCGGTGGTGGTGAATTCCCGGACGCTGGGGGATTTGTACAAGCGTCCGGTCCCGCCGAAAAAGGTGTCCACGATCATGAAGATCAGTTCCTGATCGAAGACCAGCAGGGCCGGGCCGCTGAGCGGGTTCATGCTCACCACGTTGACGCTGCACGGCGTGCTCAGGGAGGTGGTCAAATCGGTGTAGCTACACCGTTCGATGGCGCCGACGGTCACGATCAGATCCCGGCGCACCAGTTCGAACAAACCGATTCGCAAACGATGGGCGAAGCGCTCGTGAATGGTGTCCAGGACCGGCAGCAGGCTGTTGATGGCGTAATCCTGGCTGGCCAGGTCGTAGGGCAGCGGACCGTCCCGGAAGACACTGGGAATCACGCCGCCGCCGCGCGCCTTTTTGGAGACGACTTCCATGAGCGCGGCGCGCTCTTCCTGGCTAAGAATTTCTTCGCTGGACATGGCGTTATTGCATCACGAAGGTGGTGAAATACAGGGTCTCGATGCCCGGATGACCGATTTCCCGGTTCAGAATCGCCTGAATCTGTTCCATGGCCTGGAGGCGTAGTTCTTCCTTGCCTTCCCGGCTCACCAGGGTTTCCTGTTTCTGGTCGGCGAACAGCATGATCAGATCATTGCGGATCTGCGGCATGTTAAGGAGGGTGGCGTCGATCACGATCTGATCCCTGGCCATGACCGTGATGCCGACCTGCAGGTACCGCAACATCCCCTGATCCTCGTAATTCACCAGAAACGGAGGATCAATCGGTTGGTAGAGTGCGGGTTGCCGGGAGATCCGCGGCGCGGGTCGGCCTGGGTTTGCGTGATCCATCTCAGGATTCGCCGCTGCGGCGGGTGGGTTTAGCGCGCCGGTGAGAAACAGAGTCGCGCCGATGGAGCCACCGATCAGGACCAAAATCCCTAGCGAGAGAAATAGTATTTTTTTTGTGCCAGAACCCGCCGCGGGTTTGGCGTCGTCTTTCTGGGCCATCTGCGCTCCCAAGACTTGAAAAAGTAGGCTGAAATCCTCCAAAGCAATTAATGCGCCATAATTGGGGGGGTCGGTGGTCGCCGGTCTGTTTTATCAATGTTTTTCAGCGAGCTGGAAAATGCGTGACGCGCGCTGACGGTGGGCGAGCCGGGTGGATGGGTGAGTGGCCGCCAAAATCCTGTCACGGTGGGAGCGAGAACGTGTGGGGAGTGGAGTCCGGGGGGAGTGGGGATCGGTGGCGCGAAAGACGTCAACGATTTGACGAATCGACGGGAGGACCGTCGCCCGTTGTGCGGGTCAAAATTTTGACCTTATGGGTTTCCGGGCGTCCGCGCGTGGGATTTTTAAGGATTCGACGCACGAACCAAGGCAAGCCGTGGAATAAAAATATACTATAAAATTTTGATTTTAAATTAATTATTTTTTTATGGTGGCGACATGGCAGATTTTGGCATCGATTTTGCCGAGCACTTTGCGTCGCCTTGTCGATCCGCATTCCGGAGCTTGGGCACCCCCTGGAAGAATCCCAAAATAAGGTAATGGCTATGGAAACCCCCAAAATGATTCGCTTTCTCGAACGCTCGTGTCAGGTGTTCGCGCTGACTTGCGTCTGGCGTGGTGCTTCCGCCATGGCGGGGGGAGGGGGAGGGACGGAATGGTTGGGGCTGGCGCAGACTCCCGAGCCCTGGGTGGTTTCGGCGACCGCGCTGGCGGCCATCGGCACCATTGCCGTCTCGCATCTCGGCTTTCGGGGATGGCGGAACCGCCAGAGAGCGCCTAGCGATGAGCCGGCGCCACCGGTCGGTGAGTTCCGGACGGATGCCGCCGGTCGGGAGCGGCTGATCGCGGATCTCCAACGGCAAGTTCTGGAATTAAATGAGGAGAAAGAGCGGCTCAACCGGATTCTGAAGGAAAAAAACGCGACGCTGCTGCGCGATCCGCTGACGGGAGTGGGTAATCGTTTGGCGTATCAGGAGCGGCTGCAACAGGAGTTCCAGCGCTGGCACCGATTCGGTACGCCGTTGAGTTTTGTAATTTTGGATCTCGATCATTTCAAGCACGTCAACGATGACCACGGTCACGCGGCGGGCGACGCCGTACTGCGGAGCATCGCGCAGCACCTTCTCGGCCGGGTGCGGGCCACGGATTTCGTCGCGCGTTTCGGTGGCGAGGAATTTGTCGTGCTGTTGCCAGGCGCCGATCTGGAAGCCGCCGGGCACTTGGCCGAGGAGATTCGTTCGAGCATCGCGCGGACCCGGTTCGAGCATGAGAGCGTTCGGCTACCGATTACGGTGTCCTGCGGCGTGGCCGGTTTTGCGCCGGGGGATTCTCCGCGGACCGTGTTCCAGCGCGCTGACGCGGCGTTGTACCAGGCCAAGCGGGCCGGACGGAACCGTTGTGTGGTGTCGTGAGCGGAATTGCCCGCTTGCGGGAACGGGGAGCGCACGGTTGCGGCCAGACGACCGCGGTCAGGCTTTGGCGATGGGGTTGGTGTCGTGGCCGAACACCCGGCGGGTGTCTTGGCCGTAGAGGCAATCGAGGGGGTCGCGGCCGCTGAGAATCGTCAGCGCCTGTTCGACGTGGTTGCGGCTGGCGGCGATGATGGCGCCGTTGAGGTCGTTCTGGTCGCGGGCTTGAGCGGTGGCGCGTTCCAGCGCGGTCATAAGTTCGGCGAGCGAGGCGCGCTCGGCGGGCGCGGCGGCGGCGAGGGCGGTGGTCCAACCCGGTGGCTCGGTGGGTAGTCCGCGTTCGCGCAAGAGATTCAGTCGACGGGTTTCCAGACCGCGCAAGCCATCGGCGCAAGCCTGTTTTTCGCCGGCGAGGCGCTCCAGCGTCGGCGCGTCGCGAGTCCGCAGGGCGTCATGTTCCTGACGCAGCAGGTCGTGCAGCGCTTCGACGGCGGCCAATTCCTCGCGCAACAGGGTTTCCAGCGGCATCGGGATCGGTCCTACTTACGCAAACAGCCGATTTTCAAAATCGAGCATCTTGCTGGCGATCCGGGCCGAATCCGGTTGGTACTGACCGCTGGTGATGGCTTCGCGCAGGGCGGCAACTCGGTCCTGGTCGATGGGTGGTTCGGGGTTCTGGATTTCCATCTGACGTAAATTCAGCAAGTTGGACGTCAGGTCGACCTTGTCGACCCCGGCCACCGGCTGATCCGGCGAGGCGCCGACCTGATCCGGCCGGGCTGGGGCGACCCGGTCGACCTGGCCACCGCTGGGGCGAACGGGTGGGGTGTACCCACCGCTAATAGAATTGATGGCCATGGAGGTCTCCATCCGGTTGATTGCAAGTTCATCTTTGTTATCGGCCAAGTGAGCTGGAACTTTAACGTAAATTTACCTACCGGCCAATCTCGATGCGTCGTCCCTCAATGACCACGCCTTCGACGACGCGTTCGGAGCTGGCGTTGCGCACTTGCAGGCGCTGGCCCAGGTAGCCGTCGTTGAGGGCGGCGCCGCTGGAACTGACTTTCATCCCCTGGCTTTCGATGACGATGGTGACGGTTTCGCCGCGACGGACCGTCGGCACCGCGCGCACCGCGTTCGGCGGGATGACCGCGCCGGCGGTCAAGGCGCGTTGCAGGCGCTGGCCGACCAGGCGTTCGGGTGCGGTTTCGTAGCCGCTGGTGAGGGCGGACAGTTCGCGGCGCTCGGTGCGGAGATCGGCGGCGCGGAGGAGGGTGCCGCGGTTGAGGACGCGGCTGGCGACGGTGACGTGGCCGAAGACTTGGACGTTGGCGTTCTGGTAGATGGTCCAGGTTTGGGGGCCGGGGCAGCGCACGCCGACCGTGGTGTTACCGACGGCGCGGACGCCGCTGGGCAGGAAGGCTTCGAGCGGGCTGCCGCACGGGGCCAGCCGCAAGCGGGAATCCGGCGGTTGCAGTCGGATCTGTGGCGGTTCGGCGCGGTCGCGGTGCTGGTCCACGAGGAAGGCGTGGACGGTCTGCTGGATGGCGTCCAGGCGCTGGATGGTACCGTCCGCCAGCGCGAACGCGGGGGTCGCCAGCCCGCAGGCACTCATTACTAGTAGGTGCGGGAACCGTGAGCGGATTCGCATGGGTTCGCCTCCTTGAGAAATCATTCAATACGGGTCAAGAACCCCTCTCGCGCCAGCGGGAAAAGGGCCAAGGATAAGGATGGTTAAAGCAAGCACGATTCACGCCAAATTTTGGGTGCTGAGCGTTTCCAGTCGGTCTGCTGGTCTTTCGCAAATCCAACCCGGCACATCCTTTGCTTATTACCCTCCCATCTAATGAATCCGTCATTTTTCCGGCAACCCATCCGGGAACTGACTGAAACCGGAGGTCCCGAGCATGGCGATCAATTTCGAACGGGCGTTGAGCGTCCACGCGCAGACCCTGGAACTGCGCTCCCGGCGTGCGGAAGTGCTGGCGGCCAATCTGGCCAACGCCGACACTCCGAACTATCGGGCGCGCGATTTGGATTTCGCGGCGACGCTGACTCAGGCGCAGGGTGGAGCGGGTGCCCTCAAGGCGACCCACGCCGTCCATGTCCAGCCCGCGGGCCGGAATCCCGGTGAGCTGTTGTACCGAATGCCCAATCAGATGAGCCTTGATGGCAATACCGTGGAGCCGGAACAGGAGAAGGCGGCGTTCGGCGATAACGCGTTGCGCTATCAAGCCAGCTTGCAATTCATGAACAGCCGGGTTCAGGGTTTGTTGCGCGCCCTTAGAGGAGAGTGAGTATGTCGTTGTTCCGGATTTTTGACATTTCAGGTTCGGCGCTGCACGCCCAGAGCGTGCGCCTGAACACCACGGCCAGCAACATGGCCAACATCGACAGCATCAGCAGCAGCACCGGGGCGACGTATCGCGCCCGGCAGCCGATTTTCTCCGCGCAGCTCGATGCGGCGCGGGATGAAGTGACGGGGGTGCGGGTGCTGGGCATCGTGGAGAGTCAGACGCCGCTGCGGCGCGAGCATCGGCCGGATCATCCGCTGGCCGACGCGGACGGATATGTGAATCTGCCGAACGTCAATCCGGTGGAAGAGATGGCCAATATGATTTCCGCGTCGCGCTCGTATCAGAGCAACGTGGAAGTTCTCAATACTTCCAAACAGATGATGATGCGCACGTTGGCGCTGGGTGAATGAGGACGACAGCAATGAATACGATTGATCCCGGTAATTCCCTCACTAATCCAAGCGCCAGTCAGAATACTACTTCGCCGCCAGCACAGACTCTAGGGCAGCAGGATTTCTTTACGCTGATGATCGCGCAGATGCAGAACCAGGATCCAACCAACCCACTGGATGGCCAAGAATATCTGGCGCAACTGGCACAGTTCAGCACTCTCAACAGCATGCAGCAAATGCAGCAGTCGTTTGAGACCTTGTCGCAATCGTTGCAGTCCTTGCAAATGTTCCAGTCGTTCAATCTGGTGGGTCGGTCAGTGTTAGTAGATGGCAATCAAGGCTATGTCGCTCCCGAACAGCCTTTGCAGGGGAGTGTGAACTTGCTCGACAACGCCGAAAATTTGACGGTAAGGATTTATAACGACAACGGTCAGGAGGTGCGCTCGCTCGATTTGGGCACTCGCTCGTCGGGGCAGGTGAATTTTTCCTGGGATGGCCTGAGCAATCAAGGGACGTCAGTGGTGCCAGGTACTTATCGAGTGGCTGTTGAAGGGAGCATAAACGGCCAGACGCAGTCGCTCACACCCCAGATCTGGGGTGTGGTACAAAGCATCGCCGTGGGTCAGGGAGGAAAGAACGTCAGTCTGCAATTGACCGGTCTCGGCGATCGTTCCATTAACGAAATCCAAGAAATCCGATAGGAGAAAGTCATGTCGATGAATATTGCTTTAACGGGTCTGAAAGCAGCCACCACCGATCTGGGTGTTGTATCCAATAATATCGCCAATTCCAACACGACAGGATTTAAAACATCCAGAGCCGAATTTGGCGATATGGTAGGTGGCAATGCGGTGAACAGCACTGGGCTGGGCGTACAGTTGCAGACCATCAACCAACAGTTCAAGCAGGGCAACGTTGATACCACCGGAAGAAATCTGGATTTGGCGATCAGTGGAGAAGGCTTTTTCCAATTGAGTGCTTCTACAGGAACCGTCTATAGCCGTGCGGGCAGTTTTTCCCTTCAGGCTCCTTCGCCAGATTCCCCCATACAGTATATTGTTAACAATCTTGACCAAAATCTGATGGGATACCCTGCGGTGAACGGAAAAATTTCAGCTGCGGGAGAAACACAAAAATTATTTATCGATACCAGCGCCATGCCAGGCACTGCCACTGCAAATGCAAATTTTAATATTAATCTGGACGCTGCGGAGGCAAACCCGCTGGATCCAGACAATTTTGATTTGAACGATGCAAGCACATTTCACTACTCCACCGCGCTGACTGTTTACGACAGCCTCGGCATCTCCCATGAAATGAGGCTCTACTTTATCAGGGAAGATCCCACTGCTAATACGTGGACGGTCAAAGCCGCCCTGGATGGCGGTGTGCCCATAACCGCGGGGCCTCCTGTTGCGTATACCGTTTATGACCTTGGTGAACTGGAATTCGATGAAAATGGTTTGATCGTTCAGGACGATCCGCCCACAGACCCTCCGAACGGCGTGTTCGCCGATATCGATATCGACCCGGACAATAGCGCCGCCGATCCGTTAACTATCACCTTCAACTTGAGCGAGGTCACACAATTCGGCGGTCAATACATTGCTAGTTCCTTGTTGCAAGATGGCAATGCCATGGGTTCCTTCACCGGCCTCACCATCGATGATCGGGGGATCATCTATGGCCGCTACAGTAATGGTAAAACTGAAGCCATAGGCCAGGTAGCACTGGCCGATTTCCCCAATCCACAAGGATTGCAACCGGTGGGTGATACCAATTGGATCGCCACCTCGAAATCCGGTGAGGCTCTGGTGGGCGCTCCGCAAACCGGCACTTTGGGTAAATTAATGTCCGGGGCGCTGGAGGCTTCCAACGTCGACCTGACCGAGCAACTGGTCAACATGATCGTCGCCCAGCGAAATTTCCAGGCCAACGCTCAGGTCATTACCACCAATAACACCCTGTATCAAACTATCCTTAATGTTCGCTAAGCTCGAAGGTGGTTAAGTCATGGATCGCATGCTCTACGTCGCCATGACCGGCGCCCGGCAAACCTTGCTCGCGCAGGCTGCCATCAACCACAACCTGGCCAACGCCAACACCATCGGCTTCCGCCAGGACATCGCCGACTTTCGCAGCATGCCGGTCTTCAGCGAGAACGGCCTGCCGAGCCGGGCGTATGCCATGGCCGAACGCGCCGGCGTCGATCTCAACTACGGCAAACTGATGACCACCGGCCGGGATCTCGACATCGCCGTGCAGGGCGAAGGTTGGATCGCCATTCAAGCCCCCGACGGCGACGAGGCCTACACTCGCGCCGGCGACTTACAGCGGGAAACCAACGGGATGCTGGTCACCGCCACCGGCCACCCGGTGCTGGGCGACGGCGGGCCGGTCTTCATCCCCCCCGCCGAGAAAATCCTGATCGGCGAGGACGGCACCATCTCCATCCGCCCGATCGGCGAAGAGCCCGTCAACCTGCTGGAAGTGGACCGCATCCGGCTGGTCAAGCCCACCGAAGACAACCCCCTGTACAAGGACGAAGCCGGCTTCATGCGCACCGTCACCGGCGAACCGGCCCCGCCGGACGCCGCCGTGCGCATCCTGTCCGGGGCCCTGGAAGGCAGCAACGTCAATCCGGCCGCCGCCCTGGTGCAGATGATCGAATCCTCCCGCCGCTTCGAAATGCAGATCAAAATGATGAGCGCGGCCCAGGACAACGACCGCGCCACCAACCAACTGCTGAAGCTGGAATAACCTCAGGAGCCACGCCATGACCTCCGCGCTTTGGATCGCCAAAACCGGCCTCGACGCCCAACAGACCCGCATGTCCGTGGTTTCGCACAACCTGGCCAACGTCAGCACCACCGGCTTCAAGCGGGGCCGCGCCCAATTCGAAGACCTGCTCTACCAGAACGTCCGCCAGGTCGGCGGGCAGACCGCGCAAAACAACCAACTCCCCTCCGGTCTGGCGCTGGGCACCGGCGTCCGCACCGTCTCCACCGCCAAACTGTTCACCCAGGGCAACGTCATCCAGACTGGCAATGATCTGGACCTGGCCATCAACGGCCGGGGCTTCTTCCAGGTGCAACTGCCCGACGGCACGGTCAGCTACACCCGCGCCGGCGCGTTCCAGATCAACGCCGACGGCCAACTCGTCACCTCCAACGGCTACCTGCTGCAACCCGAAATCACCCTGCCGCCGGGCGCGCAGAGCGTCACCGTGGGCCGGGACGGCATCTTCAACGTCCAGATCGCCGGCGAGGCCGCGCCCCAGCAAGTCGGCAACCTGCAAACCGCTGACTTCATCAATCCGGCCGGCCTGCAAGCCATCGGGGAGAACCTGTTCCTGGAATCGGTCGCCAGCGGCGCGCCGCAGGTCGGCGAACCCGGCGCCAACGGTCTGGGCCTGATCATGCAGGGCGCGCTGGAAAGCTCCAACGTCAACGTGGTCGAGGAGCTGGTGGACATGATCGAAACCCAGCGCGCTTACGAAATGAATTCCAAGGCGATCTCCACCACGGACCAAATGTTGCAGTACATCAACAACAATTTGTAATGACTGAGTGAGTGAGTGAGAACGCCGCCATGAACCGAATCGTCGCCCTGATCCCGCTCGTCCTGCTGGCCGGATGCAGCGGTCTGGTCCCCCATCACGAATTCACCCCGGTGATGCCGCGGGTGATGGTTCCGGAAGACCCCGAGATTCCCGTGCGCCGTCAGTCCGGCGCGATCTACCAGGCCAACAGCGACATTCGGTTGTTCGAGGACCGCACGGCCCGACGGGTCGGCGACATCGTGGTCATCCGGCTGGTCGAGAACACCGCCGCCAGCAAATCAGCCAGCACCAGCGTGGATAAGAGCAGCGACGTCAGCCTCGCCAACCCGATCCTGTTCGGCGCGCCGTTCAGCGCCCGTGGGGCGACTCTGGACACTGACATTGCCGGCGAGCGGCAGCACAGCGGTGGCGGCTCCAGCGACCAGCGCAACACCCTGACCGGCAACGTCTCCGCCGTGGTGGTCGGGGTCTACCCCAACGGCAATCTGGCCGTGCGCGGCGAGAAGATGCTGACCCTCAACCAAGGCGAAGAATTCGTGCAAATCTCCGGCATCGTCCGCCCCGAAGACATCGGCGCCAACAACACCGTGCTGTCCAGTCAGGTCGCCGATGCCCAGATCACCTACGCCGGCGGCGGCGTCATCGCCGACGCCAACACCGTCGGTTGGCTCGGCCGCTTTTTCCTGAGCGCGCTATGGCCGTTCTAAAAAACTTCCACTTTCACCGAGGTCACGCCCATGTTCCGCCGTACCGCAATGCTTCTGCTGCTCCTCGCGCTGGCGCTGGCCGTCTCCAGCGCCTGGGCCGCGCGCATCAAGGACCTGGCGATGGTCGCCGGCGTGCGCAGCAACCAACTGGTGGGCTACGGTCTGGTGGTGGGCCTGGACGGCACCGGCGATCAGACCACCCAAACCCCCTTCACGGTCAAAAGCCTCAAAAGCATGTTGTCCAACATGGGCGTCAATATCCCGCCGGAGTTGAACCTGCAACTGAAAAACGTCGCCGCCGTCTCCATCCACGCCGATCTGCCGCCCTTCGCCAAGCCCGGCCAACGCATTGACATCACCGTCTCCTCGATCGGCAACGCCAAAAGCCTGCGCGGCGGCAGCCTGCTGCTGACCCCGCTCAAGGGCGCCGACGGCGCGGTCTACGCCATGGCCCAAGGCAGCGTGGTGGTCGGCGGACTCGGGGTGGCCGCCGGCGCGTCCAGCGTGACCGTCAACGTCCCCAGCGCCGGCCGCATTCCCAACGGCGCGACCGTGGAACGCGAGGTTTACGACCACTTCGGCCAAAGCGGCCCGATCGTGCTCCACTTGCACCAAGCCGACTTCACCACCGCCGAACGGATGGTCGAAACCATCAACCAGGCGCTGGGCGGCGATGTGGCGCGGGCGCTGGACGCGACTTCCGTCGAAGTGCGCGGTCCCGCCGACCGCAACCAGCGGGTCAGCTTGATCGCGGTGCTGGAAAATCTCGAAGTCGTGCCGGCCCAAGGCGCTGCTCGCGTGGTCATCAACTCCCGTACCGGCACGGTGGTGATCGGGCAAAATGTCCTGGTCGGTCCCGCCGCCGTGTCCCACGGCAGCATGACCGTCACCATCGATCCCGCGCCGATCATCAGCCAGCCGGAACCGTTCGGGCGCGGTCGAACCGTCGTCGTGCCGGGCGCCGATATCCGGGTCGATGAGGATAATAAGCCCATGTTCCTGTTCAATCCAGGCGTCGCGCTGGACGAGATCGTCCGGGCGGTCAACCAGGTGGGGGCCGCGCCCAGCGATCTGGTCGCCATTCTCGAAGCGCTGAAAGCGGCCGGCGCGCTCCGGGCCGAACTCATCGTGATCTAATAACGTAAGCTGAATCCTTCGAAAAATGGCCAAATTGTCCTGGAAAGCCTCGGCGCTGCTGGCGACGATCCTGCTGGTCGCTCTCGGCCTGCAAGCCAGCGCCATTAAGATTCTGCTCGACCAGTCGGCTCGACCCGAACCGCCGGTGGCCGCTCGCGAGCCCGCCGCCGCGCCCGCCAGGCCGGTGGCGCCGCCGGTATCGTCCGCCCTGGAAACCGAACGCTGGCCGATCGATCCGCCGCACTCGGGCGACCCTCCGCCAGTCGATCCGCCGTATCTGGTCGATCCCGCGCCGGTCGATCCCGCGCCGGTCGATCCGCCGCACTTGGCCGAGCGCTCGCCGGAAACCTCGCCCGCGCCCGAAGCACCGCCACGCGATCCGGACCCAACACCCGCGCCCGATCCAACCGCCACCGCACTGGCTCGCCTGGCCGATATCGCCGCGGAGGCAAACGCCGCACCACCGGCATCCTCCCCGCCGGTCCCCGCCGCACCGACGCGCCCCGCCGAACCCGCCACGGCGCTCCAGGATGTGGAGTGGCTGCGAGCCCGCGATGCGCGGCGCTATACGATTCAACTCTTCAGCGGCAAGGATTTGGACCAGCTCCGGGAAGTCTCCGCGGCGATCGATTTGGCCGAACCACGGGCCTATTTCACGACGGGTAGCCAGACCAGCCCCTGGTACTCGCTGGTGCTGGGTGACTATCCGGACGCCAGCACCGCCCGCGCTACAGCCGCCAATCTCGCTGGTTCGTTGCGGCTCAAACCCTGGATCCGGCGCTTCGACGATATCCAGTCCAGCATGCGCTAGGAGCCTGTCTCATGAACACTGCCACCGCCACCGAATCCGCTTTTGTTTATACGGACGTGCAGGGCCTGGCGAACTTGCGTCATCAGGCCCGGCAGCAGTCCCCCGAGGCGATTAGGGAAGCGGCCCAGCAGTTCGAAGCGGTGTTTATTCAGATGATGCTCAAAAGCATGCGCGCCGCCGGGGCCAGTGAGGGCGGCCTTCTGGACAACGATCAAAGCCGGCTGTACCACGAGTTATTCGATCAGCAGATCGCGTTGAGCATGGCCCGGCAGGGCCAACTGGGTATCGCCGATCTAGTGGCCCGGCAACTGGGCGTGGAAGAGGCGAGCCCCCCGCCGCGACCAGCCTCACCGCCGATCAGCGGCGATCCGCTGGCGGCGTTGCGGCAGGTGGAGCGCATCCGCGCCAGCGTGGCCATGCCGGCCGTCGCCGCCGAGGCCGCCTCACCGCCGTCGCCCGCGGCGCCCGATCGCCCTCGTACCCGGTATCCGGTCGAGGATGCGCCCTTCGAACCTTCGTCGCCGGCGGCGTTCGTGCGGCGGATGTGGCCGCACGCTCAGAACGCCGCCCGGGAACTGGGTGTCGCGCCCGAGGTGCTGATCGCCCAGGCCGCTCACGAAACCGGCTGGGGCCGATCGCTGCCGCGGTTCGCCGACGGCCGCACCAGCCACAATCTGTTCGGCATCAAGGCTCATCGCGGCTGGCAGGGCGAGCGGGTGGTCAACTCCACGCTGGAGTTTGAGGGCGGCGTCGCCGTCCGCCAGCGCGACGGTTTTCGCGCCTATCGTTCTTATGCCGAAAGCTTCGAGGACTACGTGAATTTCCTGCGCGTCAATCCGCGCTACACCGATGCCTTGAAGCAGGTTCAGGACGGCCCGGCCTATCTGCGCGCCCTGCAGCGGGCGGGCTATGCCACCGATCCCAGCTATGCGCGCAAGATCGAGAGCATTCTCAACGGCCCGACCCTGGAGTCGGCGCTCGGCCCGCTAAAGTCAGCCGCCGCGGGGCCGATAGGAGAGGCTATGAAGGTTGAAGGTTGAACCACGAGTAACCCGAGAGACCCGCCGAGGGATCACAGATTATGGTCGACATACTACGCACCGCCGTAAGCGGGCTCATGGCTTCCCGTACCGCCATGGCCACCACCAGCCACAACGTAGCCAACGTCAATACCCCATATTACAGCCGGCAACGGGTGGAACTGGGGACGCCGATGCCCGAACAGCGCTCCTACGGCTATCTGGGCCGGGGCGTGGAGATTCAAGGCATCACCCGCGCCTACGATGAATTTCTGATGAAGCAGCTGCGCGGCCACGGCAGCGGCGTCGGTCAGTACGATACGTTGAATAATCTGACCGGGCAAATGAGCGCCCTGTTGGGCGATACCGAGGTCGGCCTGACGCCGAACCTGGAAAAGTTCTTCGGCGCGCTGCAGGATCTGGCCAATTCTCCGGCCTCAATTCCGGCCCGGCAGGTATTCCTGGATGAGGCGCGGACCCTGACGACTCGCGTCCAGGATATCGACGGCGCCCTGGGCGGGCTGCGCAAGTCGGTGGATACGGGGATTCGCAATGCCGTCGCCACGATCAACGATTTGACCGCGGGCGTCGCCAAACTCAATCAGGACATCGCGGCGACACAATCCCCGGCGAACGCCCCCAACGACTTGCTGGACAATCGCGATCGCCTGTTGATGGATTTGTCCAAACTGGTCGGCATCCAGGTCGTCACGCAGGACGATGGCGGCGTCAATGTCTTCATGGGCAACGGTCAGCCGCTGGTGGTGGGCAACAACGCCTACCAACTGGAAGCCGCGCCATCGGGTTTCGATCCCCAGGAAATCACGGTCCGCCTGCCAGGACAGGCGGCGGGCAGCGACCTGGAGCGCTACATCGCCGGCGGCGAATTGGGCGGTTATTTCGAATTCCGCCGCACCATCCTCAATCCGGCGCAGGATGGGCTGGGGCTGCTGGCGATGGGTCTGACGGAAACCTTTAACGACCAGCACGCGAAGGGCATGAATCTCGACGGCGAGACGGGAGTCGCGCTGTTCGCGGCCCGCGCGCCCAAGGTCTGGACGCACGGCGCCAACCAGGGCGACGCCGCCTTCAGCGCGTCGCTCGTCGACAGCACCGCCCTGGCTCGTTCCGATTACGAAATCCGCTACGACGGCGCCAATTATTCGGCGGTGCGGCTTTCCGACCAGAAAGTCCTGCTCGCCAGCGGGGATCTGGCGGCCCTGAACGTCGAGTTGGAAAAGGACGGTTTGGCGCTGACGCCAAGCAGTGGCGCTCCCCAGGCGGGCGATCGCTTTCTGCTGCAACCGACCCGCCAGGGTGGGGCGGGTTTCGAGTTGCTGGTCGGCGATCCCCGCAAGGTCGCCGCCGCCGCGCCCATCACCACCAGCGCCGCGACCGGCAATCTGGGTTCGGGCGGCATCTCGCCCGGCGCGGTGGCGGATAGCGACAACGCCAATCTGTGGAATACCGTCACCATTGAATTTACCGCCGTCGATCAGTTCACGGTCACCGATACGGTGACCGGTGATTCCTTCACCCAAGCCTACGATAGCGTCAACGGAACGACGGTTTCCTACAATGGCTGGGAAGTCACGCTGAGCGGCAATCCCCAGGCGGGCGATACGTTCGAGGTCAAGGATAACATCGGCGGCATCGGCGACAACCGTAACGCCCTGGAACTGGTCAAGCTGGAACTCAAACCCCAACTCCTGGGCGGCAACGACTACCGGGGCGTCTACGCGCAAATGATCGCCGAAGTCGGCGCCCAGGGGCGGCGCGTCGAGAGCACCTTGCGCTCCCAGGAGGCATTATTCGAACAATCCACCATGGCCCGCGAGTCGATCTCCGGCGTGAACCTGGATGAGGAAGCGGCCAATCTGGTGCGGTTCCAGCAGGCTTACGAAGCATCCGCGCAGATGATCCAAACCGCCAACTCCCTCTTTAAAACTGTGCTCGATGCCGTCAGGAGCTGATCATGCGTATTTCCACCAGTATGCTTTACCGGCGGAGCGTGCAATGGATGAACGACCACCAGGCCGGCATCGCCAGGGCGCAGGAACAGATCAGCAGCGGCAAAAAGTTGCTGAAACCATCGGATGATCCCACCAACAGCGCCCGCTTGATGGAGTTGCACAAGCAGTTGCAACTCAACGAGCAATACGGACGCAACATCATCAGCGCCAACGGGCGCCTGGGGGTCGAGGAGATCGCGGTTCAGGAAAGCGGCAACATTTTGCAACGGGCGCGGGAGTTGACCATTCAGGCGAACAACGCGGCGTTGACGGCGGAGAACCGGCAGGCTATCGCCACGGAAATCGAGCAACTGCGCCAGCAACTTTTGGATACCGCGAATGCCAAGGATCCCGAGGGCGCGTTTCTGTTCGCCGGCTTCAAGGAACAAACCCGGCCCTTTACCCGCACCGCGGGCGGCGATGTGGTCTATAACGGCGATCAGGGGCAACGATCATTGCAGGTTGGTCCGTCGCGACAGATTGCTTCCAGTGACGCCGGCGACAGCGTGTTCATGCTCGCGCGCAACGGTAACGGCCAGTTCCGTACCGAATTGGATTCCGGTAATACCGGCGGCGGCACGATCGCGGTCGGCAGCGTAACGAACCTCGCCGCGTTTCAAAACGCCTTCATGGGTGGCGGTCATCCGTACAGGCTCCAGTTCGCGGTCGACGCCACCGATCCTCTCAATCCCGTCACGACCTACGAAATCCTTGATGCCACCAACACCCCGGTGGGTCCGCCAGGACCGCAACCCTACACCGCGGGCGCAACCATCGCTTTCAACGGCGTCGAAGTCGCCGTCAGCGGCCAACCGGCCGATGGCGACCACTTTATCATCAAGCCCGCCGAACATCAGAGCCTGTTCGCGACGCTCGACAATCTGATCGATGCATTGGGGTTGCCAGACCGGGCGCCCGCCGATGTCGCCAAGCTGACCCACGCGCTGGATAGCGCCCTGACCGATCTCGATCAAGGTCTGCTGAATCTCAATCAGGTGCGAGGCCGGATCGGCAGTCGGATGAATGCCCTGGATGCTCAGGAAGAAGTGAACCGGAACTTCAACGTGCAGTTGCAGAAGCTGCAAGGCGATATCGGCGCGGTGGACTACGCCGAAGCGGCGTCCCGGTTGAGTCAGGAGCTGCTGGCGCTGCAAGCGTCGCAGCAGTCGTTCGTGAAGATTCAGAACCTGTCGTTGTTCAACTACCTGCGTTAAAAAAACAGGCGGCCCTGAGGGCCGCCTGTGGGGTTGGGTCCGAACTACCGCTCGGCGATCAATTGAGCTCCTTAATCCCCTGGATCAGTCCCGCC
>REEE01000176.1 GCA_007695245.1 Candidatus Competibacteraceae bacterium | reverse complement strand
AGAGCGTAGCTCAGCTCCAACCCGATAAGCGGAGCGCGAAGCGCTCCGCTTATCAAGCGATTATGCAGTTTCTGCATATCCACCAAAATTTGCCATCATTAACAATAACTATCTGATCTTGCTAGCTTTTATCAGCAGCATATCATTCATCGCCAGCCTCGCTACCCTGGAAAGACCCTCATGCTCGCCGTCCAACAAGAACTTGCTCGGCGCTACGAGGCGCAGTTGGCGCAGCGGAACGAGATGGCCGGGCAGCGTCCGCACGATCACCAGTGGCTGCGTCAATACCTCGATTTCAGTCACAAGTATAGCGCGGGTAGCGGGTTTTCATGCTGACGACGGTACATCCATGATCTCATCGAACAAGCGATAGATTTCCCGCGCTTCCTCGGCGTCGATCTTGCGCACCGCGAAGGACTGGGCTTGAAGGATCAGGTAATCGCCCGGCACTGCCGGCTCGTCTAATAGCAGCAGGCTGACTTCCAGGCGCTCGCCGTAGCGCTCCACCACCGCGCGAGTTTCGTCGCACGAAATCACCAAGGCCGGGATCGCGACGCACATGGGCTAAGTTTTAAGTTTTAAGGATTAAGTTTTAAGGGGTTAGGAAATGCCGCCCTACATTCCTCATTTTCCTCCACCGGGAGAAACAGGGGAGATGGGGAGCACAGCGCCTGAGACCAGGACGTCAGGGTAAAACCCAGCCCGCGCAACGCCGCCGCCAGTGCCTCGACCGCCTGTTCGGCGGCTTCGGCCACGACGGGCGACAGTTCGAGACCCAGGCGCAGATCGGCGGGGACGATGCCGACGAGCGTCAGCGTGGCGGGGGCTTCGCCGGTGAGAGTCAAGGTCGCCAGCACGTCCATCAAGCCCAGTTGATGCGGCGAATACCGGACCTGAAACAGCGCCGGCACCTGATCGCCGGACAGCTTCACCACCGAACCCGGCGCCGCGCCGGTGCGCACCGCGTCGCACACCAGCAGATGCTCGCAGCCGGCCAGGGTATCCAGCAGATCCATGCCGCAGGTCCCGCCGTCCACGACCTCAACTCCAGCCGGCAGGACATAACGCTCGGCCAGCGCCTCGACCACCCGCACTCCCACCCCCTCATCGCGCAGCAGGATATTGCCGAGGCCCAACACCAGCGCCCTGGCCATCAGAACGCCTTGACCTGGACGTGGGTCCGTTTCTCGGTGTCCACCAGATGCACCGCGCAGGCGATGCAGGGATCGAAGGAATGCACGGTGCGCAACACTTCCAGCGGCAGTTCCGGATCGGCGACCGGATTGTCCAGCAGCGACGCCTCGTAAGGCCCCAAAGCGCCGCCATCGTCGCGCGGACTGGCGTTCCAGGTGCTCGGCACCACCGCCTGATAGTTGTCGATTTTGCCATCCCGAATCGCTATCCAATGCGACAACACCCCGCGCGGTGCTTCGTGATAACCGAACCCGCGAACCTCGCCTTTCGGAAACACCGGGCGATTGAAGGTCTCGAAATCGCCCTTGGCGATGTTGTCCATGAGCAACTGCCACTGGTTTTGCAACGACTCCAGCAGCACCGCGCAGCGCACGGCCCGGGCGGCGATGCGGCCGATGGTCGAATGCAGCGCCTCGACCGGAATGGGCGAACCCGCGACCGCGCTGGCGATGCCCAGCAGTTGATTGAGATGCCGCTGGGTCGGCGCGTGGCCGGCGGCGACCATGGCCAGGACGTTCGCCAGAGGCCCCACCTGGACCCGCTGGTCGTAAAAATTGGGGGCCTTGATCCAGGAATACTTGCCATCGTCCTGGAAATCGGTGTGATGGGGATTCGTCTGGCCCTCGAAGGGGTGGCGCGCCTGCTCGCCGTTCTGGTAACGATACCAGGCGTGCTTGACGCCCTCCTTCACCCCATCGCGGAAATAGGCGTCCTGATAATCGGTGATCGGCTTGAAGCGGGCCAAGTCCCCTTGGGGCACATACCCGCCGGGCAACTCGAACTGCGTGCCCTTGGTGTCCAGCGGCAGATCGGGCACCGACAGATAATCGGTGATGCCCGCCCCGTACCCGGTCCAGTCGGCGTACAGCGCGCCGACGGCGGCCACGTCGGGAATCATCGCATCGTTGACGAACTCGCCGAGCTTGTCGATCTCCGCCTTGATCGCGAACAGCCGCTCCAGGGTCAGGGTGGACTGACTGTTCAGATTGATGGGGTTGGCCACACCCCCGACCGCCAGATTCTGAATGTGCGGGGTCTTGGAACCCAGAATGGCGACGATCCGGTTCGCGATCCGCTGATACTCCAAGGCTTGTAGATAATGCGTCGCGGCCAGCAGATTCACTTCCGGCGGCAGCTTCATGGCCGGATGCCCCCAGTAACCGCTGGCGAACACCCCCAGTTGGCCGGTCCCCACGAACGCCTTGAGCCGCTCCTGAACCTGACGAATTTCCGGCAGACTGTTGCGCCGGTAATCAGACAGGCTGGCCCCCAACTTCGCCGCCGCCGCCGGGTCGGCATCCAGCGCCGAGACGATGTCCACCCAGTCCAGTGCCGTGAGCTGGTAAAAATGCACGATGTGATCGTGGATGCCGTGCGCGGTGATGATCAGATTGCGGATGTACTGGGCGTTGAGCGGCACTTCCAGGTTCAGGGCGTTCTCGACCGCCCGCACCGAGGCGATGGCGTGGACCGTGGTGCAGACGCCGCAGATGCGCTGGGTGAACAGCCAGGCGTCGCGCGGATCGCGGCCCTGGAGGATCGTTTCGATCCCCCGCCACATCTGCCCCGATGACCAGGCATTGGTCACCTTGCCGTTGTCCACCTCGCAATCGATCCGCAGATGGCCTTCGATACGAGTGATCGGGTCGATAGTAATTCGAGTCACGACGGCCTCCCATGGGGCTCGGCGGTGTGGTCAGCCAACACCGGCAGGGTCTTGAAGAACAGGAGAAACAACATGATTTCCAGACCGATGATCCCGACGGTGATCAGCAGCTCCGGCGCGGACGGGAAGTAGGTCCAGCCATTGCCGGGCCGCACGGCCAGCATGTAGGCGCTGAACCGATACAGCGAACCGCCGGCCAGCAGACAGATCGCTCCCAGAAACTGCCAGCGCTGCGTGAAGCGGTGGCGCGAGAGGAAAATCACCAGAGGCACGAGGAACAGCGCGGTTTCGATCAGGAACAGGTTCCCGTTCCAGTCGCCGGCGAACGCCAGACCGAGGTGGCCGCGATAGGCGACATCCACCCAGCGCACCACCAGGAAGACTGCCAGCAGGCCGGCGGCGAAGCGCGACAGGCTCCCCAGCAGCGCCGCCTCGGAGGGCCGCTTGAACGCCCGTTGCACGATGGTCGCCTCCATCATCACCACCCCGAAGCCCATGGCCAGCGCCGACGTCACGAACAAAAACGGCAGCCACAGGGTATTCCACAGCGGCGACAGCTTGTAGCCCAGGATCAACAACACGGTGCCCAGCGACGACTGGTGCATCATCGGCAACAACACGCCGAGCGCGATGAACACGTACATATAACGCTTGAGAAAGGCGTGGACGCGATCCAGGCGGTAGCGTTGCTTGACGTCCGGTTTCATCCGCTCCAGAAACGCCGGCGAAAATTCGATCCACAACACGGTGATGTAGGCCATGACGCACAACGCCACCTCGAAGATCACCGCGTTGAAATTCATGTGCCACGGCATCAGCAGGTTGAAGGCGTTCCAGTAGCGCCCCAGATCGATCATCACCGCCAGGCCGGCCAGGGTGTAGCCGAACAACCCGCCGAGCAGCGCCGGCCGCATCAGCGGGTGGTATTCCTTTTTATTGAAGATGTAGATCACCAGCGCCATGGCGAACCCGCCGCAGCCGAACGCCGTGCCGATCACCACATCCAGAATCACCCAAGTGCCGAGGGGATAACCGTTGTTCATGTGCGACACGTCGCCCATGCCGAACACAAAACGGCGGAGGATGAAAAAGGCCGCGATCAGCAGAAAAAGCCCGAGGATGAGGAAGGGCTTGGTCACTACCCGGCCGCCCAGCGGCCGATGCGCGAGCGCGGTCATGATGGCTGATCCTCGTTGTTTTTCCCTTCGTCTTCGCCCTTGACGTTGCGGCGGGCTAGAAACACCAGGCCGCCAAACAGGGCCAGCGGCGCGATCATGCCTTTATAGATGGTGTGCTGCACGCCCTCGGACACGGCGGCATAGGAGTAATCGGGCAGCACGGGCAAGCCCAGTTTCTCGTGGGGCACCCCGCTGAGATACAGCACCTGGGTGCCGCCGGACTCCTTCTCGCCGTACAGATGCGGCTGGTATTCGGCGATGGGGGCCACATGGCCGGGACGGTCGCTGCCCGGCCAGCCGCAGGCGAATTCATGCATCTCGCCCGGCTGGGCGGCCAGCCGCCGCTCGGCTTCAGCTTGCAAGTCCGCGACCCACCCGAACAGCGAAGCGCCGGTCGGACATACGTCGCAACAGGCCGGAATTTGGCCTTGCCGCCACAAATCCGTGGCCGAGGTGTCGGCCTGGGCCAGGGCATCGGCACCGCCGGAAAACAGCGGATTTTTCGCCAGCAGGTGCGAGCACATCTCACACTTGGCGATTTTGCCAAACGGTCCGAGGAACTGATATTGCGGGACATTGAACGGGCAGCCGTACACGCAGTAGCGACACCCGATGCAGGCGTCGGGGTAGTGAGTGACGACGCCGGTTAACGGGTCCTTGCGCATCGCGCTGACCGGACAGACCGAGACGCAGGACGGATCGACGCAGTGCAGGCAATGGCGCTTGATGAAGGCGTAACCGTCGATCTCGCGGTCTTTTTGCGCCATCGTGCCGTTCTGGTACAGGCGAATCACATTCAGGGTCTGGCCGGAAATATCCTTCGCCGCATCCCAAGTGCCTTCATTCCAGTTGGCCAGGGCTTGCGGTTGCTCGACCGGCTTATCATTCGCTTCCTTACAGGCGACCACGCAAGCCCGGCAACCGATGCACTGCGTGGAGTCGTACAGCATGCCGATGGCTTTGGGCGGCAGCGGCAGCGGCTCGCGCTTGCCGAAAGCCAGCGCGTCGTTGACCGGCGCGACGGCCGCGGCGGTGACGGCACCGGCGGTGCCCTGCAGAAACTGTCGGCGGCTCATGCTCATGGCGCGCCCCTCCTACGGTTTGACGTCGTCGTGGCTGGCATCGGCCGACGGTTTCGTTCCCCCGTCCATGCCGCGCAACGCCATCGCCCCGGCCCCCACCGCCAGCCCGGCGATGCCGGCGGCGATCGCCGCCGCGGCCGGCGTGATGCCCTCGCCCATGGGCATATCCACGAGCGGGAACGCGGTCGGCGGGGAAAACGTTTTGATTGTGGACAGCGCGTGGAGCGGTTTGGTGAAACCGACGCCCTCCTCGGTGCATCCGAAGCAGGGATGGCCGATACCCACCGGCCAGTTCCCCTCGCCCACGTCGCCGAAGCCGATGGCCGGACAGTTGGCGTAGGTTTCCGGCCCTTTGCAGCCGAGTTTGTACAGGCAGAAACCCTGCCGGTGGCCGTAATCGCCGAATTCCAGGGCGAAGCGTCCGGCGTCGAAATGCGGCCGCCGCTCGCAGTTCTCGTGAATGAGCCGGCCGTAGGCGAATTTCGGCCGGTTCTTGCCGTCCAGATCGGGCGGTTTGCCGAAGGTCAGCAGATAGAGGACGGTGGATAGGAAGTTGTAGGGATTGGGCGGACAGCCGGGAATATTGATTACGGTCTTGCCGGGCAACACCGATTGCACGGACTGCGCCTGCGTCGGATTGGGGTCGCTGGCGGGAATGCCGCCCCAGGCCGCGCAGGAACCGATGCCGATGATCGCCGCCGCGCCTTCCGCCACCTCCCGCACGATGTCGAGGATCGGCCGACCCGCCACCATGCAGTAGATGCCACCGTCCTTGACGGGAATGGAACCATCCACCACCAGGATGTACTGGCCCCAGTTGGCCTCCATGGACTTATGCTTGTACGCCTCGGCCTGATGCCCCGCGCCCGCGTTCAACGTCTCGTGATAATCGAGCGAGATCATGTCGAGGATCAGGGTTTCGAGGGTCGGATGATAGGCGCGCAGCAGCGACTCGGTGCAGCCGGTGCATTCCTGAGCCGACAGCCAGATCACCGGCGGTCGCGTCGGCGCGGTGGCCGCCGCCGCGATGCGCAGGCCCATCAGGGACGACAGGCCCAAGGTGGCGGCGACGCCGGTGCAGTAGGTGAGGAACTGGCGGCGGGTGAGTCCGCCGAGCGCCCCCTGATAGCCATCGAGGTCCTGCATTGCGCGGGCCTCGAGATCGTGATCGCTGACCGATTCCATGAACACGCCCCTTAATTCTTACCGGAGTAATGTTCGGGGAATTTAGTGGAATC
>REEE01000143.1 GCA_007695245.1 Candidatus Competibacteraceae bacterium | reverse complement strand
CGATCTCTTCCACCTCCGCCGCGCCGGCGTGGGCGATGTCGTGGGCGATGGCTTCACTCAGCGACGGGTTGATGGTGCGGACTTCTGAGGCGATTTCATCCAGATTCAGGTCGAGATCGTAGGGGTGGATCAGGTCTATACCGGCCGCCCTTTTTGAGTTCCAGAGGCTGGCCACCACCATCTGCATCAAGCGGATAACGCCACGGGTTTGCTGAAAGCCCTCGTTTTCCTTGAACTTGCCGACGAGTTCGCGCAGGTCGGGGTGGAAGGGGTAGGCGTCAGTGACGCGGGTGAATAGGGCCTCGGGCGACGAGGTGGTGAGGTTCATCCTGGCCGCTTCACGCAGCGCCTCGCGGTACGCCTCGGCGACCTTCTGGATTGCCGGTTCGGGCGCAACTGTCTCGAACAGGCGCTTGCGCAGGATGTGATACAGCTCGTCACCGTTCGGGTTGACCGGCGTGATCGGGACAGCAATACGCCGCGCTTCGGCGGCGATTCCATGGGTTGCGCGGTTGAATGCCGCTTCCAGCGCGGCTTGCCCGCCGCTGTAGTTCGAGCCGGCCAGGTCGGAGACGACCAGGCAAACGTTGTCCATTTCCGCTACAGCGATAAACAGGTTGGCCAGCGCGGTGGTGGTCACTACACCCAAATCACCATTGCCCACGGGCACGGCGACGGCGTTGGCCAGGTAAGGCGGTAGTTCATCAAGGAACAGTACCAGGGGATCGCCGCCGAGCAACTGCTTCCAGGCTTGCGGCCCTGGTGCTTTGAGCAGGGGCGAGACGTATGAGGCGAACTGTTCCGCCTTGCCGAGTTGCTCGGCAATGGAACCCCAGATGCCGCCGGGGGCATCGGTGCTTCTGCCATTGAAGCCAGCCACGCGACACGGACCGAGGTTGGGCGCGGGATTTTGCCCGCCAAGGAGCACTCGCTTGCGCAACTCGGGATCGCACGCCAGCAGCCCCAGCGCGATCATGCTGTGCGTCTTGCCGCCGCCCATGGCCTGCGAGAGCAGGAAGACCGAAGAGCCCGCGCCCGCACCGCCCAAGTGACGAAACGCCCGATCCACCAGCGTGAGCATGCCGTTGGTGAAGTAGTTTTCCTCGAAGAATTCCGGGCCATTGACCTGGCCTTTGAGGAAGGTGTCGAGGTTGAGAACCGTGGCACGACGGTCAGCAGCAAAAACTGACTGGCGGGGTTTGCAGAGGGAGTGGAGGCTCATGGGTGGCTCACAGTGGGAGAATGACGAAAAAATCCTAACCCAATAGTTTTGGGACCGCCATTTCCGTCGCGCCGCCGCCAGGCCTGCCATGATCCGCTCGGTACCGCACCCATTCCGCTCGCCCTAATCCGGCCCCCGCGCTTCGCGCTCTCCCTGGCCAGGGAGAGCGGGAAGCGAATGATGGTCGTCCAGCCAACTCAGAACCTCATCCCACCAGGGGGCCAGCGGATTGATCGGCCAATTGTTGTGGCCAGCGCCGGGAAAAACCCAGCGCCGCTTGGGTTCGTCCAGCGCCTCGTACAAACGCTGGCTGTGGCGCGGTGGAATGATCTCGTCCCGCTCGGCGATCAGGACCGCGACCGGACCCGGATACTGGCTCAGGTTGGCTCGGTTGTCGTAGCGGTCGCGCAGCAACCAGCGGGCCGGCAGATACCAATACAGCGCCTGCGCCAGATCCGGCAGATTGTCCCAGGGCGTGATCAGCACCACGCCGGCGACCGGCAGCGCGCGGTCGGCCGCCACCGCGGTGGCCACCCCGGCACCGAGCGACTCACCCCAGAGCCACAACGGTCCGCCGAACTCCGCCAACGCCCGTCGGGTGGTCTCCCGACCGTCGGCGACGAAGGACGCTTCACCGAGTTCTCCGTCCCGACCGCCGTAACCCGGATATTCGGCCAGGATCACCCGATAACCCCGGGCTTCGAGCGCCATCAGGTAATAGCCCCGGTCGCGGGCGTTGCCGGCGTTGCCGTGGAACACCACGACCGTGCCACGGGTCGGGGCGGAATCCAGCGGTTCGGCGCTGATATAGCCTCGATGCGTCGGAGAATCGGCCGTCGGCCAGACCGCCAGCGCCGGCCCGTAGGCCGGCCGCAGGTTGGCGGCCGAGGGCGGCGTCGGGTTGGGAAAATACAGCATGCGCTTTTGGGCTAGAGCCGTGATGGCCACCAGGAGCAGATATCCCACGAGCAGGTAGAGCAGAATCCGCATGATCATTCACCTCGATCGGTTGGAGGGAAAGGTCTGAACATTTACCTTACCTATCGCCTTCCCCGTCAACCCTGGCTCCCGCGCCAGCATCGCTCGCACCGACGACAAATCCGGCGAGCCGAGCGTCGCGCTCAACGTCTCGGCGATAGCCCGCCGAACCAGAGTCGCACAGCGCGTCATACGCCGCAGCCAGACTCGCGACCCGATCGTCGTACAAGGTCCGCACGTCCAGCTTCCGGTCAGCGCTAGTTCAGGTAGGGGCATCGATTATAACGGGCATCCTCGTCGGCCCGGACCGCTATCCCTTGCCTGTTCAGACGGTAAACCTTGATGCTGGAGTCGCTGGCGGGATCGGAAGACACGCCGGCCGCGATAAATTCGCTCAGGCGCTGTGGGTCGTTGAAGACCAGGATCTGCCAGTACGGTTGCAAGGTCTCGCCGGCATCGAGCGCGGTTCGAGTCATTTGCATGTAGGTCGGCCGGCCGCCGCTGGCTCGATCAAACACCACGCCGCGTCCGTGCGCTTCGGCCAAAATAGCATTCAAGCCGTTGACCTCGAACACGCCGTAGCCGGCGGCTTGCGCGATCTCGGCCCGAGCGGCGGGCCGGAGTTTGAACAACTGATCCAAGGTATCGTTACGCATCTCGAACACGGCCTGCCGTTGTTCCTGTCGGGCCTTTTCGCTTAAGGGGCTGGAAGATGGTTCGAGGAGCGCGCCGGGCGCTGGGGAGGGCTTCGACGAACCGGCGCAGCCCGCCAGCGTCAAGACCATCACCAAACCACCCACCAAGAGCGCGCTTCGGCCTGGGGGCGACTGGCTCCACCACCGCCGGTTCCCAGGTTTCTGGAGTCTGTTCGAGATCATCATCGTCGGTGGATTTGCAAGTACGGGATTACTGGTTGAGTATATCGCCTTTCCCAAAACAATCCGTCTGCGCCGAACCGGCGATCCACGTTGGTGGGGGCGCGCGGGTGTGTGTCCCCACCAACGTCAATTGGCAAGTTGCCATCATTGTCGCCCAACCCTCACTGGAGTTTGCGTGAAGCATTTGTTTTTACTATTGATGCTCGGCACCTTGGCCGGTCCCGCCCGCGCCGAAACCGTCTACGCGACCGATTCCTGCACCCTGCCCGTCCGCAGCGGAACCTCGACGGAGTACCGAATCCTGCGCATGGTGGACAGTGGCACACCGCTGGAGATTCTCGGATCCGGTACAACCCAGGGCTATACCCGGGTCAGAACACCGGAGGGGGTCGCCGGCTGGATTCTGACGCGCTACCTGATGGATCAGCCCAGTCCCCGCGACCAGGTCCTGCAACTCGAAGAGCGCGTCGCCGCGTTGGATGAGGATAACCGTACCCTGCGGGACGAGGCGGAAACACTGGATGCCACCCGCGCTGCCCTGGCCCGCTGCGAGGAGGAGTTGGCGGCGATTCGCCACGCCGCCGCCGAAACGCTGGCCATCGAACAGGAAAATCTGAGGCTGCAACAGGAAATCGCGGCGGCGCACGAACAGCAACGTTATCTCGAACTGGAGAACGCCAGCCTGCGCGACCGATCCAGCCGCAACTGGTTCATCGCCGGGGCTGGCGTCGCCTTGGGCGGCCTACTGCTCGGCCTGATTATCCCCCGGATCTCGTGGCGGCGTCGGCAGCGTTGGGATTCGCTGTGATCCGATCCATCAGGCGCGCGAGCGCCAACCCCGACGATCCCGCGCCCTCGACTTTGGGGCCGCCGAATGCGTCCCCGGTAAAACCCAGCGTCAGTTCCGGCAGCCAGACGCACGGTGTGCGATGCGTGGCCTTGGGTTCGCTATAGCGCCAGCGGTGCAGCGTCGCGGAGACTACCTGGCCGCGCAGCCACGGCCGCGCCTCCGGCAATAGCAAGGCCGCCACTTCCGACGCGCTGTTGGCGTAATGCGCCGCGGAAAATTCCTGGCGCGCGTGGAGCGTCACCGCCGCCGCCACGCCGGGTGAGATGCCCTTTTTCGTGTTGTCCGCCAGCCAGCGGATCGATCCATCCGGCGGTGCCAGCCCTTCGGCCGGTACCGCGCTCGGCTCGTTCAGTACGACCAGGAGCGCGAGGCAGGGATGATAACCCAGGCCGGTGAGATCGCTTTCGACATCGACCGGCAGGGTCACGCCCCCCGCCTTCAGCAGAGCCAGCGACTGCGCCACCGGCGCCGCGAGCACCAACCGATCCCCGACCAGCGTCGGCTGATTTTCAATCTCCACTTCCCATCGATCGCCGTTCCGCCGCACCGCCGTGGCCTGGTGCTCGCAGCGGACATCCAGTCCTTCCGCCCAGCGCTTCGGCACCGCCGTCATGCCATCCAGGCCGATATAACGAGGATGCGGACCGCTGGTCCAGTCCCGAATCAGTCCTTGCGCCGCCCACGTCGCGGCCAGCGCGGCAAAATCCGGCGTCCGCGCGGTGAAGAACTGCGCCCCATGGTCGAAAACCGCCGCGCCCACGCGTTTCGTCGCCATGCGCCCGCCGACGCCGCGACTTTTTTCCAGCACCGTGACCGGCTGGCCGGAGGCATGCAGTTGCCGGGCGAGAAGGAGTCCAGCGATGCCGGCTCCGATGACGAGAGTGGTTGGGTTCATGGCAACTTCCGCCGCACGAACGGGTGCTGGCTTTAGGCACGAGTTTTTTGCGGCTGTCAGGGAGATCTTCGCATCGTGACGGTCGGGATGACCTGGCGCCCGACATCGGCGTTGTTTCTCGACCACGCGCGGTAATAGTCCGTAAAACGCCGATCCTGGGTGCTGATGTGACCGGCCAACAACTCCAGAATCGCTTCCCCCTCCGCCAGCGGGAGGATTCGTTCTCCAGCGTTGCCATATTGTTGCTTGACGGTCTCCAGACGGCCCATCAAATTGTCATGATCGAGAACATGAGCTTCGTAGTCCGGATAGCCGCTCAACCGCATCAGCAGATGCTCGGACAAAAAATGCATGTCGCTATAGGCCACCAGTTGATCGAGTATATCCTGCACCAGCGCCGCATCCGCGCCGGCACTCGCCGCGTCGCACAGGGCCTGAGTCAGGCCCAGTTGGATGTGGTGTTCGACATCGATGTCATTCGGGTCGGGTTTAGCATTCATCAAGTGACTCCGCCGGGGCGCTGTTGTTTATCTATTCTATGAGGATAGTCAAGACCATGAAGCAACGGCAAGTCGGTAGCGTCAAACGGCAGTGCGTTCAAAGTGGATACAAGGAATTACAACTGATTGTTTTTTTGGGTTTTGAGCCGCGATGGGATCCATGTTTAGCACACGATCCCCTGTGGAATATCAAAAAAGTGGAGGCAACGACCGGTCGGACCGATCGATTGCCCCCACCCGCTCGGTCACCCCGCCTTGGGCTGTGATTCACTCATAACCCGCAGTTCCGCCTCCTCGACCCAACCACCGCCCAGCGCCTTGTACAGGTCGATCAGCGCCAGCAGCACGTCGCTCTGGCTTTGCGCGAAGGTCAGCTCGACGTCGAACAGATTGCGCTCGGCGTCGATCACTTCAATGAAGCTGACCAGACCGTTGTCATAGCGCAGCCGCGCCAACCGCAGCGAGCGGCGCAGCGCCGCCAGTTGCGCCTCCTGCGCCTCCAAACGCTCTTGGCCCTTGCGCAACGCGATCAGACTGTCCTCCACCTCGGCGAACGCGGTCTGGATGGCTTTTTCATAGCCGGCCAGCGCCTGCTGTTGCACCGCTTCCGCCGCCTGCACCTGTCCGGCGATCCGGCCGGCGGTGAAGATCGGCACGCCCAGGATGCCGCCGTAGTTCCAGGCGCGCGACGGACCCTGGAACAAATCCTCCAGTTGCGGGCTGACGTAGCCGAACAAACCAGTCAGCGAAATCACCGGAAAATACGCGGCCTTGGCGACGCCGATGTTGGCGTTGGCGGCAATCAGGACTTGTTCCGCCTGGCGGAGATCGGGCCGTCGTTCCAGCAGTTCGGACGGGACGCCGGCGGGCACCGGCGGTTGGCCGAGTTCGTCGAGCGTCCGCCCGCGGGCGATGGCGCCGGGATTGCGTCCCAGCAGCAGGCTGAGGGCGTTCTCCCGTTGGGCGATGGCGAGTTCCAGTCGCGGGATTTGCACCGCCGTCGCGTAGTACTCCGCCTCGGCCTGGCGCGCGTCCAG
>REEE01000099.1 GCA_007695245.1 Candidatus Competibacteraceae bacterium | reverse complement strand
CCGATGGAAGATGTGGTCATCGTCGCCGCCGCCAGAACCGCTATCGGCAATTTCATGGGTTCCCTGTCGGCGATCCCAGCAAACGTCCTGGGCGCCAAGGTCATCCAGGGTTTGTTGCGGAAAACCGGCGTCCCACCAGAGCGCATCGATGAAGTCATCCTGGGCCAGGTTCTGACCGCCGGCACCGGCCAGAATCCCGCCCGCACCGCGGCGCTCAACGCCGGACTGCCCATCGAGGTTCCCTGTCTGAGTATCAACAAGGTCTGCGGCAGCGGCCTCAAGGCGGTGCATCTGGCCTACCAGTCCATCCGCGATGGCGACAACCAAATCGTCGTCGCCGGTGGCCAGGAAAACATGAGCCTGTCTCCGCACCTGCTGCTCGGTTCGCGGCGCGGCACGACCATGGGCGACGCCCGCTTGGTGGACTCGATGCTGAACGAAGGTTTGCATTGCGCCATCAATCACTACCACATGGGCATCACCGCCGAGAACATCGCCACCCGCTGGAACGTTTCCCGCGAGGATCAGGACGCTTTCGCCGCCGCCTCTCAAGACAAAGCCATCGCCGCCATTCAGGCCGGCCGGTTCAAGGACGAAGTTGTCCCCATCGAAATTCCCCAGCGCAAGGGCGCGCCACTCGTCTTCGACACCGACGAATTCCCCCGGGCCGGCACCACCGCCGAGGGGCTAGGCAAACTGCGGCCCGCGTTCAAGCAGGACGGCACCGTGACCGCCGGTAATGCCTCCGGCATCAACGACGGTGCCGCCGTCGTGCTGGTGATGGCCGCCAATGTGGCCCGCGATCTGGGTCTCCAGCCGCTGGCGCGCATCGTCGCCTATGCCAAGGCCGGCGTCGACCCGACCATCATGGGCACCGGACCCATCCCCGCTTCCCAGCTTTGTCTGAAGAGAGCCGGATGGACCGCGGATCAACTGGATCTGGTCGAGTCCAATGAAGCCTTCTCCGCCCAGGCGATCTCCGTCAATCGGGAAATGGGCTGGGACGCGGATAAAGTGAATGTCAACGGCGGTGCCATCGCCTTGGGCCACCCGATCGGCGCCTCCGGTTGCCGTATCCTGGTGACCCTGCTGCATGAAATGGCCCGTCGTAACGCCAGGAAGGGTCTCGCGACCCTGTGCATCGGCGGCGGCCAAGGCGTCGCGCTGGCCGTCGAACGCGATTGATTCATAACCAAAACTGAGGAGGAGTATCTGATGTCGAAAGTCGCAATCGTTACCGGTGGTCTCGGTGGTCTGGGAACCGCCATGTGCAAGGCATTAATGGAGCAGGGCCGGCAGGCCGTCGCGATGGATTACAACGGTCTCAGTCAGGACGTGGTGGACAAGTGGAAGGCCGACCGCAAGGCGGAAGGCCTGGACATTCCGGTCTATCTGGCGGACGTGACCAGCTTCGAATCCTGCGCCGAGGCGGTCAAGAAGATCGAAGCCGAAGTCGGGCCGATCGAAATCCTGGTCAACAACGCCGGCATCACCCGCGACGCCATGTTCCACAAGATGACCGCCGAGCAATGGCACGCGGTCATGAACACCAACCTCAACAGCATCTTCAATATGACCAAGCAGGTCTATGACAAGATGATCGAACGGGGTTGGGGTCGCATCGTCAACATCTCGTCGGTCAACGGCATCAAGGGTCAAGCCGGCCAGTCCAACTACTCCGCCACCAAGTCCGCGATCTACGGCTTCACCAAGTCGCTGGCCCAGGAATGCGCCAAGAAAGGCGTGACGGTCAACTCGATTTCGCCCGGCTATATCGGCACCGAGATGGTGCGCGCCATCCGCGAAGACGTGCTCGCCAAGATCGTGGCCACCATTCCGGTCGGCCGTCTGGGCGAACCTTCCGAAATCGCCCGCACCGTCGCCTTCCTGACCGCTGACGACGCCGGCTTTGTCACCGGTGAAGATATCACCGTCAACGGCGGTCTCTACTTCCGCTAAGCCTCGAACCGCGCGGCGTTGGCCCTTCCCAGCAACGCCGCGCGGCTTTTTGACACGATCTATCATGACCGAACCGCGCATCATCAAAAAATATCCGAATCGCCGATTGTACGACACAGCGGTCAGTAGCTACATCACCCTCGAGGATGTCAAACACCTGGTGCTGGAACGCGCCAATTTCCATGTCATCGACGCCCGGACCAACACCGACATCACGCGCGGGATTCTGCTCCAGATCATCAGCGAGCAGGAAGAACAGGGCAACCCGATCTTCACCACGGAAGTGCTGGCGCACATCATTCGGTTTTATGGCGACACGCTGCAAGGCATGATGGGCAACTATCTGGAGAAAAGCCTGCAAGCCTTCGTGGACCAGCAGCACCTGTTCCGCGAGCAGATGCGCACGCTCATCGGCAAAAATCCGCTGGCGATGATCACCGAACTGGTGGAGCACAATCTTTCGCTCTGGAAGAGCGTCAACGAACAACTGCAGAAACCCTACACCCCCCCCGAAACGGTCAGCGAACTGTCGCCGCTCTCTCAATCCACCGCGCAGCCGCCGACCCGCCCGACCCCACCTGCCGCCCACCCCGAACGGGAAAAGTCCGAAAAAGCCCGCAAACCCCGGAAGGATCGGGACGCTTAAAGCAGGCGATGAGGTTTCAGACGGAGTCGTGACGTCCCCCGTCAGGCAGTGAGTGGCCCTTATGGGCCGCCCCCCCACTAGCGCGCCAGCAACCAGTCGGCGATGGCGGGAGGTATTTCGCGTTGGGCGCGGCTGCTGACGTAAATGCCGATATGGCCGCCCCGGAAGGACAACTCTGAATAGTCCCGACTGCCACAGCACTCAGCCAGCGCTCTGGATGCCGCGGGGGGCACGAGGTGATCCTGATCGGCGTAGACGTTCAACACCGGCATGACGACGTTGTGTAAATCCACCCGTCGGTCGCCGATCACGACCTCGCCCTTGACCAATTTATTATGCTGGAAGAAGTCCTTGGCGAACTGGCGAAACGCCTCGCCCGCCTGATCCGGACTATCGAAAATCCATTTCTCCATCCGCAGGAAATTCTTCAGCGCCGGGGCATCGTCGAGAATATCCATCACCTCGACATATTTCTGTCCGGCCAGCCGAAACGGACTCAGGGACAGAAAGGCGAAGTTCAGTAATTGACCCGGCGGATTGCCGAACGTATCCACCAGTAAATCCACATCCACATGCCGGATCAGATGGGTCAGCAGATTATCCGGGGTATGGAAATCCACCGGCGTCACCATGGTGACCAGATTGCGGATTTTCTCGGGCTGGAGGGCCGCGAAACACAAGCTCAGCGCCCCGCCCTGGCACACGCCCAGCACATTGATGGCCTCCAGTCGCTGGCGCTCGCGCAAGTAGTCCACGCAATGCCCGATATAGCGCTGGAGGTAATCCACCAGGGTCAACCGCCGGTCGGCGGCGTCCGGATAACCCCAGTCGATCAGATAGACATCCAGGCCGGCATCCAGCAACCCCCGGATCATGGAACGATCTTCCTGCAAATCCATCATGTAGGGCCGATTGACCAACGCATAGACGATCAACAGCGGCACGGGATGAGGCTCCGCCACGCGCGGCCGATAGCGATAGAGCACCAGTTTATCTTCCTGATAAACGGGATCGCGGGACGACACACCGGTTTCGATCTCACCGACCTCGGTCAACGCCTGAACCCCCCGGGCCAACCGGCTTTGGAAGGACTGGAGTTCCTCGGTGATCCGCTCCGGCGTCAAGCTGTTCACGAGGGCGTCTCTCCAGGGGCATAGCACCGCAGCAGCGCGTTGAGCAGGCGGCCGCTGAGTTCGCTGTACTCGGCGTTCCGCAGCATCCGGCCGTAGCTTTCCTCGTTGCAATCCACCCACAGATTGTACAGCTCGCGCAGGCTGTCGATGTTCCTGCCGGAAGCCGCGCTTTCGCTCAGTCGCTGCTCCATCAGATCCAGCGCCTCGCTGGCCGTCCGTTGCAACAGCCGCAGATACTGATTCTGGGTCTGCTGATAGGCCTGCCAGGCCGCGCTGCTCCAGTTGGCGGGCGGCGCGATCGACGCGCTTTCCATCGACTCGGCGGTCCGTTGCCAGGTGTCCAGAATCAGGGTCCACAAGCGAGCCAGTTCGGGATTGACCTCCGGATCTCCAGCCGTGGCGGCGACCGCCGTCCTGAACTGTTCGAAATGCTGGCGCAGCGCCGAACTCCAGTCGGCTGACCCCTGCGCGTTCTCCTGGAGGTGTTCGGAACACTGCCGCATCTCTTCGCCAAACGCCAGAAAAGTGCGCGCCTGCTCGAGCAGCCGTCCGACATCGAAACTGCCTGGATTGGGAGTATTGCTGGATTCGGCCATGACGTCCTGGCGGGTTGGATTGGATCGGAACATGCCGCGGATGGTCCTTTTAGTATAGCCCATCCACCCGGTTTCACCGGTTTGTGTCGGTATGATGCCGGTTGGGTTTCCTGGTCCGACCACCAGCGACCGCCATCAGGGCGAACCCCGCCTGGAGACCGGCAGATTCCGGGCGACGGCTTCGGCCTTGAACTGCTTGAGCCGGGCATGCAACTGGGCTTCGCGGTTGGGGGAAAGTCCGGGATTACGCAGACCGATCTCCAATTGTTCGATGGCGGGTAACAGTTCGCCGTTCAGATAGTGGTATTCCGCCATGGTGGCATGGGTGGCCGCCATGTCGCCGGACCGCCGCGCGGCCTGGGCATAGGTGACGTACAGCAGAGCATCGTGGGGGCGGCGACGCAAATGCGGTTGCAACAATTGCATGGCCAGTTGGGAATTGCCTTGACCGGCCAGGGCGCGACCGTAATGCATCGCCAAGGTGAAGTCGTCCGGGTACAGGGAACGAGCCTGCTCGAACAGCCGCCAGGCCCCGGATAAATCTCCACGAGCCAGCGCGAGCTCCGCCGTCTCGATCCGGAACGCCAACCGATCCGGATCGCCGCCCAGCAGACGATTCACCTGTCGTTGGGCTTCTTCATAACGGCCGGCCTGCCGCAGCGCCAGCGCCAGCGCGTAGCGGGTGGCGGTTTCGCTGGCGTGATCGCCTCGGGCGAGGGTGGTTTCCAAAACGCGGATCAGGGCATTGTTATCGTCGGTCGCCAGCACCCGCGCCCGCGCCTTGGCCAGGTGGTAGGCCTTGGGGTCGCTCGGCAGGGCGCGGCGCGGCGTCGGCAGGTCAGCCCGGTTCAAGGTATCGGCGGCCCGGGTCTCCGGGCGCGGGTGCGTCAGCAGCAGTTCCGGAATATCGGCGTTCGAACGGCCCGTCATCCGTACCAGCCGATCAAAAAAGTCGCTCATCCCCCTCGGATCGTAGCCGGCCTTGGCCAAAAACTGCATGCCGATGCGATCGGCTTCTTCTTCATTGGCGCGAGTGAAACTGATCCGATGCTGGGCGCTGGCGGCCATGGTGCTGGCCATGGCCGCCTGGCCGCCCTCCTTGCTGGCCGCCGCCAGCGCCGTCGAAGCGATCATGGCCGCCGCCATGGGCAGCGCCAGGCGTCTCATATCGGCGATGGCGCGAATGATGTGCCGTTGCGAGACGTGGGCAATCTCGTGCGCGATGACGCCGGCCAGTTCGTCCTCGCGTTGCGTGGCCAGCAGCAACCCGGTGTTGACGCCGATGAAATGGTAAGGCAGAGCGAAGGCGTTGATTCCCGAATCAGGCACGAAGAAGAAGGTGTACGGCGCGCTGCTCTGGTCGGCGTAGGTGGCGATGCGCTGGCCTACGGAATTCAGGTATTCATTCAATTGCACGTCGTCCATCACCATGCCGCGCTCGCGCAGCCGCCGCATGATGTCCAAACCCAAGCGTTTCTCCTCATCGACCCCGAAGTGGACGCGGGAGGGATCGCCGATATCCGGCAACCGGATGGACTGGGAGGCCGGGGGGGTCACCGGTGCCAGACCGAGGATCAGGGCCAGACCGAGGGCTACACTTCGGGGAAGCGGGCGATAACGCATGGAATTTTCCGCAAGCAGACAATGGCTTTCTCTTGAGACTCAAGGGCGGGAAGGGGGTTCCACGGTTTGCGCCGGGGGGATGCCCATGGTTCAATAACGAGGAGTCAATCACTCTCCTGGAAACCGTCATGACCGTCATCGATGCCGAACTGGACACCTCCGGGTTGATCTGTCCCCTGCCGATTCTCAAGGCCAAGAAGGCGCTAGCCGGCCTGCGCGGCGGTCAAGTCCTGCACATCGTTTCCACCGATCCCGAGTCGGTCCGGGATTTTGCAACGTTCAGCCAGCAATTGGGCCACGTTCTGCTGGAAACGCGTGAAGAAGCCGGACGGTTCTATTTTCTGTTGCGCAAACGCGAATCCTGATGACCGGCGCACCGCCCTGGCGGCAAGCTGGAAAATCTCGAAAATCT
>REEE01000102.1 GCA_007695245.1 Candidatus Competibacteraceae bacterium | reverse complement strand
GCCGGCGACCGCCCACTGCCTGCATCCGGGGGTGATCGACACCAAGCTGCTCCGCAGTGGATTCGGCATGGGCGGCGCCCCCGTCGCCGAAGGCGCGCGGACCTCGGTCTATCTGGCGACGGCGGACGCGGTCCGCACGGAGACCGGGCAGTATTTCATCGACTGCCGGCCGGTCCAGCCTTCGGCTCACGCCCGCGACGACCGGCTGGCCGAGGCGCTCTGGCGGGCGTCCGTGGCGGCGCTGGAACCGTTCCTGGCCGCGCCACCCGCCGGCTAGTGGAATGCCTGCGGCTTTCAGCCACCGGATTACCGAACCGTGGCGAAACCGGCCGGGCCACCGCGCGGCCGGCCCTCCGTACCCGTCCGCCGCTCCAAGAGACGCGGAACGCGCCGGCGAGCCGTCAGCTTTACTGGGTTCCCTGGCCCGAAGCGGGCGCCGCCTGGAAACCGACGGGAATTCTCAATCCGTAAGATCGACCGACCGGAAACCATGACGAGCGCCGCCCGCGCTCGTTGCCGACCCACCCGACCCGCGAGGCCCGCACCATGAGTTGGAAGACCGCCCACCGATCCTTTTACTACGCCTACGCGCCCGAGCCGGTCGATCCGGTGCTGCCGCCGCGCGAGACCGCCCTGCTCTGCATCGACGTCCAGAATTACGGCCTGGCCCTCGCCGACGATCCCGCCGAACGCGCCCGCTGGGAGCCTTTTCACACCCGGATGCGCGGAACCGTCATCCCCGCCCTGCGCGCCGTGCAGGAGCGGTTTCGAGCGCGGGGAATGGACGTCCTCCACGCCCGGATCGCCTGCCTGCTGGAGGACGGCCGCGACCGCTCCCTGAGCCAGAAGCTGCCCGGCTGGAACAATCTGCTGATGCCGCTGACCAGCGCGGCCTCTCAGATCATCCCCGAACTGGCGCCGGCGCCGGGGGAAATCGTGGTCACCAAGACCACGGACAGCGCCCTGACCGGCACCAACCTGCGGCTGGTGCTCGCCAACATGGGCATCCGCAACGTCGTCGTCACCGGCATTTATACCGATCAGTGCGTGTCCTCGACGGTGCGCGGTCTGGCCGATGAGAGCTTCTTCGTCGTGCTCCTGGAGGACTGTTGCGCCGCCGGCTCCGAGGATCTGCACCACAAGGAGTTGGAGATTCTCAACATGATCTACTGCCAGGTCATGAGCAGCGCCGAACTGCTCGATCTCATGGGGCTGCGCTGAGCGACGCTCGCCGCTTCGATCGGGGTTGCGACGTGCCCGCCGACCGTTTAGTGGGACGCCCACGCCTGAAGCCAGGGGATTTGTGGAACCCACCGATAGCGGCCGGGCCAGCGACCTTGTTCGCCCCGGCGCGTCCAGGCCACGACGACGAACCCGCCGCCCTGGTCGGTTTCCGGAATCAGTCGATCGCACTGTTCGGCGACCAGATGCAGGCAAAACGGGCTGTCGCTGTTGTCTTCCCAAAGCAGTTCGATGCCCTCCCGTCCGCCTTGCTCGGGCCACGGTCCGCGCGAGACGATGACCTCCCGGGCACCCTGCATTTCCTGAAGGAGCGGCATCTGGACATCCGGAACCAGCAGGCGCGCGGCGTTGGCGTTCCAAGACAGGTAAAAATAGCCGGCGCGGGCGGGGTCGGTGTCCCAGTAGGTCGTCGACTGGATCGCCTGACCCTGGTTGATGATCTCAAACATCGGAAAACCTCTCGCGGGCGCGCGGGTCGCCAGGTCGGCCCCCCGCTTTGGCGGCTGGAAGATCCTTCATTTCCGATACCAGTCGATCCAAGAGACGTGGAGCGCGCCGTCGAGCCGCCGCAGCGCCTCCGGCAGGAGGGTCACGCGAACCGCCTGGCCCACGACCTCGAATGTGAAATACGTGCCCTTCCGCACCTCGTGCGTGACCCCCGTCCGCCGGTCGCGGACGGTCTCGACCCGCACGGCCTCGCCCGACGTGGTATGGATCTCGAGGTCAGCCGTGGCGACCTGGAAACGCTCCAGCATGGGGCGCATCCCCGGTGACGGGGTGATGGCGAGAACCAACGCCGCCGGCGGCGGATGACCCGTGGGATGCAGGATCAGGCGGGCGATATCCCCGGTGACATGATAACCGGGCAGGTCGGGATCGAAGCCTTCGTGTCCTTCGGTCCACCGAACGCGGTTGTCGAACTCGATCCGGTAGGGCGCGGGACCCTCCGCACGGGCCGGGGGAACGCCGCATCCACCCAACGACAGCGCGAGCCCCAGGATGACGAGCGGGATGCGCTTCGCCAGCGTCCGACCGAACCCTGTTGGGGTGAGGTTGGAGGCGACCCGGTCGCCGAGACCGCGTCCGGTGATTTCAGGATTCGACATGGCGATGGCTCCACGGGCGAGAACTCCAGCAAGCGGCGGCGCGTCGGGCGCGCCTAACGCACTTCATACGGCCGGGGGCGCACCGACCCGAAGGCCACGGCGGCGTTGACCAGCACCGGTCGAATCCACCCCAAGCGGCTTTCCGCGTGTCCCTCGCCGAACCGGATGCGCCGGAAGTGGCCGCGCCGCCAGTGCGGGCGCACGGTGTGGGGTGCGGCGGGGTCGGCCGCGTCCGGCGGCGGTTCGGGGGCGCTCTCGCGCGGACCGATGACGATCCGGTCGTAGGCTTGCGCCAAGCGCGCGCGGCGTTTGGCCGAGAGTTTGGTCCCGAACTGGCACAGCCGCCGTTTCAGGTCGGTGCGCTCGGGCCGGAGCGACTGCTCGGCATCCGCCAGGTTGAGATACAGCAGGATCTTGGCCAGTTCGTGGACGACCGGCGCGACCCTCTCGACCTCCTCGGCATCGATCGGGGCCATGCCCGGATGACTGTAGGCCGCGGTGGTTTTGAAGAACGCCAGATGGCGCGCCAAGACCGCACTCAAGTCTTCGTCTTCATCCTGAACGAACAGCACCAGGTCCTGAGAGGCGTCGTCGAGGACGTTCGCCTTGCCCGCCGGCGAACCGGTGATGACGATCTCGATGATGCGCGTCGGCCGGGCGGGATCGAGCCGCAGGGTGCCCGCGCGTTGGGACTGGCGATGCACCTCATGCCGCGGCGGCAGGTGATAGGTGCCGATATAGGCGCCCTCGCACTCGTGCAGGCCGGAGAGGCGGTGCGACACCCGCAGCGGATTGGGCCGGGCGAAGGCGACGTAGACCAGGGTGTACGGACTGCGGAAAAAGCGGATCGGCAACTCGGCGGCCAGATCGGTTTCCGCCAACATCGTCTGGAGCGCCGGAGCCACCTCCAGCAGGGGATCGCCGTGGGCGCGCAGGCGGGCGCGGTTCAGCGTCAGGATGAACGACCCCATGTGGGCGTCCCCCAGAATCCCGAAGTGGTCCAGCGCCAGTTGCCGCATCCCTGGCACGTTGTTGATGATCCACTCGGTGGAGGCGGTCTCGTCGGTCAGGTACGGGCGGAGCGTCGCCGTGAGGCCGGCGTGTTCGAACATCCGCGTATCGATGGCCATCCCCGCGGCGGCATCGATCCGGATCGGGTGGGGCAGCGGCATCAGGCGGGGATCGTGCAGACGTTCTTCCATACGGTGGCGCTCTTCTCAGCTCAGCGGGCATACCGCCAATCGGGCGAAAAGCCCTGGTTGGCCGCCAGCGCGAGCAACGGGCTGATGTTCCGCGCGTAGGCGTGATAAAGCCGCTCGAAGTCCAGCAGGGCCTCGAACGACGGGAGATGCAGATCGGACAGATAGTCCTCGGTGACCTTGCCGAACGCCCCCGCGGGCAACAACCGGCGAGCCGCGAGCAGGCCCTGATGCTGCAATGCGACAAAGCTCTGGAAGTACTCCGCGCTCGGCAGGTGGTTGGATTTCGCGGAGTTGACGCCGGGAGGCGCCGGAATCAGGTTCCAGATTTGATCGTGGGCGACGAAAGACCAGGGCAGATAGTGATCGAGGGCGAATTTCTCGGCCTGAAGGGTCTCCCCAGAGTAGATGCAGCGCAATTCCGGGCGGTCGGGGTCGGTGAGGATGGTTCGCCAATAGCGGGTCTGCGGGGTCAGCGTGTCGCGTTTGGCGGGTGGGAACAGCTTGCTGGAGAGCGCCGGCGTGGCCGGGTTGCGCCGCTGCATGTAGTGCAGCCAGTGCCAGGCGGCCCAGCCCTGGATGATGGGAAAATGGGTTTCCAGGTACGCCGCCCAGTCGGGATGAAAGAGGATCGCCGAACATTGCCGGCAGTCGTCGCTGTCGAAGCGATACAGCGGGCGGACGGTGGCGAAGTGCGCGTTGGCGATTTTGGGCAGAGCGCGCTCGAAGGGGCCGGAGCCTTTATCAACACCCGTCATGGAGGATTCGAGAAACGGCCTCAGCAATCGATAAGGCACATAGACCATCAGACTTTCAGTATCGGCGAGGTCGCTTTCCTGCAATGCGGCGCGCAGCGCCAAGCGGTCGCGGGCGTAAGGGTTGGCGTAGATCTGAGAACCCAAATTCAGCGCATCCAGCTTTTCGGCGATCTTGTCCTGCGCCCCGAACGACAGCTTGAAAAAGGTATGCGCGAACCAGGCGATCGCCAGCATCTCCACGGTGATTTCCGTATAGGTATAGGGCCGTTCGGCATCGAACCGATGGCGCTTGAGGAGATCCAGCAACGCGATGAAGAAGAGGTATTTGTAGGAGTTCGTGGTGTGCCGGAACAGACCGGCCAGCGCGCCGATGTTCAGGTGGTCCGCCGCGGGCAGCGGACGCGGTGCGCCGGGGGTCATCGGATTCGCTCCGGACGTCCGTCTGGCTACGACGCCTTCGGGGCGTCCGCCAGCAACGCCGCGATCCGCGCTTCGATCGCCGACCAGATGCGTTGTAGGGCGGCCTGCTGCTCGGCCTCACAGGCGGCGAAGTCGACATGCTGGTGGAACTCGATCAGGCTCCGATGCGCCTGGGGCGGTGCTTCGTCGGGCAGGGCGGCCTCCATGATCCGCAGGTTGGCGGACGCGACGGCGGCGGCGTTGGCTTCGATCCAGGTTTCAATGTCATGGACCACCGCGGGCTCGACGGCGGCGGGCTTGTCCTGCAAGGGCTCCAACACACTCGTCTGGAAAACGTCCAGGGTCAGCCGGTGCTGGGGGTCGTCGTCCGCCTGGCGCAGGGCGTCGAGCATGGCGCGATCGATGCGCGCCAGGTCCTGTTCGGCGCGGTGTCTGATGTCCCGAACGTCCCGGACGACCAGGGCGCTGAACGCCCGACGAATCGGGCCGGGGTGCGTGGCGATCACGGCCCGCTGGAGGTTCTCGATTACGGCGGCGGCTTCGGCGTCATTCATGGGGCGTCTCGTGGCGTGATGGGGTCGCTCGAACCTGGCTGGCACCGATCCCGGGAAACGCTCGATAATATACTATGGACCGACCATAAACCGAGCGAGGGCGACCCTTGACATCACTGATCTCGGAGCCGGAGCCGAAGGCGGCTGACCCAAACGACCGGCTGGTGTGCGCGCCGTGCGGCGTCAGACTCGGCCATTACGGGCACGTCGGCTATGACGGGCCGGCCGCGCGCGGGAAGCCGGACCCGCGGAATGAAGCGTGCGCGTCTTCGATGGACTGGATGGTGCTCTGTCGGCCCTGTGCGGAAAACGCCGACGCGGAACGCGCGCGCTAGCCGCCGCCGGACCTCGATCGGACCGTTCGCCCGTGAACGCTTCTGCCGACTACTACGAAGACCACGCCCACGCCTTCTTCGCCGACACCGTGGCCCTCGACCTGACGCCCCTGCATGCGCGCTTTCTGCGGGAAGTGCCGGCCGGCGGCCGAATTCTCGATGCCGGCTGTGGGTCCGGGCGGGATACCCGCGCCTTTCTGGCGCGGGGTTACTCAGTCACGGCCTGCGACGCCTCCCCGGCGCTGGCCCGGCTCGCGTCCGTTCATTGCGGGTTGCCCGTGCTCGTGCGGCGCTTTCAGGAGCTGGCGGAGCCGGCGTGCTTCGACGGCATCTGGGCCTGCGCCAGTCTGTTGCATGTGCCGTTCGCCGAACTGCCGGAGGTGCTGCGGCGGCTGGCGGCGGCGCTCCGACCCGGAGGGGTCCTCTACGCCTCGTTCAAGTACGGGCGGGGCGAACGCGCGCGGGGCGGGCGGCGCTTCACCGACCTGGATGAAACCGGGCTGGCCGCGCTGGTGCGGGCCGCGCCGTATTTCACCGGGCTGGAGACCTGGATCACGCCGGACCGGCGACCCGACCGCCCGGCCGGGCGGTGGCTCAACGCGCTGCTGCGGGTTCGGGCGCCCGCGCTCGTCCTTCGGTCGGCGTGATCGCCCCGGTTCGGCGGCGGGCGGGAGCGGGGTCAGATACTCCCACCGGCTCGCGCGGACCCCACCCGGCGCGGGGGACCGGTCAGCCGGCGTCCGGCGTCCCCCCGGACCGTCCGGTC
>REEE01000323.1 GCA_007695245.1 Candidatus Competibacteraceae bacterium | reverse complement strand
AACCCCAAACCACCAGAGGAGAGCGCGCCATCCTACGCCTTGGCGCCAGGCGTTAACCGTTAGCCGCAACGAATTCCGCTTGCTTGCTTTATCCTATCGGCGGCTTCCGCCAGAACTTTAGGGTTCTTCGAGGATTTTTTTGGAGTTCCTCAAGCGAGGCGGTGGAGGTGAATCTAACCGTTTGATTCATATTTGGTCTCTTAATCCGGCCGATTACGGCGTTCGCTGTAAAATTCGACGCCGTTCTTGCCAGAGTTTTTCACCCGGTACATCGCGACATCCGCGGCCTCGATCAAGCCTTTTGGGTCGAGGCCGTCGTCGGGAATCATGGCGATGCCGATACTGAAGCCCACGCGAAAGGCATTGCCTTCAATATCGATCGGGTCACGGACCTGTTCCAGCAGCTTGTGGGCGACCTTCCGCGCGTTTTCGCGGTTGTCGATACTGGTGAGAATCACGAGGAATTCGTCACCCCCAATTCGCGCCACGGTATCAATCCCGCGCACGGCCTGCCGAAGGCGAGTCGCGATGGTTTGTAAAAGCTGGTCGCCCGCCCGATGCCCGCCTGCGTCGTTCACGGCCTTGAAACCGTCCAAATCCACATAGAACACCGCGGCGGATTTCTTCTCTCGTTGCGCTTGTTCGATGGCCATCTGGATTCTGTCGTAGGCAAGCCTCAGGGTCGGCAATCCCGTGAGCGGGTCGTGCATGGCCATGTGCCTGATCCGCGCCTCGTACTCCTTGCGCTGCGTGATGTCCTGATGGGTCCCGAACATCATCAGCGGTTTTCCGTCGTCGGCCCATGAGAAGACTTTGCCTCGATCAAGCACCCACACCCAACGACCCTCTCGGTGCGCCATGCGACACTCGACTTCGTAGAACTCGGCCTCGCCCCCGAAGTGTTTCTCCAACGCCGCACTGCTGGCCTGAAGGTCTTCCGGATGCGTGTACTTGACCCAGGTGTCGATGGAAACCGGCTCCAGATCGGCAAGCCGGTACCCGATGATCTCCGCCCACCGCTCGTTGAAGCGTGTTTCACCGGTTTGTATGTTCCATTCCCAGGTTCCGACGTGCGTGGCCTCAATGATATTGGCGAGCCGCCGCCGCTCGTCTTCCAACGCCATTTTCGCCAGGCGCAAGTTTTCCTCCTGCTGCCGCTGCTCGGCGATGTCCTTGATTGTTCCAACGAAGTAGCGGGTATTTTGATCGAGAATCTCGGTCACTCCCAACAGACAGGGAAACGTCGAACCGTCGGCCCGAAGTCCCTCCACCACCCTGGATGTCCCGATGATTTTGCGAACCCCGGAGCGATAGTAGTTCTTGAGATATTGATCGTGCTGTTCGCTATGGGGCGCTGGCATCAGCATGGAGACATTCTTGCCGATCATCTCGGCGCGGTCGCGCCAGAACATCCTGCAAGCAGCAGGGTTCATGTCGATAATCAAGCCGCGGAAGTCAATGACGATGAGGCCGTCCAGGATGGCGTCAAAAATCGCCTCCAGCTTCTTCTGGTTCGACGAAAGATCGGCAATGGCGGCCTGCCGCTTCCGATCGGCGCGGATCTGGTAAACGAGGGTTGTGACGGTGATTCTGAAGGCCTCAAGTTGGTGGTAGAGTTCTTCGTCGTAACCGCCGGGCCGGTTGGCAATACCCGCCATCCCGAGGAGTTCGCCACCCATGGCGAGCGGGATTCCCAGGAAGGATTCGAGCGGCGGATGCCCCGGCGGCAGGCCGCCCGCCCGCGGGTCATTGGGCGGATCGTTCGAGAGGATCATCTCCCCGGTTGTCATCACCGCGCCAAACAACGTGTTCAGATTGAAGAACTCCAGACTCTGAGTCGCGTTTTTTTCGTGGAACTCTCGTGACTCGGCATTCCACGAGATGTCGGTGATTGCATGGGTTTTTAGGTACGGCGCCCCGTCTCGGTACAGCACTTCACCGATGAATCCGAATTCACTGTCGGTAAGGCTCAGCAAGCTGGCCAGAAGTCGCTCGAAAGCAGCCTGGGGGTTATTTGCGGCAAGGAATTCGACTTGACACTGGGTCAGATCGCGCAGCAGGCGTTCGGTCCATTCATTTTTCATTGTGGTCATTCTGGTTTCTTTCCCGAAGAATAAGCCTGCTCTATCCGCATCTGCCTACTCTTTGATTTAATGAATTCCTGTGGGGATTTCATACCATCCACGCTTCCTTTGCGTATTCCGTCGTTGTTTCACGGAATTCCAGGTGGGCACGATGCGCCGTGCCCCGACCGCCGGCAATCACCAAAATCGCGTGAAAATGGTTCGGCATCACCATCCATTGCTCCAATTCAATTTCATTATGGATCTCGGCGGTTTTCATCCAGTCATCCGCGACCATTTCTCCCGCCTCATTAAACCGCATTTCCCCATTCACAATTTCCCCGAACAGGCGTTCGCGGTGTTGCGCGCAGCGGGTGACGAAATATGCCCCAGCCTGGGAACGGTCATATCCCTGCAAACGGATGGATCTGCGATGGCGGATGTCAGGATTATATCTCATGCCAATAGCCCATTCCGCTTCAGTAATTCTTTCAGCCGGTTCTTCCGCCGCATACCCAGATCGCCTAAATCCCCAAATACCGATGCCACAACTCGGGCTGGTCGCGCAGGGCGGTCGAGTCCCCCGTCCACACGCTGCGGCCCTTCTCGATGAAGGTATGGCGGTCGGCCACCCGCAGCAGTTCGTCGAGGTATTTGTCGATCACCAGAATCGCCTGACCCGCCGCCTTCAGCCGGGCGAGTACGTTCCACAGTTCCCGGCGGATCAGCGGCGACAGTCCCTCGGTGGCTTCGTCGAGCACCAGCAGATGCGGATTGGTCATCAGCGCCCGGCCGACCGCCAGCATCTGCTGTTCGCCGCCCGAAAGCTGATGGCCCAGGTTGCGCGCCCGCGCCTGCAAGGCGGGAAACAGCTCGTGGATGCGATCCAGGGTCCACGGCTCGGCAGTCCCGCAGCGGTTGGCGCGGAAGGCCGACAGGTTTTCCGTCACGCTCAGGTTGGGAAAAATCTGCCGGCCTTCCGGAACCAGGGCCAGGCCCATCTGAGCGATGCGCTCGGTGGGCCGGCCGTCGATGCGTTCGCCCAAAAACCGGATTTCACCGGTCCAAGCCGGTAACTGACCGAACAGCGCGCGCAGCGTCGTGGTCTTACCCATGCCGTTGCGGCCCAGCAGCGCGGCGGCCTGGCCGGGCAGAATCTCCAGATCGACTCCGAACAGCGCCTGACTCAGGCCGTAACCGGTTTCGAGCCGTTCGATCGACAGCAGGGCGCTCACCGGATCGACTCCGTTGAAGCGATGGGTTCGGCGCCCAGATAGGCGGCGATCACCTGCGGATCGGTGCGAATGGTTTCAGCGGGACCGGTGGCGATCACCCGGCCCGCGACCAGCACCGAAATCCGGTCGGCCAGCCGGAATACCACGTCCATGTCGTGCTCCACCAGGATGCAGGTCAGCGCCGGCCGCAACGCCAGGATCAGGCGGCCCATGGCCTGCGCTTCCTCCGGATCGGTGCCGGCCATCGGTTCGTCCAGCAGCAACAGGCGCGGCCGGCACGCCAGGGCCATGCCCAGTTCGAGCTGGCGCTGGCGGCCGTGCGACAGCGCGCCCACCACGGTATCCAGCACGTCGCTCAACCCGACCTGGGCGGCGGTTTCCTCTGCGCCATCATCCAGATCGCTCTCGTCCGCCACCACGCCGAACCCGTCGAAGGAATGCCCGGTGCGCGCTTGCACCGCCAGGGCGAGATTCTCCCGCACCGTGAATTTGGGAAACAGCGTGGTGATCTGGAACGACCGGGCGATGCCCGCCGCCACCCGGCGATGGACTGGCAGGCGGGTGATGTCGCGCCCCTCGAACAAAATCCGCCCGCTGTCCGGTCGCAATTCACCGGCAAGCTGGGCCAGCAGGGTGGTCTTGCCCGCGCCGTTGGGGCCGATCAGGGCATGAATCTCCCCGGCGACCACTTCTAGGCTGCATTCATCGGTGGCCGCCAGTCCGCCGAAGCGCTTCGTCAACCGGTCGGTTTCCAGGACGATGTGGGTCATGGCGCCGTCTCCCGGGCGGGAGCGACCTTCTTCCGGTCCAGCAGCGCGCCGAGGCGCTGGCGCAGGCTCATCACCCCGTCCGGCGCGGCCAGGACGATGAACAGCAACAACAGGCCGAGAAACAGATTCCAGTGCTCGGTATGGTCCGAGATGACTTCCTCCAGCACCAGGAACAGGGCCGCACCGATCAACCCGCCCCAGAAGTAGCCGGCGCCGCCGAGAATCACCATGACGATCAGAATGCCCGACTGATGCCAGGTCAGCAGATGGGGCGTGACCCCGGTGTTGAGGTTGGCCAGCAACGCGCCGGCCAGGCCGGCCAGACCGCCGGAGAGGGTGAACGCCACCAACCGCAGCCGATAGACCGGGTAGCCGATCGCCGCCATTCGGCGTTCGTTCTCCCGCACCGCCACCAGCGCCCGGCCGAAGCGCGACGCCGCCAGCCGGTAGAGCAGCACGAACGCCAGGCCGACGGTGAATAACACGAAATAGTAAAAAGTCAGATCGCCCGCCAACGCCAGACCGGGGATCTGCGAGCGGGCCGCGAGCGGCAGACCGTCGTCGCCGCCGAAGCGGGGTAAAGAAATCGCCAGGTAGTAGAACACCTGGGCGAAGGCCAGCGTGATCATGATGAAGTACACCCCACGGGTGCGCAGGCTGACCGCGCCGATCAGGAACGCGGCAACCGCCGCCGCGATGACCGCGACCGGTAGAGCCAGTCCCGCGGCGAGCACACCGTGCTGGGCCAGCACCGCCACCGCGTAGCCGCCGACCCCGAGAAAAGCGGCGTGGCCCAGGCTGATCATCCCGCCGTAACCCAGCGCGAGGTTGAGCGCGCTCGCCGCCAGCGCCATGATCAGCACCCGGCTGCCGAGGCTGATGTAGAAATCCTGCCCGGCCGCGTGCATCGCCAGTGGATACAGCGCCAGCGCCACGACCACCGCGATGGCGGTCCAGGGTCCGGGCAGCCCGGCGGTCAGTGGGGTCTGAGGGCGATGCGACATGGCTTATCCCCGCGCCGGAAACAGGCCCTGCGGCCGGAAACACAGCACCGCCACCATCAGCAGGCTCACCAGCAGCGACGCCAGCGTGGGACCGAGCGAAGCGGCCGTGGCCGGATCGACCACCAACCGCAGCCCGAGGGTCAGCAGCAGGCGGCCGACGGTGTCGATCATGCCCACCAGCAACGCGCCCACCAGCGCGCCGCGGATCGACCCGATGCCGCCGATGACGATGACTTCGAAGGCCGGGATCAGGATGGATTCGCCCATCCCCACCGAGACCGCCAGCAGCGGGCCGAGCAGCGCGCCGGCCAGGGCGCACAGCGCCGCGCCGAGGGCGAAGACGAAGGTGAACAGCGGCTGGATGCGCACGCCCATCACCGCCGCCATGCCCGGATTGGACGCGCCGGCCCGCATCCACATGCCGGCCCGGGTGTGGTTGATCAGCAGATACAGCCCCAGCGCCACCGCCAGCCCCGCCCCGATGATCACCAGGCGGTAAGCGGGGTAGTACAGCTCGTCGGGCACGATTTCGATGGCCCCGGACAGGCTGTCGGGCAGGCCGATCATCAACGGTTGCGCGCCGAAAATAATCTTGACGGTTTCGTTGGCGATCAGGATCAGCGCGAAGGTGGCCAGCACTTGAGAGAGGTGGCTCATGCCCCGCAGGCGGCGGTACAGCACCTTTTCCAGCACCGCGCCGAGCAACGCGGTAGCGATGACGGCCAACAACAGCGCCGGAAAGAAGCTCTGGAGCGCCTGATAAAAGGTGGCGGCCAGAAAGGCGCCGATCATGTAGAGCGAGCCGTGGGCCAGGTTGATGACGTCCATGACGCCGAACACGAGGGTCAACCCCGCGGCCAGCAGGAACAGCATCAACCCGTATTGCAGGCCGTTCAGGAACTGTTCGAGGATCAGATACAGCATTTCGAGGTGGAGCTTAAGAGCCTGTACGAAAATCCCCTCTCCCTGTGGGAGCGGCGCGGTCGTTCCGCGAGGGGGGGCGTTAGCCCCCGGTTTCCCGGAACGCGGAACGGCGTCGGCGATAGGGCTGGCGCGGAAACAGCGGACTCACGTCCGCCGCTCGCCGGCGACTCCAAGGCGATATCGGCGGGGCGGTTGAATGCAACCCCTCACGCCAATAGCCGAAACCGACGCCAGACGCTGGAATCATGCTTGAGATCGCTGTGCCTGGCAACGGCGCTCGCCGCGGTCTCGCTGGGCCATGGCGCGCCGCCGGCGCATGATCGGCCGCAACGCATCGAAACGGTCGAGGGCTTCTGGACCGACTTGCAACACAGCTTCAGCGACG
>REEE01000103.1 GCA_007695245.1 Candidatus Competibacteraceae bacterium | reverse complement strand
GCTAAAGTCGGGCATCGCCAGGCACCCTATTCCTAAAAGGCCCACTCTCATAACCGGGAGTGGGGCTTTTTGGTTTGCGGTCATTAGACCCATTAACTTCACGGATCCGGTTTGCCGGTTGGAGATGAACCCGATGTCCAGAGTCTGCGAGGTAACGGGCAAGCGCCCCCTCACCGGAAACAATGTCTCTCACGCCAACAATAAGACCCGTCGTCGGTTCCTGCCGAACCTGCACGTGCATCGATTCTGGCTTGAAAGCGAACGGCGTTTTGTAAAGTTGCGTGTGTCTTCACACGGCATGCGGATCATCGATAAAAAGGGTCTTGAGGCTGTTCTTGCCGAACTGCGCGAAAAAGGCCATAAGTTTTAGGATGATGATGAGGTAGCTATTATGCGTGACAAGATCAAGCTGGTTTCCACTGCCGGCACCGGGCATTTCTACACCACAACCAAGAACAAACGTACGACCCCGGAAAAGCTGGAAATGAACAAATATGATCCCGTTGTTCGCAAGCATGTCCTCTACAAGGAAGCCAAGATCAAGTGAAGGTTTTTCCGTGATATTTTGCCCGGACACCACAAAACCCGCCGTTGCGCGGGTTTTGTGGTTTGTGGTTGACGGACGATGCGAGTCAGGCCGGGTGTAACGAATAGCTCCGTAATGATCGCGCAAACTCTTGCAAAACCTGAATGCCGCTGGCCTCAGCCTGTGCGCACCACTCTTGCAGGGAAGCCAGCAATTTTTCATGGTTGGCGGTCGTTCGGTTCCAAATATTCTGTAGGTTTAGACGAAACTCGTAGACGGTCCGCAGGGTCTGGCTCAGATCGAGCACGCTGTACAGATGATCGCGATCCCGGTCATCCAACCGGGTCTCTTCCCGAATCAACAACGCTTTGGCTTGTTTGAACATTCGGCGTCGGGAGTCATCGGCCTTGCGCAGTTCTTCCCGTAGCACTGGGGTTAACACCTCGCGGCTAAAATCCGCCATCACGTACAAGCGATTAAGGATTAGCGCCCGCAGTGTGTCCAGATCGATCGCTTGCTTGTCGGGTCGTTGCTGGGGCATCGGCGCGATTTTCTTAACCCGTGCCAATCTCAGGATTTCCAGAATCCGGATATAGAGCCAGCCGATGTCGAATTCCCACCGTTTGCTCGACAGTTTGGCGGAACTGGGAAAAGCATGATGATTGTTATGCAGCTCTTCACCGCCGATTATCAAACCCAGCGGCGATAAATTGGTGGACGCATCGCGTGTTTCATAATTGCGGTAACCCCGATAATGGCCTAGACCGTTGACCACGCCCGCCGCCCAAAAGGGAATCCATAGCAATTGTACGGCCCAAACCGTGAGTCCTGGGACGCCGAATAGGGCAAGATTGATCAATAGCAGCAGGGTGACGCCCAGTCGGTCATGGCGGGCATAGAGATGGCGCTCCAGCCAGTCGTCGGGTGTGCCGTGACCGTATCGCTCCAACGTCTCGGTCCGGTCGGCCTCAACGCGATACAGTTCGGCACCTTCCCAAAGCACCTTGCGGATGCCTAAAACCTGCGGACTATGGGGATCGTCCGGCGTCTCGCACTTGGCGTGATGTTTGCGGTGAATGGCCACCCACTGTCGGGTGATCATCCCCGTTGTCAGCCATAGCCAGAAGCGGAAAAAATGGCTGACGAGGGGGTGCAAATCAAGCGCGCGATGCGCCTGGGTGCGATGCAGGAAAATAGTGACGGCGGCGATTGTGACATGGGTCATCACCAGCGTTGCCATCACCAGTTCCCAGAAGGACAAATTTAGTAAACCATGAGCCAGAAAGTTCAAAGCAACTCCTTTCGCAAAATGGGTTGGCAGGCCGGGGACACTCCCATGAATGGAGGAGTCTAGATCCCATGATACCGCCCGCCGCAAACGAACGCTTGTTAAAAATGCCGCGTTGATGACCGACGAGATCTTGGTGCAAGTAGAAGGCTTGACCCGCAGCTACGGCGAGGTTCGGGTGGTCGACGCTGTGGAATTTACGCTGTTTCGCGGGCAGATCCTGGGTTTTCTCGGTCCCAACGGAGCCGGCAAGTCCACCACCATGCGTCTGGTGGCGGGAGTGCTGGCCCCCGACAGCGGGCGTATCACCATCAACGGCGTGGACTTGCTGGATGAGCCCCTGCGCGCCAAACAGTCCATCGGTTATCTGCCCGAACAGCCACCGTTGTATCGCGAACTGACCGTCGACGAGCAGTTAAGCTACAGCGCCCGTCTTCACGGACTCAGCCGCGCGGCCAGTCGCCAAGCCATGGCGCGGATCAAGCAGCGCTGCGGGCTGGCCGCAGTCGGTCGGCGGTTGATCGGCAACCTGTCCAAGGGCTATCGACAGCGGGTCGGCATCGCCCAAGCCCTGCTGCACGACCCTCCGGTGATCGTCCTGGACGAACCGACCGTGGGTTTGGACCCGATCCAGCTTCGCGAAATTCGCGACCTGATCCGGGAACTGGGTCAGGATCATGGCGTAATCCTGTCCACTCACCTGTTGTCGGAAGTCCAGGCAACCTGCACGCACGTGCAGATCATGCGCGACGGCCGGCTGGTGTATGCTGGCGCGTTGGCGGAATTGGAACAACACCAACAATCTACGAGTCTGCGAATCGGTTTGCAGGCGCCACCGCCGGTCGCGCTGCTGCGGGCGCTGCCGGCGGTCGAGCAGGTCGAGGATCTCGGCCAGGGCCGGTTTCGGCTGCACCATATCGCCGCCGCCGCGCCGACTCAGGCGGTGCTCGAACAGGCGCGAATGGGCGGTTGGGAATTATGGGAGTTGACCCCGGAACACGCGGGTTTGGAGTCGATCTTCATCGAGCTAGCGCTGGAACGGGAGGTGAAGCGATGATTCTCGTCATCGCCGCCCGCGAACTGCGAGGACTGTTTCTGTCGCCGCTGGCCTGGACCCTGCTGGCGATGACGCAAGGGTTGCTGGCGTGGATTTTCCTGATTCTGATCGATGAGTTCCGCGGTTTGGAGGGGCGACTGGTCGGACTGGATCCCATGCCGGGTGTCACCGATTTGGTCATCGCTCCCCTGTTGCGCGTTGCCGCCTGGGCGCTGTTGTTGCTGACGCCGCTGCTGACCATGCGTCTGTTCAGCGAGGAGCGTCGGGTCGGAACGCTCGATCTACTGCTCTCGGCACCGGTGACCCCGAGCGAAATCGTGCTCGGCAAGTATTTGGGGGTCCTGACGTTTCTTCTGGGCACCGTGGCGTTGATCGCGCTGATGCCTCTCTCGCTGGCGATCGGTGCCACGCTCGATTTCGGCAAGTTGGGAGCGGGCCTGCTGGGGCTGAGTCTGCTCGCGGCCAGTTTCGCCGCCGCAGGTCTGTATCTATCCACCCTGACCGCGCAACCGGCGGTGGCCGCGACCGCAACCTTTGGGCTGCTACTGACCTTCTGGATCGTGGATCTGGCTGGAGCCGGTCAAGGAGCGGTCAGTCCGATCTTCAACTATCTGGCGCTGCCGCGCCATCTCGATGCCTTGTTGCTCGGGTGGGTTCAAAGCGCGGATGTCGCCTACTACCTGCTGTTTAGCGCGGCGTTCCTGGGTCTGGCGATCCGCCGGTTGGATAACATCCGGTTACAGGGCTAGGACATGCGGCTCGATCGCTCCATTCGCCGGCGCCTGTGGTTGCAGAACCTGCTGTTTTATCCGCTATTCGGTTTGATGATCGGCTTGCTGGCCTGGTCGAGCACCCGCCATGGGGTTCAGTTCGACTGGAGCGCCGGCGGCCGCAATACCCTGTCCGAAGCCAGTCGAACCGTACTGGCTGGTCTGGACGGTCCGGTGCGCGTGACCGCCTACGCCCGCGACCACCCGGCCCTGCGCGATGCCATCGCCCGGTTGGTGGACCGCTATCAGCGCCACAAGCCCGATTTAACGCTGAGCTTCGTCAACCCCGATCTGCTGCCGGACCGGGTGCGCGAACTGGAAATCACCCGGGATGGCGAACTGTATCTGGAATATCGCGGGCACGGCGCAAAGGTCCAGCAACTCGGCGAACAGGCCCTGACGCACGCGCTACAACGTCTGAGCCGCCAAACGGAGCGCGTGCTGCTGTTTCTCGATGGCCACGGGGAACGCCGACCTCTGGGGAACGCCAACCACGATCTGGGTGCCTTCGGTCGCGAACTGGCTAAAACCGGCGTCCGGGTGCGTCCGCTCGATCTCACCACGGCAACGCACATTCCTTCCGCCGCCGTGTTAGTGATCGCCGGACCCCGCGCGCCGGTGTCGCCAGCGGCGATCGAGGCGATTCTGGATTTTCTGGAGCGCGGTGGAACGCTGCTGTGGTTGTTGGAACCTGGCGAGGCCGCCGGCCTGTACGGTTTGGCGACGGCGCTGGGCGTCACGGCCCGGCCTGGCGTGGTGGTGGATCCGGACGCGCGGCGACTCGGCATCCGCAACCCCACCTTCATTCCCATCGCCGACTACGGTCCGCATCCCATTACCGAATCATTGCGCGCACCCGCGCTGCTGCCGCAAGCAGCGGCGCTGGAGGTTCGCCCGCCCGCATCCTGGACGGCGACGGTTCTACTGGAAAGCCAGCCCAGAAGCTGGACGGAAACCGGAGCGCTCGATGCGCCGATACGGTTTGATCCCGACCGCGCCGCCTCATCCGGATCGCTGACCGTGGGCGTGGCGCTGTGGCGCTCCGAACCCGCCGCATCTCCTGACACTGACGATCCGCAAGCCGCATCCCAGCAACGGGTGGTCGTGATCGGCGACGGTGACTTTCTCTCGAATACCTATCTAGGCAATGGTGCCAACCTGGAACTGGGATTGAACATCATCAATTGGCTGCTCGGAGACGAGACGCTGATCGCGATTCCCCCCAGAACGACGCCCGACCCCCATCTACAGGTGTCGGAAAAGACGCTGGCACTGCTGGCGGCGGTGTTCCTAATCGGATTGCCGGGAATGCTGCTGGTCAGCGGTTGGCTGATTTGGTTTCGGCGGCGGCGGTGCTGACCGTGGACGCGCTCGCGCGGCGGCGGTGGCTTAACCTGGGACTGCTGGCGCTGGTCGGCGGGCTGGTGGTCTTGGCGCTGGTCGAACCGGGCCGCCAGCCGCCACCGACCGTCTCGCGCTTGCTGGATTTACCGCCGGCACGGATCGAGCGGATCGCGGTCGAGCGGCCCGGCCAGGAGCCGCTGGCTTTTGCCCGGCGCGGCGATCGCTGGCAAATGAAGGCACCCGAGACCGGGCCGGCCAATCCCGTGTTGATCGAGGCGATCTTGCGGCTGGCCGAACTGCGCTGCCCGCGGCGGTACGCGGTCGCCGAGGTGGAACTGAAGCGGTTGCGGCTCGACCCTCCCCGTCTGCGGTTGTGGTTGAACGCGCGGGAAATCCGGTTTGGCGACACCGATCCGACGGATGCCCGGCGCTATCTGCACGTCGATGCGACGGTTTTCCTGTGCGCCGACGACCTCTATCCGCTGCTGATCAGCGCCGCCGGCAGCTTTCTGACTCCCACCATCGAATCCCTGACGCTGACCCACCCGAGTGATGAGTGATGCCCGAGCTTCCGGAAGTTGAAACCGTCCGGTGCGGCATCGCCCCGCATCTGATCGGCCAGACCGTCGTCCGGGTCGTGATCCGGCAACCCCGGCTGCGCTGGCCCGTGCCGGAAGACCTGGCGGTCCAGTTGCCGGGGCAAACCTTCCAGCGGGTCGAGCGGCGCGCCAAGTACCTGCTGTTGCGCGCCGACGCCGGTACCGTAATTCTCCATCTGGGCATGACCGGCCGGGTGCGGATTCTGCCGGTCGCCGCACCGCTCCAAAAACACGACCATGCGGATCTGGTGCTGGCGAACGGGCAATGCCTGCGCTTTAACGACTCCCGCCGGTTCGGGGCTTTGCTGTGGACGACTGAAGAGCCGGAACGGCATCCCTTGCTCGCGACGCTGGGACCCGAACCGCTCGCTGAGGCCTTCTCGGGCGCCGATCTCCACCGCCGGGCACAGGGGCGCACCTTGGCCGTCAAACCGTTCATCATGGACCACCACGTCGTGGTGGGCGTCGGCAACATTTACGCCAGCGAAGCGCTGTTCGCGGCGGGCATCCATCCGCTGCGGCCGGCCGGTCGAGTGACGCGGGACGAATACGAGCGGCTGGCGACAGCCATTCGAGAAATCCTGAGCGAAGCCATTCGCCAGGGCGGCACCACGCTGCGGGATTTCTTCGGCGGCACCGGCGAGCCGGGCTATTTTCGGCAAGCTCTGTGCGTCTACGACCGGCGCGCGCAACCCTGCGTCGCTTGCGGCGAACCGATCCAGCATTGCCGGGTCGGCCAGCGGGCGACGTACTATTGCACGCATTGCCAGTATTAGCGCGCGTCGGTTGCCCCGGAATCGGCGGGATCG
>REEE01000104.1 GCA_007695245.1 Candidatus Competibacteraceae bacterium | reverse complement strand
CGGGGCGAATGGAGCCAAAAACCGGGGCGAATCCAGATATCGGCGATCCGGGCCGCCAACGCCACGCACTCCACCAGCGTCCGGTGCTGCTCGGGCGCCGCGCTGTCGCCGGGATTCAGGCTGCCGGCCGCCGCGTGACACAGATAATCCGGCAATCCCCAGCGACGCAACAACCAGGCTCCAACCTGCGGATGATCGACCTCCAACCGCTCCTGTTCCAGCTTGGCCAGCCGCTCGCAATCCAGGGCGTTCGACATTCCCGACTGGCGGTCGGTGGCGTCGGTCAACAAAACGCCATATCGATCGGGCATCATGATAGCCAGCGCCAGGATTCCGATCCCGTGCAGCAATCCCGCCAGGAAGAGTTCCTCCAGGTTTTTTAAGGCCAGCCGCTCGCCCAGGATCCTGCAGGCGGTCGCCGTCAACAGCGAGCGACGCCAGAATTGCTCGATATCCAAGGGGATGACTCTGGCCTCGCGCGCGGTCGCGACCAGGGAAAAACTCAACGCCAGGGACAGTGATCCCCGTAATCCCAACAGATTCAATACCTGCCGGAGATTGGTGGCCTGGCGTCGCCGCCCGTACAAGGGTGAGTTGGCGGCTCGGAACAGTTTGGTCACCAGCGCCGGATCAATTGCAATCACCTTGGCCACATCATTCAGATGGACCTCCGGGTCATTAGCGAGCGCGATGATGCGCAAGGCCACCACCGGCAAGGTCGGTAGATTGCCGCAAAAACTCAATCTTTGTTCTAATTCGGCATGCATGATGGGCGATCACCTAAAGTCATGGTCGAAGTTGCCGATATAGTAAGGATGGAACTCAATTATGACACTATTTTATTATAGGCTTATAAAATAGAATCATAGAAACAACCGCTTCACTGGCATCGCCGAGCGAGTCATTCGACCGATCATCGCCAGCCGGCAAAATGCTGGTTTTCACCCGTGCCCGCGCTCGAGAAGGATGAAACCGCGAAAACCAACCCCACGGTTTGCGTCGAAATGGCGCGACAGTGGCCGCCCCTCTGGTTTTGGATATTCCCACCATGATCGGTGAACCCGGTAACAAGCGCTGTCAGGAGGCTGAATGCCAGCGGCAACGCTGCAAAATTCTCAAAGCGGATCTGGCGGCTTTGCAGATTGAGTCTGGTCGACTTCGCCAGGAACTCCGCCACAGTCAGATGATCGCCCAAGTAGTCGAGGCGCTGCACCGACTGGCGGATCAGCGCGCCACGCTCGGCGAACTCGGCGAGCGTTTAGTCGATTTGCTGGTGAACACCCTGGGCTTGGACAGCGCCGCCTTACTGCAGTGGGACGCGCCACGAAACCGGTTCGGCACTCTCCACGGCCGGGGGCTGCCGCCGGATTGGACGTTGGATATTCCCCTGACGGAGGTCCCTCAAGGTTGCAGTTCCAACTCGCTCGAACCCGCGCCGCCACCTTTTTTGAACCTTCTGCGTCAAACCGCCCATCTGAACCGTTGGATTTGGACCTGCCATCCGCGCGCCGGACTGGCGCTGTTGCTGGGCGACGCGGTGGACAGCGGCCTGAATCGCATCCATTTCGCCGCCGACGACCACCGCATCATCGAAACCGCGCTTACCGTCTACGCCACTTTGCGTCACCTGAACCACGCCGAAACCGCCCTGCTGCACTCGGAAACCAGCTATCAGGCGTTGTTCGACGGCACCACCGACGCCTTGGCGGTCATCGATCCCGATTCCGGCTTGATTCTCGACGCCAATCGCCAGGCCCGTGAGTTCTTTGGCGATCCCACCGCGACCCTCCAGCGATCCAGTCTGGAAAGTTGGCTGTTCGATCGCAGCCTCAAGTGGCGCGATGCATTGAGCTGGCAGCGCACGCGGGCGCTGGCCGGCGACTTCCCACCCATCGAATGCCAGTTTCGGAACGTGGCCGGCGCAGCTCTTTGGGTCGAGCTTCATCTCAAGCCGGTTACGTTGAATGCACGGTTTAGGTTGCTAGCGGTCCTGCGCGACATCTCCGAACACAAGCGGGTCGAAGAGCGACTGTTGCACCATACGTTTCACGATCCGCTAACCGACTTGCCCAATCGCACCATGATCCTGACCCGACTGCAACAGGCGTTGGACGGCCCTCAGCGTCTGCTGGCGGTGCTGCTGCTGGATATCAACCGCTTCAAGGTCATCAACGACAGCCTGGGGCACGAAGTCGGCGACCGGATGCTGGCGGCGATCGGACAACAGCTGCAAGCCAGCCTGCGCACCGGCGACACCGTCGCCCGACTGGGCGGCGACACCATCGCCCGACTGGGCGGCGACGAATTCCTGATCCTGCTGGAGAACCTGCGCCAACCCGGCGATGCGATGCTCTGCGCCGAACGCATCCATCAAGGATTATCCGGCCCGTTCGATATCGACGGCCATGAAATCCATGCCAGCGTCAGCATCGGCATCGCCCTGAACAACCGGCATTACCCGCGCGCCGAGGATCTGTTGCGCGACGCCGATATCGCCATGCATCAGGCCAAGGCGCGCGGTAAGGACTGCCTGTATGTCCTCTTCGACCCGACCATGCACGACCGGATCGTCAGGCTGATGCGCATGGAACACGACTTGCGCCGCGCCCTCGAACGTCAGGAACTCGTGGTGTTCTACCAGCCCATCGTCAACCTGACCACCGGCGGCATCAAAGGCTTCGAGGCGCTGGTGCGCTGGCGCCACCCCGAACGCGGGCTGGTTCCGCCCGGCGAGTTCATCCCCTTGGCCGAGGATACGTTGCTCATCCTGCCGCTCGGTCGCCAGGTACTGGCCGAATCCTGCCGCCGGCTGGCCACTTGGGCGCGGTCTTATCCGGAACGAATGCCGCTCACCATCAGCGTCAATTTGTCCAGCAAACAGTTGGGCAACGCGCACCTCATCCAGGAGATTCGCCAGTTGCTGGCGGACACGGGCTGCGATCCGGCCCTGCTGGAACTGGAAATCACCGAAAGCGTCCTGATCGAGAACAGCGAAACCGTCCGCGCGCTCATGAATGACCTGCGCGAACTGCGCATCCGCTTGTCGCTGGATGACTTCGGCACTGGTTATTCGTCGTTGAGCTATCTGCACCAGTTTCCCTTCGACACCATCAAGATCGACCGCGCCTTCATCCAGCCGATCGACCTTAGCGCCAGCCGCCTGGAAATCGTCCGCGCCATCGTCGCCCTCGCCCGGGCGCTGGGAAAAACCGTGGTCGCCGAGGGACTGGAAACCCTCGAACAAGTCGAGCGGCTGACCACCCTGGGCTGCGATCTGGGTCAGGGCTACTATTTCGCCCGACCGATGGACGCCGCCGCCGCCGAACAATTCCTGAATAAAGCGGCTTTTCCGTCGGCGGCGGAGCGGGCGATGGGTTTGGCCGCGGAATCCAACGAGCGGCCCCATCACTGAGAACCCGTACAACCCCCCTCTCCCCGCTGATCTTTACCCACGTTTACTGATAGATGGTGAACCGGGCCATGTTGACCGGGTCGAACAGGTGGTGAACCGGGCCATGTTGACCGAGTCAGCGCGGTCCGAACACTGAAGCTGAAAGCCTCACCGCCACCCTCGCTGTCTAATAAAATCCATTTTAACCATGAAGTTAAGCTAATTGGCACGATCGGTGCAAGATGCGGCCCGCCCCACCACAACGCCTGAGAGGTAACAACATGGGTTTGCACACTTGTAAAAACCGACGCAGCCAGCCTGCCGGTGGCCGAGCGGTCGCTCGATATCTATTGGGTATACTGGTTATCCCTCTGCTACTTTTGTCCACTATCGCTAACGCTACTTCGGATTCTCGTATCATCCTGGTCGGCGACGCGGATTCCACCATCGTAGAGCCCTTGCCCGTCAATTACGCCATTGAGCTGGCGCCGGAGATATTCAGCGAGCAGCGGCCTTTGCGGCAACGGGAATTCCACCGACTGCTATCCGGGGTGGTAATGGTCGTCGCGGACTTGTCACAATTCAATGAGTCGACGGACCCGCATTTTTTGGAATTACTGACGGCAGCGTTGGATCGGCAAATCCCCCTGTTACTGCAGAACACTGATAAGGCCACTATGGCCCGCATTGTGGGCGTTGGTTTTGAAAACGCTGCGGTGATCATCAGTAACCGGGAGACTCCGTATCACTTCAATATCCAGCAGTTCGAGAAGTCCGACTTGGATGACTTTGTGGGCTTTACCGAAACGCTGATTGCGGTGCTTGAAGCGAATCAAGCCCGCATCCCTTTGCTTGCCGAAACGCATGCGGTAAAACCGCAAAATGAAGATCGGCAACTGCAATCAGCAAATCTACCGCCTTCCACCGTACGCCGGTTCAGCGTCAATGCGCCGCCTGGTTCCCGCACTTGGAACATTCCCCATACCATTTACGGGACAAGGAGAGTTCAAAACACCTCTTACGACATCGGCTATGATATCGAACTGGTCGCATCGAATAATCCGCCGAATAAATTTGTCAGGATTGAATCCACCGGTTCATTAAATTCCGGTAACCTCGCCTTCAACAGCGATGTTGTCAATGGCAGTTCACGGGGCTTCTTCCTTGAGCGGCTACACGCCTCAATGAGACCCAACACCAGGGCCGGTAACCTGACGCTCCCGCGTTCCTCGCCAGCGACACCTAACAGTGTAGGAAGTTACAGTCACGCTACCGGGTGGTCGCTGGGGTTCGATGCCGGGGGGTCACAGGCAGGCGGAGCCTCCGCAGGTGTGAGTGTCGGCCTCAACGCAACCAGGACCAGCACGATTGACATCCCCGATTTTTCAGTGGTCAACAATGACAGACGTGCTACCGCTGCTTGGAACTTTAACCTGTCCCAAATCGAGCTGGGATTTTGTGATTCCAGCGGTCAGCGAGTCGGTTTCCAATACGAGGACTTTAAGAGTCTCCATTATGTTTGCGCTGCCACTCGGTGGTGGCTGGGCTATCCGCCGGCATTGGCCAATAACGCGTTCGCCCTGCGTACCGAAGCACAATGGAGTGCCGGCCAGGACTTCGAGGAAGCGGTTGTGTTCGATCTGGAAACCACCCAAACCATGCGCGCTGTCTGGTATGCCTCTACTTACGAGGCTGGTACGACAACGCGAACACGCAAAGTAACCAACTCAGTGACGATAGATTTCAGCACGGTAAAGCCCTACGAAGCTAAGGAGGAAGAGGAAGAGGAAGAGCCACCACCGGATGATAAACTGAACGGTGCATTGGAAAGCCCCCGGGAAGGATCTTCTGAAAGCGGCATCGGCCTGATTCGAGGTTGGCTATGTGAGGCCAAAGACGTAGAGATTCAGATTGATAGCCGGCCGCGTCAGCGCGTAGGCTACGGCACCTACCGCAGCGATACCCGGGACGAATGCGGCGGCAACGTCAACACCGGCTTCGGCTACACCGTCAACTGGAACAGCTTCGGCGACGGCGATCACATCTTGCGCCTGTTCGTCGATGGCGAGGAGTTCGAACGGGTCACCTTCACCGTGACGACCTTGGGCGAGGATTTCCTGCGGGGGATCAGTGAAGAGTATCCGTTGCGGAACTTCCCGCAACCCGGTCGCGACGTGCGCGTGCGCTGGTCGGAACCGCACCAGAACTTTGTGATCGCGAGCGCCGGTCGGAATACCAGTTCCATACCGGCATCCTCCTCCCCATCCCGATCCTTGGCCGCCGCGTCCCCAGGGGCGTTGGAAAGCCCGCGCCAGGACTCGTTCGAAAGCGGCATCGGCCTGGTCCGAGGCTGGCTCTGCGAGGCGCGCACGGTGGAGGTCCAGATCAACAATCAACCCCGGCGCCAGGTCGCCTACGGCACCCTGCGTGGTGACACCCGTGAGGCCTGCGGCGGCAACGCCAACACCGGCTTCGGCTACACCGTCAACTGGAGCAGCTTGGGCGACGGCGACCACACCTTGCGCTTGTTCGTCGATGGCGAGGAGTTCGAACGGGTCACCTTCACCGTGACGACCTTGGGCATAGATTTCCTGCGGGGGATCAGTGGCGAGTACGCGTTGCAAAACTTCCCGCAGACCGGTCGCGAGGTGAGCGTGCGTTGGTCGGAACCGCATCAGAACTTTGTGATCACTGATTATCGATAGGGAATTCGTGTCGCCGCCGCGACTGCCCTTGGGAAACCGAGGGCGGTCGCGGCTTCTTTACGCGCAAGACTTGACACCATGACATCAAGAGGTAGTGTTCTTGATGTGGGTATAGACTCCCATAACCAATTGATTGTTTTGACTTAGATCTGCTCTATATCCAGGTCTGGAGCACTACCCCCAACACCTGCGGGAACCCATGCCGCTCAGACGAACCGGGCGATGAAGGTTTCGATCTCGTCCGCCAACTCGGCGCGCGCCTGGAGTCCCTGAATCCAGCGTTCGGGAATCGCCCGCAACCCCAGGGC
>REEE01000105.1 GCA_007695245.1 Candidatus Competibacteraceae bacterium | reverse complement strand
GAACTCCAAAGAACTCCAAAGAACTCCAAATGAGCTCCAATTCGCTTCAATGGTTTCTGGCTGGCGCTTCTATGCCTCTGGCGGCTTGAAGCGCAGTTCAAAGCGCGCCATTTAACGCTTTATCATTACAGCATCGGAGGGTCATCGGCCCCGTTGCTGATGCTAGCTTTCAGGTCGGCGAGCGTGACCATCAGCGTCATGGGTTCCAGCGGGGATGGTTCGAGGCCAAGGCGCAGATCAAAGGCCTTGGCCTCCTCTGAGAGCGCATGAACAATCATGCCGCGGACGCCAATGGCGTCAGCCGCCTGGATAACGCGGCGGGCCGCATCCTGGAAAAGGGCGCGACCCAGACCTTGCCCATGGTGGGAACGGGTGACCGCCAAGCGGGCCAGCACGACCACCGGGATCGGGTCCGGCATGTTGCGTCGGAACCGGCCTGGCGCAGCCTTGACACTAATTGCGCTGGACGCCAGGGCATAATAGCCGACGGCCGCATTCCCCTCACACACAACGAAGGTCCGCGAGGCGCCACTGACCTGGTTCATCGCCGCGCGGCGTTTCAGCCAGTCATCCAGAGGCGGCTCGCCTGAATCGAAATCGTCAATTCGGTGGTGCGCGGCCAGCGGCTCGGGGGCCGCAAGCATCAGCCTTCATTCTCCCAGGGGGTCGGCGTCCGCATGGTGCGCTGGAGTCGCTCGTTCGGCCGAGGCGGTGCATCGAGCCTGGCCAGGAAGTCCGCATAGGCGTCAGGGCTGACCGAAATGAGGGCACGGTCGAGCAGCGCCGTTTCGGCTGCCCGGCGCGCCGCCTCAAGGATAAAATCCGTCCGGTTCTTACCCTGCGCCCGGGCGGCGCGGTCGATTAGCCCTCGCTCCTCTGGCCGAATGCGGAGGTTCAGTGTCTCGCGTCGGGAGGGTCGTTCAGAGGATGTGGTCATGAAAGTTTATCCGAATCCGGGAAAATTTTATCTTATCGCAATGACATCGTCATTACAAACAGGAGAGACGGCGTCAGGTCTTTCCTCGCGTCAGCGGTCAAAAGGAAAGACCTGACCCAGTCCTTTTCCGCCTGATTGGGGCCAACGGTTCGGGCAAGTCGAAAGTGCCTCGGCTTCAGTGGATACCCGCCCGGCGTGCCATCTTGTTCTTTCTATTTGTAAGGGAGACGGAGTTGCGGCGCGGCGATGACTTCGAACTCGGGGTCCTTGTGAACCAGGTCCGCCTGCTCCAGGAGTGCCGCGGCGGCAATCCAGGCATCCGCCAGCGAAATCGGATGCCGTGCTTTAAGCTCCGCTGCTTTTTCTAGCAAGGCCGGCGTTTCATGAATCCAGGTCATCGGCAGCGATTGGCATTGCCGATAGGCCAGCCGGCCAGCCGATTCCCCTTCATCCTTCCAGACCCGGTAGAACACCTCCATCAGGGAGATAAAGCAGCCATGGCAGTTGACTTCTCCCCGCTGCGCCTGCCGCAAGAGCGCCGCGACCTCATCCGCGCCCGGTTCATCATCCCGCAAGGTCAGTAAGGCAGACGTATCCAGCAGGAATGTCTTCATTCCTGCTCCCTGTCCCGGTTACGGTCCGCCAGCAGGCGTCCGGTCGCTCCCCCTTGGCCCTGACCGCGAAAGGCGTCAACCGGGTCGGCGCGAACGGGAACGACACGGATGCGGCCGTCCTCGACCAGCCATTCCAGGTGCTCGGCTGAAGACAGATGGAACTGCCGTCGGATAGGCGCTGGGATGACAGTCTGCCCTCGCGAGGTGATCGTGCTTCTCATAGCCGCACTCCATGAATTACATTTATTTGTAAATAGTAATTCATGGACCGAATCCCTACAAGACCGTCCGTCCACTGCGACGAGCTTCAGTTCGTCCCAATGCCGATGGTATCCGCTGATTCCGAAGCAGCCGAGGGCATTCGAGTTCTGGCCCTTCCTGGCCTGTAAGTCTTGTGATACCGTCTTGGCAATTCTAGCGGTCCACCCGCGGAGACCCTCCGCACGAGGGTGCTCTCGGTAACCCATCGTTCTGGACGCGATGAACGCGCGCATCGATATGACCTGGATAGAAACCCCGTGAACGACCATCACCCGTTATCGACCAAGCTCGAAGGGGGACTGAACTGGTTCCTGCAAGCCGGTTACAGCACCGCCTTCCTGTTTCTGAAGAACCAGTTGTCCAGCCACGCCTCCGGGGTAGCCTACTACTTCCTGCTGGCCGTGGGGCCGCTGGTGCTGGTGGTGATTTCCATCCTGAACACCTCCCTGGTCAACTATCCGGAATTGACCAAGGATCTGTTCGCGCTCTTGGAGAAATTCAGCGAACAGCTCAATGAGGAGTTCTTCCGCAGCATCGGCGTTCTGGAAACGCAGGTCGCGCTCAGTGGCCTGAGCCTGCTGGGGCTGCTGTGGACCAGCCGGCTCATCGTCAGCGCCGTACAGAGCGCGTTCGGGGTGATCTTTCCCAGTCCCCGCGCTCGCAACCCGCTCTGGAGCAATCTCCTGTCCCTGGTGCTGCTGCCGGTTATCCTGACCCTGTTGGGCCTCTCCGCGGCGTCCAACGTCGCCATCCGCTTTCTGCGCGACGAAGTGGAACATTATCCCTGGCTGGAAAATTTTTATGATCTGCTGCTCTCGCTATCCGGATCGATGGCGCCGCTGCTGCTGATCTTCAGCCTGATTTTCCTCTGCTACCGCTTTCTGCCGCTGGAGCGGCCGCGGACCTGGCATGCGGCTTTGGGCGCGGGACTCTGCACGCTGGCCATCCTGGGCCTGAAAATCGCCTTCATCCATTTCGTCAGTCTGGCCACTTACAACTATGTTTATGGCTCCCTGGGCGCGGTGTTGTTCCTGCTGCTGTGGGTGTATCTTCTCTTTCTCGTTTTTTACTTGTGCGCGCAGTTCGTTGAAGTGGCCGGCCGCATCGACGCCATCGCCCTGGATCGGATCATCGCCCTCCAGGATGGCGCGGGCGGCGTCGGCGAACGGCTGGAGCACTGGCTGTTCGGCCGTTCCCGCCGGATTGTTTCCCGGTACGTCCGGCGAATTCCGGCGGGTGGGTGGGTCTATCGGGCTGGCGACGCGGGACCAGAGATTTTCTATCTGCAACGGGGGGTGGTGGACATCATCCCGCCATCGGATTCCGTGGAGACCGCGCCCATCGCCACCATCCTGCCGGGCCAGTTTTTCGGCGAAATGGCCTATCTATCGAACGAACCCCGGCTCGCCGACGCCCGAGCCAGGGAAGAGACCGAGTTGTTGATCATTCCACCATCCATGTTCGAGGCCTTGCTGGCGCAGAGTCCGGATGCCTCCCGCAGGATCATCGAATCCATGAGCCGCCGCCTGCGGCAATGCACGAACCTCCTCGCCCGCGCCGCCCGAAACACCGGGACTGCCGGAAGCGAACCGACTCGTTAGCGTCTCGCCGTCGCCCGAAGTCCACCCCTACCAGGTGATCTGGAGTTGCAGACCCCAGACCGGCGGCATCGGGGGCGCTGTGTCCGACGGGGCGGTCCACCGACGCGTTTCCGCCGTGTCCAGGGGGCCAAAGCGCCATGCCAGGTTCAACCCCAACCACCGATCCACCTCCGCGTTGAGTATGCCCAGCGGATCGGTGACGAACAAGAGAGTTTTATCCGACCCCGTCAGGCGACCCGGTTTCGCTCTAATCCGGTTCCGCAGGGGGGCAAACAGATATTCACCGATCAGGGCGCCGGCTACCGGCGTCACCACCAAATCCTGATAGGAAGGCTGTTCGAACAGAGCCTCCGCCCCAAATTCAAACAGGGTAGACAAGAACGCGGAAAACCAGAAAGCCGGCATCCGCTCGAGACCCCGTTCCCGTCCCCGAATGTAATAGGCGGCCCCCCAGTAAGGATGCGTGATGTAGTTGATCCACCAGGCATCATCATCCCAGGTGGGGTTGCGCACGTTTTCCTTCCACTTGCTGAAGCTATAGTTGGCCTTATCCTCCTCGCTCCATCCCGAGATGGACTCCGGGGCTATGTACAAGACGCCGATCGCAACGAACTGGTAGCCCAGAAAGTAACCGGTGTCCCGGCCCAAGCCGGACCAGTCGGGGCTGGTGGCGGGCGGGACCCGCCAGCGGTCGATTTCTCCAGTGCGGTTTGCGCCGGTTTCGGCCAAGGGCCGGAGGTGCGACTGGGTGCCGGGCCACGGCGGGTGATTTATCCGAGGAACCACCGCAAGCGCCGCGCCCAACTGCGGACGCAGGGTGCCAACGGGTTCCACCACTCGGTTTTCCGCTCTCACCGACGCCAGACCGAGCAGATCGAGAAAACCGAATAGACCGAGCAGGACAGTGATCGAGATGCTGGTCGAGAAACGCATACAGAACTTACGCAGAGCACAGGATTTTTTGCGGCCCACAAGCACAACATCCTACAGTTCGCTTGAATGAACGCTCTACGAACATGTGGTTGCGCATTCTCAGGAACCCGCCTTCAACTTAAAAGCTGTGCGAAAACCCCCTCCCCCTTGCGGGGGAGGGCTGGGGTGGGGGTTGTTTTTCAATGGCTTAGATTGCCACAATAGTTCGGACAGTTTTTGGAGGGCAAGGTCAGGAGCATCGAGTCAGACTCCTGGCCTTGCGTCGCTGGGCCTTTTCCGCCACCGCTCGCGCCGCCTCGGTCGCGTTGAACAGATCGAGTCGCTCGAAGTCAGACGCCTCCACCGGCATCATGGCGACATCCGTGTACGGACGGTGGTCGCGCATCACGCGCTTGAGTGTCCGGCGATACTGGAGGTAGAGCGCGAGGAAGCGCGCGTACTTGGAGCAGGTTTCCCAAGCGTGGCGCGCGTGGAACACGAGCGGAGGCTCGAGCGGCAGACCATACCGTCGATCCTTGCGGTACTTGCGCCGGAAAATCCCGCCCTCCAGCGGATGGACCTGCTCCAACAGCGGCGGCGCGTGGAAGGAGAGGAGCTTCCACATCATGTTATGAAGATCGTAGCCCCAGTGCTTCGCCCGGCGCAGCACGGTTTCCACGTGCTCCGGCGTGTAATAGAGTTCCCAAGCCCGGCGATAGATCCCAAGCAGTTCCTCGTCCGCCATGCGCGGATGACGCGTGGTGACATGAAACAGGTCGTAGTGGTTCATGTCCCGGTCCATCTCGACGCCATCAAGGTACAGCCGCTGGTGGTCGGCCGAGCCGGGCAATGGAGTCAGAATGAAAAACTCGAGGATATCGATGGGCAGTTCGCGCTGGATGATGCGGATGTCGCGCTCGATCGAGGCCGGCGTGTCGTTCGGGAACCCGAGAATATAGCCGGCGTAGGTGAGTACGCCGTGCCGATGCCACGCCTGCAGCAGCGCCCGGTACTCGGTGATCTGGTTTTGGCCCTTCCGGGCCTGCTTGAGCGAGTCCGGATTGATGGTCTCGAGGCCAATGAAGACCCGGTTGACGCCGGCGCGCGCCGCTTTCTCGATGAAGCCCTTGATCTTGTGGCACATCGTGTCGACCTGCGCCACGATTTGGAGGCGTTGGCCTTCCACTTCGCGCAGCTTGATGAGCCGATCGAAAATTGCTTCCCAGTTCTGGTTGCGCGCGAGATTGTCGTCGGTGATGAAGAAGTTGTGAATGCCCTGGGCGAGGTTCGCCCGCACGATGCGCTCGATATCGTCCGGACTGCGCGTGCGCGACTGGCGTCCCTGCACGTTGATGATCGTGCAGAAACTGCACAGAAACGGACAGCCGCGACCGGCGTCGAAACTGGTGCGCATCCCGCTCGTCCCGCGCACCACGTCGGCCGGGAGGAAGGGGATCGGCGTGCCCTCGATCCCCGGCAGTTCATCCATGTGGTTGTATAGCGGTTCGAGCCGCCCGGCGTGGGCGGCCCGCAACAGGGACTCGAACCGCCCCTCGACCTCGCCCGCGAACAGCGTGATACCGAGATCCATCGCGTCGCGCATCTCCGGGGGAATCGCCGGCAGCATCGCCAGGCAGCCGCTCACGTGGAAGCCGCCGATGCACACCGGGATGCCCGCCGCGCGCAGGGGACGCGCGAGATCCACGGCGCGCGGGAACTGGTTGGTCTGCACGCCCACCAGGCAGACCAGGCCGGCGCCTGCTTCGACGATCTCCCGGATGATCCGCTCGGGTCGGATGCGCGTGTTGGTCTCATCCCAGGCGGTGACGCGGATCTCCACCGCATCGCCCAGGACCCGGCGCTCGACGCAGTCGATCGCGAGACCGTAAATTGCGGCGAGCGTGTTGGACGGAATCGACGACCTCGCCCACTGGATGACGTAGCCGTCATCGTCGTAGTGCGACGGCTTGATCAGAAACAGGGCAAAGACCTTCCGGTCGGTGGGAGGTACGGCGCTCGCCTCGTCGGCGTCTGGGCCGTTCCCTGGGCGGATGGGGTCGCGGTCATTCATCGGTCTCT
>REEE01000106.1 GCA_007695245.1 Candidatus Competibacteraceae bacterium | reverse complement strand
CCGGGGGTGTCGAGCAGGTTGATGATGCGGTCGCGGTAGGGAAACTGCATCACCGAGGAGGTGACGGAAATGCCGCGTTGCTGCTCCAGCGCCATCCAGTCGCTGGTGGCGTGGCGGGCGGACTTGCGGCCCTTGATCGTGCCGGCCAATTGAATGGCGCCGCCGAACAGCAGCAGCTTTTCGGTCAGCGTGGTCTTGCCGGCGTCGGGGTGAGAGATGATGGCGAAGGTGCGGCGGCGCTGAAGTTCGGCGAGGAAGGTGGTCATTACCAATCGGGGGTTGATCGTGGTTGTAGGGCAGGAGATTGTACCTGATCGGCGGCGGGCGGGTCAGTCGGCAAGATGCTCCAACCGGCTCAGCCAGACAGCGAAGCGCGGGCAGGCAGCGCGAATGCCTGGTAGGCCAATTTCCATGGCCAGGAGTGGGCCGTGGAAGGTTTTATCGTAGCGTTGCGCGAGATGCTGGCGGAAAGCTGCCTGGATGCGCTTTGCAGGGGTGGTTGCCGGATCATCGTTTACCCCTTCGGGGCCACCGCATACCTTGACCGCCTGATGCAATACTTCACCGATAATCGGGCAACCCAGAAATCGCGCTATGACATTCGGGGCCGAAAACAACAGGGCTTCGAATTCATAAACCTGCAAATAGGGAGTGAAATGGCGTGGGTTTTCCAAGGTTGCCGCCAGGCGGGCGCACAGAGCGTCGGGCGATTCGCCCTCGAAGCGGTCCCGGAATCCGTGGAAGTCGTATAGCGTGGTCACATGATCAAAGGAGTACAGCAGTGGTCGGACCTCTCGCTTGAACCGATCCAGCGAGATCGATCCTCCTTTGATGTTAGGGCCGGTGATATTGCGTTGGGTGACAACAATTATGGGTTCCAGATACACGCCGAAAGCCAGCAAATGGGACTTCAGCACTTCCCGGCAGAACTCGAACTCGGTATGGCCTTCCACCGAAATCGCGAGGCGCACGGTCACGGCGTCCCTCCGATGATGTTCTTCTCCCACAGTTCCCCGATACTGAATTCGTCGAGCCAGGCCGAGACTTCCGCTTCACTCAGATGACGGAATTGGGAGGCATCGTCGACACGGTCGACCACAATCAAATCCTCCCAGGAGAACTGATTGACCAGCGTGACCGATTGCGTGGACGCGATGATCTGAGTTCGTGAGGATGTGGCGCGCATCATGCCGGCCAAGAGATTCAGGGCATGAGGATGCAGGCCGAGTTCCGGTTCGTCGAGCAGAATCATGGTTGGAAGCTTCGGTTGCAGCAGCAGGGTAGCCAGGCAAATGAAGCGCAAGGTACCGTCGGAGAAATCGCTGGCGTCAAAGGTATCCTCCGACCCCCGGTGCTTCCAACGCAGGCGGATCAGCTTGGGATTGTCCCGTTCCGGCTCCAGCACGAAGTCGAGAAAGAACGGCGCCACTCGCCGGATGGTGCGCACGATCAGCGTGTAGGCATCGGTATCGCGGATCGAGCGCAGGAAGGCGGCGAGATTATCGGCCTGGGGTAGCAGGAAATCGGTTTCGCCGCGACCCGGTTGCTTGACCTTGGCCGATTCGCTGGTGTCGTGGAAGTGGTAAACCTTCCAGTCACGCAGATAGCCGACGACATGACCGGCCGGCGTGGCGGTGTTGGGGCTGTCGGGCAACCCGGATTCCTTAGCGCCGGCGGCGGCGAGCGAACGCATTTTGGTGCCGCCTTGATAACCAATTCTGTCGCCGAAAAACTGGCAATATTCTTCCGCGAACACCAAACCGCCAGCGGCATCGGGCGCCAGCGTACAGCCGTAGGCGTTCGGGGTAAATTCAAGATAAAAGGTCATGGCGTCGGTGCGCTTGCGACCGAAGAACAGCAGCTTGTCGGCACCCAGTTGCTGCGCCACATGAAATTGCAGGTTTTTCTCCAACAGCTTGTTCATGAACCTGAAAAAGCCGATGAAGTTGGATTTGCCAGCGCCGTTCGGACCGATCAGGATGTTGAGCGGCCGCAGATTCAAATCCAAGTGTTCGATGGATTTGAATCCGCTAATCCGTATCCGATCCAGTTTCCCCAAGCTGCTCATGTTGGTTTCTCGTCGGTGGGGCTGGCTTTCTACCCCGTGGTCTTGCCGGCGTCGGGGTGAGAGATGATGGCGAAGGTGCGGCGGCGCTGAAGTTCGGCGAGGAAGGTGGTCATTACCAATCGGGTGGGGGATCGCGTTGGAGAGTGGGTCGCACGATTGTATCCGATTACCGGTCAGCGGGCACGGCGCGATCAGGGCCATCGCGCCGTGCGGGGGACTGACGTTCGACTCTCAAAGGCGTTTTTTTATCCGGTCTCCGCGTTTCGGGGCCGTTGCAAGACCACGATGGACCGTTCCGCCACCGCCACCGTCGGTCCCGTGGGGGCGGGTGGGGGCGCGACGGTCTTCTTCCGGGATTTTGGCTTCGCGGCCTTCGCGGGCGCGGGATAGGGATCGCGGTCGACGAAGCCGGGTTGCGTGGTGTCGATGATCAGACGCCAGGCACCATCCCGCACCGACTCGGGGAGCGCGAATTCCAGCGGCTCGTGATGAGCGTTGAACAACAGGATAAAACTGTCGTCGACGATCCGTTCGCCGCGCGGGCCGAGGGTGGCGATTTCCTCGCCGTTGAAGAAGACGCCGATCACCCGCGCCAGGCCGTCCTGCCATTGTTCCTCGGTCATCTCGCCGCCGTCCGGATTGAACCAGATAATGTCATGCGCGCCGGAACCGTGGATCGACCGACCCTCGAACCACTTACGGCGCCGCAGCACCGGATGCGCGCGACGGAACGCCACCAGTTCGCCAGCGAATTTCAGGAGTTCCGAGTTCTGCTCGGGTAGTTCCCAATCGATCCAGGACAGTTCGCTATCCTGACAATAGGTGTTGTTGTTGCCGCCCTGCGTGCGGCCCATTTCATCGCCGGCCAGCAGCATGGGCACGCCCTTCGACAGCAGCAGGGTGGTCAGAAAATTGCGTTGCTGGCGCAGGCGCAGGTTCAGAATCTCCGGGTCGTCGGTCTCGCCCTCGACCCCGCAGTTCCACGAGCGGTTGTGCGATTCGCCGTCGCGGTTGTCCTCGCCGTTGGCCTCGTTGTGCTTGTCGTTGTAACTGACCAGATCGCGCAGAGTGAAGCCGTCGTGGGCGGTGATGAAGTTGATGCTGGCGCTGGGACTGCGCCCGCCGAACTGGTAGAGATCGGAACTGCCGGTGAGGCGGAAGGCGAAATCGGCCAGCCGGCTCGGCTCGCCGCGCCAGAAATCGCGCACCGTGTCGCGATAGCGCCCGTTCCATTCCGACCAGAGCAGCGGGAACCCTCCGACCTGATAGCCGCCATCGCCGACGTCCCAGGGTTCGGCGATCAGTTTCACGTCGGACAGGACCGGGTCCTGATGGATGATGTCGAAAAACGCCGCCAGCCGGTCGACCGCGTACAGTTCCCGCGCCAGCGCCGAGGCCAGGTCGAAGCGGAAGCCGTCCACGTGCATCTCCAGCACCCAGTAGCGCAGGCTGTCCATGATCAGCTTGAGGACCTGCGGGTGGCGGACGTTGAGCGAGTTGCCGCACCCGGTGAAATCCATGTAATGGCGCGGGTCATCCTCGACCACCCGGTAATAGACGGCGTTGTCCGCGCCGCGCAGGCTCAGGGTCGGCCCCATCTGGTTGCCTTCGCCGGTGTGGTTGTAGACCACATCCAGGATGACTTCGATGCCGGCCCGGTGCAAGGTCTTGACCATCTCCTTAAATTCGCGCACCGCCTGATCGGGTCCGTCACTGACGCTGTAGCCGGGATACGGGGCGAAAAAGTTCAGCGAATCGTAGCCCCAGTAGTTGCGCAAACCCAAGCCCGCCAGATGACCCGGACAGGCTAGATAGTAATGGACCGGCATCAGTTCGACGGCGGTCACGCCGAGCGCCTGGAGATGGGCGATGGCGGCCGGGTGGGCGAGACCGGCGTAAGTCCCCCGCTGTTCTTTCGGGATCTCCGGATGTCGGACAGTAAAGCCCTTGACGTGCGTTTCGTAAATCAGCGTTTCGTGCCAGGGGGTGCGCAACAGTTCGTCGCCTTCCCAGTCGAAGCGCGGGTCGATGACCACCGCCTTGGGCATCAACGGCGCGCTGTCGAGCTCCGAGAACCCCAGATCCTCATCCGGCTGCTCCCAGGGATAGCCGAAAATTTCCTCGCCGAAGCGCACGTCGCCGTCGATGGCCTTGGCGTAGGGGTCGATGAGCAGTTTGTGAGGATTGAAGCGGTGACCCTCCTGGGGTGCGAAGGGACCGTGGACCCGAAAGCCGTAACGCTGGCCGGGTCCGAGCTCCGGGACATAGCCATGCCAGATGCATTTATTGATTTCCGTGAGTTCCAGCCGGGTTTCATGATCGTCGACGTCGAAGAGGCAAAGTTCGACCCCCGTGGCGTTTTCCGCAAACAGAGCGAAATTGACGCCCTTACCATTCCAGGAGGCACCGAGTGGAAACGGTTTTCCAGGCCAAAGCGGATGAGACATCACAAGCTCCTTAAGCTGAGAGGTCGCACGAAAACTCCCCTCTCTCTGTGGGAGAGAGGTCGGGGTTGATGGTTATACTTTCAATAGCTTAGTCTGCAAGAGGACGTGCAAAAAAAACGCCTCTGGATGCAAATCACGGGGCGTTAAAAATCAGTATATGGCATTCTGGCTATGAAGTGGCTCAAGAACCGAGGGCCGGCGTTCCATTGCATTGCCGGTTCCGGAATGCACCGTGACTTTTCCACCTGGAGACTCGAACATGACGACGACTTCCGAATCTTTCGACGTGGCGATCATCGGCGCGGGCACGGCGGGACTGGCGGCGCTGCGCGAGGTGCGGCGCGCGACCGAGAACTTGGTGCTGATCGACGCCGGACCGTTCGGCACCACCTGCGCGCGGGTCGGCTGCATGCCGTCCAAGGCGCTGATCGAAGTCACCAAGGCCCTGCATCAGCGGGACTTTCTGGCCACTGCCGGGATTACGGGGACGGCGGCGCTGAAGGTGGACCGGCCCGCCGTGCTGCGGCGCGTCCGCCAGTTACGCGATGCCTATGTCGGCGGGGTGCTGAAAGTCACGGACGAACTGGGCGAACGGGTGGTCGTGGGTCGGGCGCGATTCGTCGCGCCCGACACCCTGGCGGTCGGCGACCGGCGGCTGCAAGCCCGGCATATCATCATCGCCACCGGCTCGCGTCCGGTCGTGCCCCAACCCTGGCGGAAGTTGGGCGACCGCATCCTGACCAGCGACGACTTATTCGAGCAAGAGACCTTGCCCGACCGCATCGCGGTGGTCGGACTGGGGGCGATTGGGGTAGAGATGGCCCAGGCGCTCGCCCGGCTGGGGATCGCCGTGACCGGCTTTGATGCCGCCGAACGGGTGGCCGGTCTGAGCGACCCGGCGGTCAACGAACGCGCCGTTGGCATCTTCGCCGAGGAATTCCCCCTGCATCTCGGCCAGCCGGCCGAGTTGAGCCGCGCGGCAGACGGCGCGATCCAGGTCAGCGCCGGTTCGACCGACGTGGAAGTGGACGCCGTCATCGCCGCGCTGGGGCGCCGCCCGAATCTGGACGGCTTGGGGCTGCAGGACATCGGCATCCCACTCGACGACCGCGGCCGGCCGCCGTTCGATCCGGGCACACTGCGCATTCCGGGGTTCGCGATCTCGATCGCCGGCGACGTCAACGGAATGCGGCCGCTGCTGCACGAAGCCGCTGACGAGGGTTACATCGCCGGTTACAACGCCCTGCTCGACGCGCCCGAGTGCTTCGCCCGGCGCGTGCCCCTGGGCATCGTGTTCAGCGATCCTAACATCGCCACGGTGGGACGCCGCTGCGAGGAACTGGAGCAAGATCAGGTGGTCGTCGGCGAAGTCGACCTAAAAGGCCAGGGCCGGCTGCGGATGGCGGGCGCCGATCGGGGCTTGATCCGGCTGTACGCCGACGCCCGGCGGGGCACCTTGCTCGGCGTCGAGTTGTGTTGCCCGCACGGCGAACATCTGGCCCATTTGCTGGCTCTGGCGATCCAGCAGGGACTGACGGTGCGGGAGCTGCTGCGGATGCCGTTCTATCACCCGGTGGTGGAAGAGGGTCTGCGCGGCGCGCTGCGCGAGGCCGCCGGCCAACTGACCGACGACCGGACTCCTGACCTGGCTCGTTGCGGCCGGCTGGGTGCCGAGGCGCTCGACTGAGCGCGTCGGGGTCCCGGTCGGCGCGGAGCAGACCGCGCCCGCGCTGTGCGATTGCTGTCGCTACAACGTCGTGATTCCAGACCTGTCCATCGACGGTCACCGGCAACGCTGGGCCGAACTGGAGGCGGCCAAGCGCCGTCTGTTCTATATACCCTGGACCTGCTCGGATTGCCGCACGGCACGGAAGCGGAGGGCTTCAGGCCGCCGTTATTTCACCGTCTGGTGCAGGGGG
>REEE01000107.1 GCA_007695245.1 Candidatus Competibacteraceae bacterium | reverse complement strand
TCCGGCAGCAGTCGGGTACCGTACTTGGCGAACTGGTGATGCTCGTAGAGCTTGGCGTACTTGAGAAAGACGTAGAACGCCGCGATCGCCGAGTTGATGAATCCGGCCCAGCCGTTTAGAAAGTTGCGCTTGAACAGATAACTGCGGATAAAGAACAGCGGGGGGTAAAACAGCATGATCAGCGGAATGCCCCAGCGCTGCTTCTTGAGCTTGTCCACTACCAGACCGGTCGAGTAGGCGTTGATTTTCTCGACCTTGGTGTGAATGCTGGTTTCGCCATAATGGTACAGGGGTGCCTTGAGCCGGGCGATTCGCCCCGCGACCTTGGGCGCGGCGTGAATCGGCATGTCGTCGATTCCGCCTTTGTGCTTGTCGAACAGGCGCAGGTAATGATTCATGCGGGTCGCCGGGTTGTACATCCGCCAGAACATCTGTTCCTGACGGGGAATTTCGTAGCCGTCCGCAGTGGGACCGCGCTCCAGCAACTGGTGAATCTCGGCCTGCAGCGCAGGCGACAACACCTCGTCGGCGTCCAGCAACAACACCCAATCATGCACGGTCGCCGCCAGCGCCATGCGCTTCTGGGGGCCGTAGCCCATGAATGCATGCTGGGTGATGCGCGCCCCGTAACGCTGGCCGATAGCCAAGGTGTCGTCGGTGCTAAAGGAGTCCAGCATGACGATTTCGTCGGCCCATTTCACGCTTTCCAGGCAGGCGGGCAGCGTGCGGCCGTTGTTATAGGTGGTGATGAACACCGAAAGCCGGGTTCGGTCGGACATGAATCAGCCTGTCTTGAAGGGGATTTTCATCTAAAGTATGGACGATACCACTGCTCTAATAACGCGCGCCGCCTTAAACCTACCCTCTAACATACTCAGAAAATGATGACCGTATCGGCCCACATTATCGGTGGCGGCGCGCTCGGCGGGGCTGAATTGTTTTACATCCGGCTGGTCAACGCGTTGCAGGCGCGCGGCTGCCCCGTGCTGGCCATCAACGTGGCCGACAGCCAGGTTTCGGCCCGGCTGCAACCCGAAACGACCCAGGTTCATGTCGCCATGCGCGGCATCTGGGACTGGTGGTCACGCTGGCGCATTGGAGCGATTCTGCGCGAGCAGCAGCCGGACATCGTCCAAACCTATCTGGGCCGGGCCACGCGACTGACCCACCTGACGCCGGGTCGGCGACCCGTCCATGTAGCTCGCTTGGGGGGATATTACGACCCACGCCGCTACCGACACGCCCACGCCTGGATCGCGAACAGTCCGGGTATCCGCGATCATTTGATCCGGCACGGTTTCCCTTCCGAGCGGATTTTTCACATCAGTAATTTTGTCGCGCCGTGCCATCCCAGCCCTGCGACCGACTTGCAGCGGTTGCACCGAGAACTCGCCCTGCCCGACGATGCCTTGATCGTGACCACCGTGGGCCGGCTTCATCCGGTCAAGGGTTTCGACGATCTGCTTGAGGCCTTCGCGGCCGTTCCGGACCACATTCACGATCGACCGGTCCATCTCATCATCGTCGGTGATGGACCGCAGGCCGTTGGTCTCAAACGGCATACCGAGCAACTCGGTATCGCCCGCCGAGTCCACTGGCCGGGTTGGCGCGATGATCCCGGTTGCTTTCAGGAACTGGCCGACCTGTGCGTCTGCTCCTCCCGACAGGAAGGGTTGGGTAATGTGATTCTGGAAGCCTGGGCGCGCCAGCGGGCTGTGCTGTCCACGGCCGCGCCGGGGTTGCAAGAGGTCATCGCCGATCGCGAGGATGGCTGGTTGACCCCCATCGGCGATCCTCCCGCGCTGGCGGCCGCCATGGAACGACTGCTGCGGGATGAAGCGTTGCGTTGCGAACTCGCCGCCAACGGTCACCGGACGCTCCTGGCTCGCCATGGTGAGAAAGTCATCGTCGATGCCTATCTGGAATTATATGACCGGTTGTTGAAGACGTAGTGGCGACCGGGCGCGATCGGGTCAAATGAATCAGGCCACCCAGGCAGACGAACAGATAACAGGCGAAATGCCGCGACGTGTAGGAAAAGCTCAATGACGCGGCGGTCATGATGGCCAGAGCCGCCGCCAGCAATACGCCGGCTCGCTGCCGATCCAGATCGGAGAGTCGCCGCCAGCACCGCGCCACCCGCGCCAGCACCGCGCCGATCAGCGCCAGCAGCAGACCCACGCCCAAAATCCCGGTTTCGTACCAGGCGTCCAGCACGAAGTTATGCAGGTGCTTGACCTGGAGCGAATGCCCGCCCAGCTCGAAACTCAGCATGGCCTCGGCATGGTGGACATTGCCGATGCCCACGCCCAGCCAGGGTCGCACCGGCGGATTTTCCAGCGCCTGGCGCCACAGAATGGTTCGCCCGGCGGTAAAGGCATCAACGGGATGGTCGGGATCCAGGTCCGCTTTGCGAAACGGTCCGGTGTTGGCGGCGATGCCGATCGCGAGCGCCAGCACCGCCAGCAGCGCGGCCCAGCGCAGCCGCCAGCCCAGAACCAGCCCGCAGAACGCCCCCAGCCCGACGATGAGCCCCAACAGCGCCGCCCGCCCCTCGGCGATCGCCGCATACGCCAGCATGGCGAGGACGACGCCGGCCATGAGTCCGTAGCGCCAGCGCGGGCTGCCGTGCCACCACAGCCAGCCCAGCAGGAACGGGAGCAGGAACGGCAGATTGTCCCGCCGCAATTGAGCCAGTGGATCGAAAGGTTGGCCGGACCATTCCAGCCATAGGTACGGTAGTTGAAGATACAGCAAGCCCAAGGCGATGGCGCCGAACAGCGCCAGCGCTTTCAGCAGGCGGTCGAGATGCACCGGGGATTCCTGGAGCGCGATCTGCATCAGCAACATGCTAAAGCTGAGGGCGGCGAACTCTCCCCACAGCCGCAGACCGCGCTCTGGTTCGAGCGAGCCGGGGATGCCGAGCAGAAAAACGCCGAGCAGCGCCAGATACAACAAGGTGGTCGCGCGATCTAACCGCCCCCTCCGGTTCCAGAAACTCAGCAACCCCCACAAGGCATAAACGCCAGCGAATACGTTGAACAACGCCCGGCCGCCGATCTGGGTCAACGGCAGCGCCGCCGGCAACAACCAACCCCAGCGAAAGAAGGCATCCCGCACGGCATCATGCAACGTCGCGATTCGCATCGATCCAAGCCAGTTGGTTCAGGGTATCGAGTACCTGAGAGACGGTCATCGCCGCCATGCCGTGGTCGCCGGATGGAGGCATCAAGTGATGAATAAAGCGGGAGTGCCACAACGGCGGCGAACCGCCGAACAGACCGACCGCTGGCACATGCAGGGCGGCGGCCACATTCAATACGCCGGTATCGTTGCCGACGTACCCGCGACAGCGCGCCAGCAGAGCCACGGTTTGTTCCAGCGGCAAGGCCACCGCATCCGCCGCCGTGCCGCCGTTGGCGCGGAGCCGGGCGAGAATGCTCTCAGCCAGCGGCCGTTCCGCCGGCCCGCCGACGATGAAGATCGAACCGGCCCGGCGCTGATTTAACGCCAGCGCCAGTTCCGCAAATCGTTCTGCGCCCCACTGCTTCCAGGGCTCGCTGCTGCCGATGCCCAACGCGATCCACGGCTCCGGCCATTCCGCGAAACATGCGGTTACCCTCCGATCGGCCTGAGCATCCACCGCCAGTCGGGGTTCCGGCTCATCGTGAGGTATGCCGAGTTGTTTCAGCAACGCATCCGCGCGCAAAATCGGATGCACGTGCCGCCGATCAGGTGGCAACCGGACTGGTACGCTCAGCAATAATGACTGCAAACCGATACCGTAACCAACCCGCTCCGGAATGCCGGCCAGCCGCGCCGCCAAGGCGTAACGGGCGCTGCCGTGCAGGATCCACACCCGTTGATACCGCTCTTCTCGCAACAGCGCCGCCAGCCGGATCAAACCGCGCAACCCCGCGTGACGCCCGGCTTCGCGCTCCAGCCATAGCACCCGTCCGACGCAGGGCTCGGCGCGCAGCAGGCGGTCGGCCTGGGAGCGCGGCTTGGTCAGAATGTCGATTCGGCCATCGCGCGTCGTGGCGGCGATAGCGTGCAGGTGTGGCAGATGCCAAACCATATCGCCGATGCCAGGCAGCGGCTGGACGATCAGGGTCCGACCAGAGAGCGCGAGCGTCATGCCGGCGGCCTGGTAGATCGATGCAGCGATTCATACAATGCCAGCGTTTCATCCAGCATGTGCTGCAAAGGAAAAACCGGTTCCATCGGCACGGGCGGCGGCGCAGCCAGCAGGTCGACCACCCGCGCCGTCAGCGTCTCCCGGTCGCCGACGGGAACTCGACCCACGGGATAGATCCGCTCCAGGATTTCCCCGACGCCGCCGTGCGCGTACCCGACGACCGGAATCCCAAGACTTAACGCTTCCAGCACCGTCCGCCCGAAGGATTCCGGCTGGATCGACAGCGACAGCACCAACGTGGATATGGCGTAAATTTCCCGCACATCGGCGCGATGCCCGACGAACAGCACCTTCTCCTCTAATCCCCGCGTCCGCGCCAAACGGCGAAGTTGATCGGCGTAACGCCGCCGACGGGGCTCCTCGCCGCCGACGATCAAGCCATACCCCGGCCAACCGCGCGCCCGCAAGCGGGCCAGCAGATCGATGAAATCCTCATGGCCCTTGAGGCGGCTCAGCCGTCCCGGCAAGGTCAACACCGGGGCGGCGCGCAGTTGCGGATATTGCCGATGCCACTCCGCCAGCCACGCGGAGGGTGGACGGTAACCGGCAGGAAATTCCATCGGATCGACGCCGCGCGGGATGACCTGAATCCGCTCCGGCGGCAATCTGGGATAGTGACGGCGTAGATACTCGCGCACCGTCTCGGACACGGCGATCACCCGTTCGCCACGAGTCATGATGGCGCTGTAGCGGGACACCGAGTAGAGCCCATGCACGGTGGTGACGAACCGCGGGCGGGTCGCCGGGTCCATCCCCCGCCAGGCCAGCCAGCCGATCCAGGCCGGCAACCGCGACCGGACGTGCAGAATGTCGATGCGCTGTCCGGCCAACCAACGCCGCAAGGGTCGAACCCAGCGCAGGGTCAACGGCGATTTAATCCCCAGCGGCCAGTCCAGATGCTCGCTGCCGTCGCGCACCAGTTCCGGAACCAGCCGGCCACCGGCGGAAATCACCACCGACCGATGCCCACTTTCCACCAAAGCTCGGGCCACCTCCAGCGTCCCTCGTTCCACGCCACCGCCGTTCAAAGCCGGCAACACTTGCGCCACACTCAGGCGAACCATCGCTCGACGATCCAGCGGGCGCAGCGGGCGGCTTCGTTGAAGATTCCAGGAGGACGATGGAGCATCCGATCCGGTCGCCAGTCCGCGAAGGGCGTCACCCAACCCTCGGCGGCCAGGCGTTCGAGTCCGCGACTGACGCGGCTCGGGCGCCGACACGGCGTTGCCAGCACGCCCACGGCGGCTCCAGCGGTCAGCGCTTCGTAGATCATCGACACGCTGTCGGCGGTCACCCAAACCTGGCCCGCTCGCGCCAGTTGGGCCGGCAGCCAGTCCGGACCCGTCTCCGCGACCGGAACCACTTGCAATCGCTCGTCGGCCAGCGGACGCAGACCCTCCAGAAATTCCGCTGGAGTACGGCGCGACGTCGTCAGCGTCCAGGATAGGGGGGGATCGGCGGCGACGATGGCGGCGATTTGTCGAAGCAGGGCGGCGGCGTCCCAGCCGAAATGAGCGGATGGACCGCCGATCAGCAGGAGTCCCAGACCGGGGTCCAGGGTTTGAGAGGGTTGAATCCGGTTCAGCGCCCCGCGCGTGGCGAGCACGTTCGAGCGGTTCGGCGGCGTATCGTGTTCCGGGATCAGGCACAAGTCGAACAGTCCCAACGGCAGGCTGGGACGCATCAGCACGATAATCCGTCCGCCACAGGCCCGGCGCGCGGCTAGCAGTGACCCGTGGGTGCGATGACCCGCACCGATCAGCAGGTCGGGCACCGGGGACGCATCCGTCCACCGTCGCCACAGCCCCGTGTAAAACGCCATCGGCCATGGTAACGGCGACCGCGCGACGCTTTCGACGGGCCGCAGTGCCATCAGGGCATCAAGCAAACCCTGGCTTTGGTTGTCGTGCCCGGCTTTGCCATCGCGGAACCGCCAGACGACCAGCGGTTTCACCGGCGATTCCGTCCGCAACCTCAAGCCGTCAATCAATCAGGATGTACTCGGCCCCGCAGTACGGGCACTTGGCCCGGCCAGTCTCTTCAATGGACAAATAGACCTTCGGATGGGAACACCACAGCATCATGTTCGGCATCGGACAGGATAAGGGCAGATCGGCGCGGCTGACTTCATAGGTATTCTGGGCGTTCGGCATGATCAGAGCGGGGGCGGTGGCAGCGACGGCCATGAAACGATTCTCCCAAGGCTAAGTACTTAAAACTTAAAACTTAAAACTTAAAAC
>REEE01000108.1 GCA_007695245.1 Candidatus Competibacteraceae bacterium | reverse complement strand
GCCGCGCCGCTTCGCCGGCGTTGATTTCCAGGATGTAGCGGATGTTCGCGGTCTCGCTGGGATAGGTCGGACACGGCGTCGCCGCGCAGGGCGGCGCTTCGGCCACGATTTGCCGCAACCGGCCCTCGGCGTCGAAGTACAGCAGGTCCAGGGGGATATAGGTGTTCTTCATCCAGAATACCGCCGGTCCGGGCGGTTGCACGAACAGCATGCCCTGGTCGCGCGGCAGCTCCCGACGGAACATCAACCCGCGGGCGCGCTCTTGAACGGTTCGCGCCATTTCCACCTGGAAGGTCGCCGGCCCGACCGCGACCGGTCGCAGGTCCGCGGCGGATACGGGAACCGCCAGACTCCCGGCCCAGATGCATAGCGTCAGGATGAGCGTTTGCCGAATTTTCATGCGATTTTCCCCGCCTTGTCAGAATCATTTCCGCCGGTCAAGATGTATGGGAGTTTTAAGTTTTAAGTTTTAAGTTTTAAGCAGAAAATCCAATAGCACATTCGCCGACTCCATGCACTTCCAGATCTTACACACCGCCGGCGTCGCCCGCCGCGGCCGGCTGACCTTCGCGCGCGGCACGGTCGAAACTCCGGCGTTCATGCCGGTCGGCACCTACGGCACGGTCAAGGCCATGACCCCGGAGGAGGTGCGCGCCGGCGGTGCCGAGATCATCCTCGGCAACACCTTTCACCTGATGCTGCGACCGGGTACGGCGATCGTCGCCGCTCACGGCGACCTGCACGATTTCATGCACTGGGACGGGCCGATCCTCACCGATTCCGGCGGCTTTCAGGTCTTCAGCCTGGCGGCGATCCGCAAGATCACCGAGGCCGGGGTGAAGTTCCAGTCGCCGGTGGACGGCAAAACCGTGTTCCTGGGGCCGGAGGAATCGATGGCGGTGCAACGGGCGCTCGGCGCCGACGTCGTCATGATCTTCGATGAATGCACCCCCTATCCCGCCACCGAATCCGCGGCGCGCGAGTCCATGGAACGCTCGCTGCGCTGGGCGCGCCGGAGTAAAACCGCCCACGGCGATCATCTCGCCGCGCTGTTCGGCATCGTGCAGGGTGGGATGTACCCGCACCTCCGGGAACTCTCCGCCGCGGGGCTGCGCGATATCGGCTTCGACGGCTACGCCATCGGCGGGCTGGCGGTCGGCGAGCCGCTGGCGGAACGCCTGGCCGTGCTGGAGCGCACCGCGCCGCTGCTGCCGGCCGCCGCGCCGCGCTACCTGATGGGCGTCGGCAAACCCGAGGATCTGGTCGAGGCGGTGCGCCGGGGCGTGGATCTGTTCGATTGCGTCCTGCCGACCCGCAACGCCCGCAACGGCCATCTGTTCACCCGCCACGGCGACGTGCGGATCCGCAACGGTCGGTATCGCGCCGATCCCCGCCCGCTGGATGAAACCTGCGATTGTTATACCTGCCGGCATTACAGCCGCGCCTACCTGCGCCATCTGGACCGCTGTCGGGAAATTCTCGGCGCCCGGCTCAACACGATTCATAACCTGCATTACTACCAGGATCTGATGCGGGAGCTGCGGGCCGCCATCGCCGAAGACCGGATGGAGTCCTTCATCGCGACATTTTATGAAAAGCGCGGGCAAATTTCGCCGCCCGTGTATAATGGCGAACTTTGACAATCACTCCCCACTGGCCGCCGCGCCCGCTTCGACGCCCGGCGCCGTCGACCCGGATCGCCGTCGGCGCGGCCGCGGGGCGGGGCGACCCATCCACGAGGAACCCTAATGGAAGGCATGCTGAATTTCCTGATCTCCGACGCCATGGCGCAGACCGGCGGCGGCGGCGAGCTGGGCCTGATGAACCTGATGTTCCCCATCATTCTGATCGTGGCGTTCTACTTTCTGTTGATCCGCCCGCAGACCAAGCGCGCCAAGGAGCACAAGCGCATGGTGGACGCCCTCAAGAAAGGCGACGAGGTCGTCACCGGCGGCGGGTTGCTGGGCCGCATCACCGAAGTCGGCGAGAATTTCGTGCAACTGGAAATCGCCGAGGGTATTCAGGTCAAGGTCCAGAAGCCGGCGGTCGGTTCGTTGATGCCCAAGGGCACTTATAAAAGCACGCTGTAGTCAGAACCTACTGACGACCCGTCGTAACGCACTCCAGTCATCGCGCCGCCCGGCGCCCTGCCGAACCCCCGTACCATGGCCAATCCGTACACTCTCAATCAATTTCCGTTGTGGAAGCAGCTGCTCATCGGTCTGGTGGTGCTGTGGGGGCTGCTGTTCGCGCTCCCCAACCTGTTCGGTGAAGATCCCGCCGTGCAAATCTCCGGCGCCAGGGCCCATATCGCGATCGACGCGGCGTTGCGGGACCGCGTCGCCGCCCTGCTCGACGTCGAGCGGCTGCCCCTCAAGGCGCTGGAGCTGGAAGACGAGCAACTGCTGATCCGGTTCACCGATCCGGAGGATCAACTCCGGGCCGCCGATATCCTCCGGGACCGGTTGGGCCGCGATTACGTCGTCGCCCTCAATCTGGCCTCCGCCGAGCCGGCCCTGCTGCGCGCGCTGGGTCTGAGCCCGATGTATCTCGGTCTCGACTTGCGCGGGGGCGTGCATTTTCTGATGCAGGTGGACATGGAGGCCACGGTGCGGCAGGTCGAGGAAAGCTACGTGGAGGAGGTCCGCTCGCTGCTGCGCGGCGCGCGCATTCCGTACGCGTCGGTCGGGCGCGCCGCCGTCGGTGGAGTGCAGATCGAATTCCGCGATTCGGCCGACCGCGACCGGGCCGCCCGCCAGTTGCGCGATGATTTGCGGAATCTGGAACAGAGCGAGCCGGGGCCGCTGACTCTGAAGCTGAGTCTGAGCGATGCGGAGATTCGGGAAAAGCGCAACTTCGCGTTGCAGCAGAACATCACCATCCTGCGCAACCGGGTCAACGAGCTGGGCGTGGCCGAGCCGATCATCCAGCAGCAGGGCAGCGAGCGCATCGTGGTGCAATTGCCCGGCGTGCAGGATACCGCCCGCGCCAAGGAAATTCTCGGCGCCACCGCCACTCTGGAATTCCGCTTGGTGGATGAGGAGCACGACTGGGACCGGGCCGCCGCCACCGGCCGGATTCCCCTGAATTCCCGCCTGTACCAGGATCGCGAGGGGCGGCCGGTGCTGCTGCAGCGGCGGGTGATGCTGACCGGCGATTCCATCGTCGACGCGGCGTCCGGTCTCGACCAACAGTCCGGTAGCCCGGCGGTGTTCGTGACTCTCGACGGGCGGGGCGCCAGCCGCTTCGAGGATGCCACCAAGGACAACATCGGCAAGCGCATGGCGGTGGTGTTCATCGAGAACAAGACCGAAACCCGCGTGGTGGACGGCGAAACCCGCCGGACCTCCTTCACCGTCGAGGAAGTCATCAACATCGCGGTCATCCGCGATCGCCTGAGCCGGCGTTTCCAGATCACCGGTCTGGAGAGCACCCGCGAAGCCCGCGATCTGGCGCTGCTGCTGCGGGCCGGCGCGCTGATCAGCCCGATCGAGATCATCGAGGAGCGGACGGTCGGCCCCAGCGCCGGGCAGGAAAACATCACCCAGGGGTTCCGCGCCGCCTTGCTGGCCCTGATTCTGGTCGCCGGGTTCATGGTCTTGCGTTATAAAACGTTCGGCGCCATCGCCGCCGCCACGCTGGTCGTCAATATCGTGTTGATCGTCGCCGCGCTGTCCATGCTCCAGGCCACCCTCACCCTGCCCGGCATCGCCGGCATCGTGTTGACCCTGGGCATGGCGGTGGACGCCAACGTGTTGATCTACGAGCGCATCCGCGAAGAGCTGCGCAATGGCAACACCCCGCAGGCGGCGATTCACGCCGGTTACGAGCGGGCGTTCGACACCATTTTCGATGCCAATCTGACCACCCTGATCGCGGCGATCATGCTGTTCTTCATCGGCACCGGTCCGGTCAAGGGTTTCGCGGTCACGCTCAGCATCGGCATTCTGACCTCGATGTTCACGGCGATCCTGGCGTCCCGCGCGGTGGTCAATTTCCTCTACGGCGGCCGACGGCTGCAAAAACTGACGGTCTGAACCGTGAGCCTGGAAGATACTCCATGTGGCGACTGAACTTTTACGATACCCGCATCGACTTTCTGGGTAAGGGCAAGCTGGCCATGATCCTGTCGGCGGTGGTGCTGCTGGTTTGTCTCGGCGCCCTGCTGGTCCGGGGGCTGAACCTCGGGCTGGATTTCACCGGCGGCACGGCCGTCGAGGTGCGCTACCTCGATCCGGTGGAGGTTCCCCAAATCCGGGAAACCCTGGCTGCGGCCGGCTTCGGCGACGCCCAAGTCCAGCATTTCGGTACCTCCCGGGATGTGCTGATCCGCATCCCGCCCCGCGACCAGCTCGATGCCGCCATGCTCAGCAATCAGGTGCTGGAGGTCTTGCGGGCGGCGGATGGGGGGGCCGGCGTCACGCTGGCGCGCGCGGAATTCGTCGGGCCGCAGGTGGGCCAGGAGCTGGCCGAGCAGGGGGGGCTGGCGGCGCTGGGCGCGATGATCGGGATTCTGATCTACATCATCTTCCGCTTTGAGTGGCGGTTGGCGCTGGGCACCATCGCCGCGACCATCCACGATGTCATCTTCACCGTCGGCTGGTTTGCGCTGTTCCAGATCGAGTTCGATCTCACGGTGCTGGCGGCGGTGCTGGCGGTGATCGGCTATTCGGTCAACGACAGCGTGGTGGTGCTGGATCGCATCCGCGAAAATTTCCGCAAGCGGCGCAAGGGGTCCACGCTGGAGATCATGAACCTGTCGATCAACGAGACGCTCACGCGCACGATCGTGACCAGCCTCTCCACGTTGATGGCGGTGCTGGTCCTGCTATTTCTCGGCGGCGCCGTGATGCACGGTTTTTCGATCGCCCTGCTGATCGGGGTGTTGGTGGGGACCTACTCGACCATTTATATCGCCAGCGCCACCGCGCTGTATCTGGGCGTCGGGCGCGAGGATCTGCTGCCGCGACCCAAGGAAACGGCGGACGAGCGTCCGTGAAACCGCGCTCGAGAGCGCGACACTCCTGTCAGTCATCGAGTCAAAAATAATTGAGTCAAAATTGAGTCAAAAATAATTGAGTCAAGCCGTCGGGATTCAGCCGCGAACCGTGTTCGCGCGTGGCGCGTGAGTAATTTTCAGTGCATTTCTTCACGATCCATCTATAACATAGTCTTGATTGCCGGTTTTCGCGATAACCGCAACGGCTCGAACCGCCCGATTGACCTGAATGAACCGGCAGGGCGGCGATGACGCGATTCTCATGCCGTGGGAGGCTTGCATGAATATCAAAAAGGCGCTGGTGGTGGATGATTCCAAGGTGGCCCACTTGACCTTGCGCAAGATGTTGCTCGAACGAAGCGTCGAAGTGGACTGGGTGGGGTCGGGCGAGGATTGCGTCAAGTATTTGGACAATAAGAAGCCCGATATCATTTTCATGGATGTGATGATGCCCGGCATGGACGGGTTTGAAACCAGCCGCAACATCACCGGACTCCATCCCGAAGAGTCGGCGCCTATTATCATGTGTTCGGCCAACGCTACCGATGAGGACAAGCGGGACGCCCGGGAAAGCGGCGCGGTCGGGTTTCTTTCCAAGCCCTATACGCCGGCGCAACTCGATGCGGTGTTGCAGATGGTCAGTGAAGGCACGGCCGCCATTGCCCTCGAAGAACCGATCTCCCCGGAACTGGCCGTTCCGAGACCGGCCGTGGTCGAGAAGGCGCCCGCGCCCGCCGCGCCCTCGGTCCCACCGTCCGCCGAGGCTCCGCTTCCAGTTCCCGAACCGGCGGCTGGACCCCCAATCACCAACGAAGTCGAGCAACTGGCCGAGCGGGTGGCTTGGGCGGCCGCCGAAAAAGTCGCCCGCGATATCATTCAGGAATTGGTCCCCAATCTGGCGCGAGAAGTCGCCGTCCAAGCCGCGCGCGGCGTCGCCGAGGATCTGGGCCGGCGGGCGGCGCATGCGGCGGTGCGCGCCGCCCAGGAAGCCGCCAAGCAGGTGGCCACGGAAATCTCGCGCGGCACCGCCGAGAAGACCGCGCGCACCACCGCCCAGGAAAGCGCCCGCGCCGTGGCCGAACAGGCCGCCCGGGAAGTTAGTGAAGGGGTCTCCCAACGGAATATCGCGCGCGGGCTGGAACTCAACCGCGACGACCTGCTCCAGCAGATCGAGACGCAAATCGACCAAAAGAGCCGGGAAACCCTGACGTTCGTCACGAGCACCCCGGAATTCAAACAGCAGATTCTCCAGATGGTCCGCACCGGGATTCAGCCGGTCGTCGAAACCATCGCCCGGGAGACCGCCGAGCGTTCCGTCCAGCAGGCCGCGGCGAATTTCTCCGAGGGTGGTGGAGCGGGCGATTCGCGCGTCACTCTGGCGCTGGTGGTGGGCATCGTCGCCCTGCTGGGGGCGGCCGCCGCCCTGCTGGGGTACGTCTT